>NZ_CACSIS010000012.1:0-187307 GCF_902705905.1 Klebsiella sp. 18074 | reverse complement strand
AAAGCATGAAGTTGAAGAGAGCCAGCTCCCTCTAAAAGAGGTGTGAAGGGAAGGCTCTCAGAGTCTGGACTTAGTACGCCCCTATGGGGCGTTTTCAATGCCACCTGCTATGCAGGTGGTTTTTTACGTCCGCCTGCCGTCAGGCGCGGCCCACGCTGCCCCAGACCATTCGGCCCCGGTGGAAGGTTGCGGCGCGCGGTGAAATACGCGCCACCGCTTCGGCGGAGCAGGAGGCGTCAACCAGCACGAAGCTGGCGTCGTCCTGGACCTTGGGCCACACGCGCTCGCCCTTATCGTTCAGCGGCAGCACGTCGCCGGTGGCAATCGCCAGCGAGCGGGAGAGCGTCTGCTCATTCGGGCGAATGTAGAGCTGGGCGTAGAGGTTGGCCTTCTCCAGCATGTCGCCGAGGCCGTACGGCGACCAGTGATCGATGACGCTGTCGGTACCGGTCATCACAAACACGCCTTTCTCACGCAGTTGGCTTAGCGGCATATGCAGGGTACCGATCGGCACGGTTGAGGCGATGGTTATCCGCGCGGCCGCCATGCGCTCGGCAATCGCCGCGACCTGCCGTTCGTTGAGAGTCGCCAGGGCAAAGGCGTGGCTGATGGTCAGCTTGCCCTTCAGCTGCGGGGTCTTCTCCACGGTTTCTACCATGTAGTTTATCGCCGCCACGCCCGCCGGGCTGGTTTCGTGCAGATGAATATCGACTCCTTTGTCATAGTCCAGCGCTATCTGGAACATCGTATCGAGCGACTTCTCCATTGCGCCGTCGACGTTGGTCGGATCCAGGCCGCCGACATAGTGCGCCCCGGCCTGCATCGCTTCGCGTACCAGCGACTCGGAGTGCGACAGCAGCAGGCCGTGCTGCGGGAAGGCGACGATTTCACATTCGAATCCCGGACTGCGCCGCGCCAGCACCGCCTGCAGGTTTTCGAGGTTTTTTAGCCCCGAGGTTGGTTCGATATTGCAGTGGCTGCGGGCCACGGTGGAGCCTTTGGACTGGATAAGATCGATAAGCTTCTCTGCGTGCTGCTGGGTATAGGGCTGCAGCTCCGGCAGGAGCTTTTTCTCAAGCTTAATCATATCCTGAATCGTGGTGCCCGCCGGACGGTTCAGGGAGCGCCACGGGCCGCCGTAAAAGGTTTTATCGAGGTGAATATGCATGTCGCGCATCGCCGGGAGCATCAGCATGCCCGCCGCGTCGTAGCGGGGGAGGGTGGCATCGGGATGGCTTTTATTGCTCCGCAGGGCCGCTATCTTCCCGTCGCGAATCTCCAGGGTCTGCAGCTCGGTGCGGGTATGGACCACCGCCCCGTTTTCATACTCGAAGCCGCTCTCCAGCAGCACGTTGTCGAGGTAGTAGTGTTTGTCGCCGAGGCTCGTGGTCCCCTGGGGATCGCTGCAGGCGGCCGGGCTGCTGCCGTCCGCGTAGGCGGAGGGCGACGCTGCGCCGAGCAGGGCCGCGGCGGCGGCTATTTTTCCACTGCGGGTGAGAAACTCCCGGCGGCTATTGTCGTTATTCATCTTTCTTCCTTAAGCTATGCGCCGTTAGTTATGCACAATATGGGTGCCCGTTTCCCCGCGCAGCGCGGCGGGCAGGCGTTCGGGGGTGGTAATAATGACCCGGCTGCCGCCGTGGGCTAAGAATGCCAGGCTGGCGACGATTTTCGGCAGCATGCTGCCCGCCGGAAAGTGGCCCTCCTGCATATAGCGGGTCATCTCGCCGAGCGTCACCGTTCCCAGCGCCTGCTGGTTGGCTTTGCCAAAATGAATGCACACCTTTTCAACGCCGGTGGTAATAACCAGCACGTCGGCGTCAATTTCCCGCGCCAGCAGCGCGGTGGAGAGGTCTTTATCGATGACCGCATCCACGCTCTGATAATCGCCGCCTGCGCTGCGCACTACCGGAATACCGCCGCCGCCGGCGCCGATCACCAGGAAGCCCTGGCGGGTGAGGGTTTTAATCGCCTCGGCCTCGACGATGCGCTTTGGCTCCGGCGAGGCCACCACCCGGCGATAGCCGCGCCCGGCATCTTCGACGAAGCGCCAGTCGGGATGCGCCAGCTGCAGCGCGTCGCGCTGGGCGGCGCTAAAAAATGCGCCAATCGGCTTGGTGGGATGGGTAAAACCGGGATCGTTTTTGTCCACCTCAACCTGGGTGACGACGGTGACCGCCTTCTGCTCGCCGCGATGGGCCAGGCGATTATTGAGCGCCTGCTGGATCAGATAGCCGATGCCACCCTGGGTATCGGCGACGCAGTTGGCCAGGGGAGTGAGCGGCAGGCCTTCGTGCTCGTGAGCGATTTCGGCGCGACGGAGATCCAGCCCAACCTGCGGCCCGTTGCCGTGGGTGAGCACGATGTTATAGTCCGATGCCAGCATCTCCAGCACCGTATCCGCCACGGCTCTCACGGCTTCGGCCTGATGCTCAACCGACTGGCTGGCGTTATCTTTGATGATGCTGTTGCCGCCAATGGCAACGACCACGAGTTCTTTCATTGTCCGGGTTCCGCTACAGAGGATAAGAGAGTTATGGTTGTTCGCCGTTGCCCGGGAGCGGCGCCCCCGGGGAACCCTTTGCTACGCGAGGTAACGCTCGCTCCAGCGCAAAATGGCCTTTTCAAAGCAGGCGAACGGCGGGTGGACAATGCCGGCGCCGATCATGCCGATCCCGGCATCCTTATGGGCGATGGCGGTATTGATCACCGGCAGAATGCCGCTGCCGCCGACGCGGGTAATATCGATGGCGGTCGGGACGCCCATAAAGCCGAGCAGCGGAATGGTGACGTTGGGGTTTTCGCCGAGGGTGATTTCGCGCATCTGGCGCGAAAAGTCGATAGCCTCCTCAACCGTGCCGCCCACCAGCGCGACGATAGCCGGCGCCGTCGCCATCGCAAAGCCGCCGATGCCGTAGGTTTCGGTAATCGCGCTATCGCCGATATCCAGCCCGGAGTCTTCCGGTTTATAGCCGGCGAACATCGGGCCGATAACCTGCTGGGCCGGGCCGGTAAACCACTCTCCCGGCAGGCCGCTGACCCGCAGGCCGAACTCGACGCCGTTACGCGCCATGGTGGTGACCACGGTGCTGTACTCAATGCCGTGGGCCGCGTCCATCGCCGCTTTACACATTGCCATCCACGTCGGGCCGGAGAAGTAGTCGCTGCTGGCGACAAACTCGAAGACCTGGCGCTGCTGCTCGACGGAATAGCCGGCCTGAATAATGCCCGGCGTCAGCGCCTGAATCAGCAGGGTGGTGCCCGCATTGTTACGGTTGTGGCACTCGTCGCCCATATGCAGGGCCTGGGCCAGCATCAGGCGCAGATCGATTTCGCCGACGATCTTCATCGCCTCCCGCAGCATCGGCCCCTGCACGTCGCGCATCCAGTTAAGGCGATCGATAACGCTCTGGTCGTTGGCCCCCATGCGCAGGATCTTCGCCATCTGCTCGCTCATGTTGGTAAACGCGACGTTGCCGTAGGTTTTATTCTCGACAATATGCATGAACATTGAGGCCGAGGTGACCCCCGCCATTGAGCCGACGCAGTCGTGCTCGTGGCACGGTGAGAAGATGATCTCCCCGGAGGCCGCCAGCTCTGCGGCCTCATTCAAATCCTGCGCCAGGCCTTCGAATACCAGCGCCCCGGTCACCGCGCCCTTCATCGCGCCACACATCTGCTCCCATTTGACCGGCGGCCCGGCGTGGAGGATGGTTTTGGCGGTCATGCCGGGAACCACGTTAATGGCCTGATCGAAGCTGGTCAGCACCGGGTGCGACTGAATAATGCGCTCCAGCGCCTGCCGGTTGGCGGCGGCGATTTTGTCGGCCAGCGCGGAGTCGGCGATGGCGTCCAGCGCCTGCACGACCTGCATATTGCCCTGGCCCGGCGGCGTCCAGTCGAGCTGGGTAACGGCGACGTGCTGCTTTTTCAGCTCCTCGCTGAACAGGGCGATCCCAACGTTAATGACGTTCAGCGGCTGGTTGAATAGTGGCTGGCTCATCAGGCTTTCTCTCCTTTGCAGATAAATTCACGCGCCAGCAGGCCGGTATGGCTGCTGCTGCTGGCCAGAATGACGCCCGCATCGCTAAGCCGGCGGCGCTGTTGTTCCAGGGAAGGGGTATCGAGGTCGGTGCCGAGCACGTAGCCGAGGATTGCCAGCGGGCGCCCGTCGGCGGCGGCAATGGCCTGCGCCTGCTTAATCGCCTCCAGCATCGCGCCGGCGGGATCCTCATGGGAGCCGAAGCCCAGCACGAAATCCATAACGATAACGGCGACCTGCGGATCGCGGGCCTCCTGCAATAGCCGCTGGATGCGGTTGGTCGGGTCGATCATCGGGTGCGGCCTGCCGTTGGTGAAGTCGTCGTCGCCGAAGTCGAGGAAGGTATGCCCGACGCTGCGGTTGATATCCGTCAGGCGCAGGGCCGGGTCGGGCTGGATATTGCTGTAGACCTCGGCCTCTTGTTCCAGCAGCGCAAACATCGCTTCATCGCACAGGGTGCCGCCGCAGAACAGGCCGCGAATATACTTCTGCTGCGGGATCAGGCGCGCGCGAACGTCGGCAATCAGCGCCCGATCTGCCGCCTGGCGATCGCCGCCCGCCGGCGTAATGCCGCAGAGCGCGACCGCTTTCAGCGCCGCTTCGTAGGTGCCGCGGGCAAACTGCAGACCGCTCTCATCCGCAGGCGCTTCGGCGCGACCGAGGAAGCAGACCACCACCGGCTTGCGGCAGGCGCGGGCGCGTTCAATGACCCTGCGCGCCACCGCCGGAGCCGGAGGTTTTGAGATCAGGACGATGATCTCGGTCTGCGGATCGTCTTCCAGCATCCCGATGGCGTCCAGCATCATCAGGCCGCCGATTTTTTCACTCAGATCGCGCCCGCCGGTGCCGATAAGCTGCGATACGCCGCCGCCGAAATCGTGGATCCGCACGCTCAGCTCCTGGCTGCCGGTGCCGGAGGCGCCGACAATCCCGATATTGCCGCGGCGCACCGCGTTGCCAAAGCACAGGGCGGTGCCGTTAATGATGGCGGTGCCGCAGTCCGGCCCCATCATCAGCAGGCCTTTTTCATGGGCCAGCTGCTTCAGCGCCAGCTCCTCTTCCGGCGTGACGTTATCGGAAAACAGCATGACGTTAAGATCGTTTTGCAGCGCCTGGCGGGCCTCCCGGGCGGCGAACAGGCCATTGACCGAAATGACCGCCAGATTGCTCTCGGGGAGATGCTTTTTGGCGCTGGCAAGCGTCGCGTAGCGGGCTTCATGCTGCCCGCTCTGCGCCTTGTTGTGGAACAGCTCTTCGATGGCCGCCAGGGTTTGTTCGTTGTCCGCGCCGTCGCGACCATTAATGACGATCATCAGGTCGCCGTTTTTCGCTGCGGCCAGCTCCGGCGTCAGCAGCCCGAGATTTTTCAGCACCCCTTTGTTCATCTCCGTGGCCATAGCCACAAACGCCTGCTCGACGCCGTCGAGCTGATTGGCCCGGGTCGAAATCGACATCAGCGAAACGGAATCAAAATAGGTATTCGGCTTAACGATTATTTTGACTGACATAATTTCCTCCATACGTTTGGCTCAGGGCGCAGGCGTCCGCCATGCCGTACAGCATGTCGCAGCCGGAGCTTGAGCCAATATTTTTAATATCGGCAATAGCCTCGATAGAAAAGGACGCTGGTTCATTCAGTAAATAATGAATAAATCGCGCAATACTTTCTCGGTAACGCTGGTTTAATGCGGCTTCTAAGGTTATGGCGCTGAGCGGGGTGGTATTATTTCCGGCGCGCTGCAGGGCCAATAAAAAATCATCCCGGTATTTTTCCCGCGGATGTCCGGGGAGTAATAAAATAACGCTGAGGCCAACCAGATAATCATCCGCCGACGGCGTCAGGCCAATACCCAGCCCCAGCATAGAGGACACCGCCGGCGTAATTTCATCTCCCTGCTGCAGGGCCGCTAATAAAACGCGGCGGCGTTGCTGTAATTGCCGGCTAATTTCCTGATGAAAAGGATTATTGCCGCGATAGAGAAATAAGGTTTCATCGTCGTGCAGCTGCTGGCGGAGAGTGCGGCTCCAGCGCCGCCACGGAATATGCCGCAGGCGCTCGTCGCTCAGCGTGGGTTTGGCCATTTGCCAGCGCCGGCATTGCGATGTATCTATCCATCCGCTCTCGCCAAACGCGATGCCTGAATCAAGAAAGCGAACCGGCTGGCCGGGCCGGAACAGGTTGTCAAAGTGTGTGAGTGCCAACCTACAGCTGTTGGGCGCGTTGTCGTAATCTGCGCAAAGCAGCGTCAGCATCCGCTGCGGACCCGGAACAAACAGGTTTACCGCCCGGGAAAAGCGCTGTTCAACCCGCCCGCTGCCGCGCTGCGCGAGAAACCTTTCGTCCGCAGTTAGCGCTTGCACACACCGCCGTCCGGAGGTGTCGATAGCGGTTCTCCTCGGCTAGGCGCCCGCAGCAGTCAGCAGGTGGGCTATTTCGCTAAAGCCTTTTTCCCGCGCCAGTTCCAGCGGAGTCCTGCCGTATTTATCGGTCATATGCGGGCTGGCGCCGTGCTCCAGCAGCAGCGCAACGATCGCCTGCTGCGTGCTGCCGCCGTCGTTGAGCACGATGGCTTCCAGCAGCGGCGTCCAGCCGACAAAGTTGGTGTGATTAACGTTAATCTCGGTCTGCGTCAGCAGCTCCTGGACGATCGCCAGATGGCCTTTTTCACAGGCCGGCGTCAGGCCGACGCCGCCAAAACGCGTTAAGCAGTTGAGGTCCGGAGCGGCGGGAAGAATTAAGCGCAACAGCGTTAAATCATTATTCAGGCAGCTTATCAGGAAGGGGTTTAAACAGGTCTGGTCCTGTTTATTAATATCGATCCCCGCAGCAATAAGCTGCGCCACACAGTCATAGTGCTGATGTAAGCTGGCAAGGACAATAGCCGTCTGGCCGAGGCGGTTAGCGCTGTTAATATTAACGCCCTTGAGCAGGCACTGTTTTAACTGTGCGAGGTTTCCTTGCTCCGCCGCTAACAGGTATTCAGTGATGAGATTTTCCCTGGACATAAACCGGCTCCGGATAATTTGCGCTGACGATTTTGGTTGATGGGCTGAGGATAGCAATGAAAAAATGATAAAAGAACCCGCTTAAAATTTATTCGCCGTAAAGCGGCTGATTGTTGAATATCATTTAATAATGGATGCAGGCTGTGCGGTGGTGCACCCTTTGCTGGTTTCTTCGTATTCCCCTTAATGCAATCGGGTTTTGTTTATATATAGTTCCCGAAGGTAACAAGGACACCTGGAAACGATTATTCGGAGGAGGACAAGATGAACGGACTCACGGCTACGGGGATTACTGTCGGAATTAGCGCTGGCGTCTGGCAGCTTATCTCCTCGCAGGTTGGGCTTGAGCACGGCTGGGAATTATTAGGAACGATTGGCTTCGTGGCCTTCTGCAGTTTTTATGCCGCGGGCGGAGGCAAGGCGGGGTTTGTCAAAAGCCTGTTTGTTAACTACTCCGGGGCGGTATGGGCGTTTCTTGCGGCGCTGGCCTCGGGATGGGTCGCCGCGCTGAGCGGCATATCGGGCTTCTGGGCCAGCGTCATCGTCACGGTGCCGTTCTCAGCGGCGATCGTCTGGCAGGGGCGGTTTTCTCTGACGTCGTTTATCCCCGGCGGCTTCCTCGGCATGACGCTATTCTTTGCCTCCGGGCTGAACTGGCCGGTGACGCTGCTGGGCTTTTTCGCCGGCAACTGCGTCGGCCTTATTTCCGAATATACCGGCCGTCGGCTGAGCGAAGCGACGTCGAAGCCTGAAGCCTGAAGCGCCGCCGCGGCCTGAGAGAACCCGCGTTCTTTCAGGTAGATTGTGGGCGTGGTGTTAAAAGTTATTCAAAAATGGTTGCCCAATCATCCACCTGGCAAATACATTCAGCATGAGAATCTAGCGGATGGCCGGTTGATGAGAGCAGGAGCGGGCAAATGAACTCAATTTTTACCGAAGAAAATCTGCAGGCGTTCACTACGGCGGCGCGCTTTGGCAGTTTTAGCAAGGCGGCGGATGAGCTGGGGCTCACAACCTCCGCCATCAGCTACACCATTAAGCGCATGGAGACGGGGCTGGACGTGGTGCTGTTTACCCGCAATACCCGCAGCATTGAGCTCACCGAATCCGGCTACTACCTTTTTCGCAAAGCCACCGACCTGCTGAACGATTTCCACGCTATCAAGCGCAGCATCGATACTATCGCCCAGGGCATCGAGGCGCGGGTGCGAATCTGCATTAATCAGCTGCTCTATACCCCGCGGCACACCGCACGCCTGCTGCAGGTGCTTAAAAAACAGTTCCCCACCTGTCAGATAACCGTCACTACCCAGGTCTACAACGGCGTCTGGGACGCCATTATTAATAACCAGGCCAACATTGCTATCGGCGCGCCGGATACGCTGCTCGACGGCGGCGGTATTGATTACACCGAAATTGGCGCCATTCGCTGGGTGTTCGCCATTGCGCCGGATCACCCGCTGGCGTTTATGCCGGAACCGATCTCCGAAAGCCAGCTGCGCCTCTATCCGAATATCATGGTGGAAGACACCGCGAATACGATTAATAAAAAGGTCGGCTGGCTGCTGCACGGTCAGGAGGCGATCCTGGTGCCGGATTTTAATACCAAGTGCCAGTGTCAGATCCTCGGAGAGGGAATTGGCTTCCTGCCGGATTATATGGTCAATGAAGCGATGGACGGGCGGCTGCTGGTGACGCGGCAGATCCACAACCCGCGCCAGGATTCGGGAATGCTCCTCGCCACCCAGCACGCGGCGACCGGGCAGGTGACCCAGTGGATTAAAAAGGAGTTTCGTCCGGGCGGCCAGTTGACCGCTATTTATCAGGACTTGCTCCATCGCGGGAAATAATGGCAGCAGGCCCGGCCGCTTTATGTGATATAACAGCGCGTATAAAAACATAAGGTGTTAATTAAATGCAAAAAATTAAGTTAATTGTTGGTAGCGTGATCTGCGCTGGTTGTTTATTAACGCCAGTAGTATCGATGGCAAGCTATAAAATAAATACCCAGCCGATTCATTTCGATAAAGGCACCAGCGGCACCACTATGCATAATGCGGTGAGCGGGGCCGATGTGAAAGACTATACGCTGGTGGCGAAGGCAGGCCAGACTATGCGCGTCAGTATGAAACGCGGCGCCCATCATCCCTATTTCAACGTCATTAACCCCGCCAATGAAACGGTTTTTAATGGTGCCATGCGCGACGGCGATTTCGAACAGCGCCTGGCGACCAGCGGCAAATATACCGTTCGCGTATACCAAATGGGCGGCGCGCGCGATGAGGGAAAAACCAGCCCCTATGAGCTGACGTTTAAAATTATCCACTAACCTGCCCAACCGCCAACCGCCAACCGCCAACCGCCAGCGGGTGGTTATTTCATCGCCACCCGGCTGGCCTTCGCGCGGTTGCGCCGCGTATCCACCACGATCTGCTCCTCAACGCCGCGATCCTCGGCGGCAGCCAGCGCGCGGGCAATATCCGCAGCCTGAAAGGCGTAGGCGATCGTGCGGATCGAGGCGTGGGCCTGATGAATGGTTTGCAGTACCAGCCGGCGGCACCTCCCTCCAGCGTCGGTCTATGATAAAGCTTGTCCATTCATGAATGATTCCCCAATCAAATCATCTCCTGCTGAATGCCAGTCCCGTACCCTCGGCTCGTGAGCAAACTGCTGGTTGCCTCTCATTTTTCGCTCGTTTATGCGGCAATGTTAGATATCTGTCAAAGTTCTGTTACTGCGTGGTTTTAAAATTTTCATTTCAGTTATTTAATTATAAAAGTTTCAAATAAATTGTTAATGAAACAAAAAGACTGAAATCGGCTAACCCCATCCGGAGATGATTAATGAACTTCTGTTTTAATAATTCATTATAAATAAACCGATTTTAGCGGTTTGTGGCAAAAGATAAGCCGACGGCGCTGGCGGAGACGCATTCTCTGGCCGAAGGACAGGCAGGTGTTTGACTCGTTTTTTATGAAATGAATTTTTCATTTATCTCAATAAACTGGCGTATCAACGACGCTCAAGGATCAACTGTGAATATCAAGAAAACGATTGTTGCCTCTTTGTTAGTCTGTATGTTGCCTGCGGTTGTGATGGCAAAAGATATTTCCGTCGGCGTATCGATGGCGCTTTTTGATGATAACTTTCTGACCATCCTGCGTAACGCCATGCAAAAAGAGATGCAAAAAGATGGCGTTAAGTCACAGGTTGAAGACGCCAAGGGCGATGTGGCGCAGCAGCTGCAGCAGGTACAGAGCTTCATCGGCCAGGGCGTTGATGCCATCATCGTTGCCCCGGTCGACACCAACGCGGTGAAACCGATTATCGATCAGGCGACCAAAGCCGGTATCCCGCTGGTGTTCGTTAACCGTCGCCCGCAGCTGCCGCTGACGGACAAAATGGCCTACGTCGGCTCGGATTCCGTCCTTGCCGGGCGCCTGCAGATGGAAGCGCTGGCGAAAGCGATGAACGGTAAAGGAAACGTCGCGATCCTGCTGGGCGATCTGGCCAATGAATCGACCCGCGACCGGACGAAGGGCGTGGAAGAGGTGGTGGCGAAATACCCGAATATTAAAATTGTGCAGAAGCAGACCGCCAAATTTATGCGTAACGACGCGGTAGACGTGGTGAGCAACTGGATGACCAGCGGGGAAGACATCCAGGCCATTGCCTCAAACAACGATGAAATGGCCATCGGCGCGCTGCAGGCGCTGGGCAGCAACCCGAACCACATTCTGATCGCCGGCGTTGACGGCACCCCCGACGCGCTGCAGATGCTTAAAAACGGCAAGATGATCGCCACCATTTTCCAGGACGCGAAGGGGCAGGGCGAGGGCGCGGTCAACGCCGCCATCAAGCTGGCTAACGGTGAGAAAGTCGAAAAGATCATCGACGTCCCCTACCAGCTGATCACCAAAGAAAACATGTCTGATTTCGTCAGCCGCAACCAAAAATAACCGTTCCTGGCCCAGCGGTACGGAGGTTTTTCTATGAACGCTTTTGCCCTAGAAGCCGAAGGTATCAGCAAGTTCTTTCCCGGCGTGAAGGCGCTCGATAATGTCTCACTGCGCGTGCGCCCTGGAACGGTACACGCGCTGATGGGCGAAAACGGGGCCGGTAAATCCACTCTGATGAAATGCCTTATCGGGATTTACCGTCCCGATAAGGGCGCGATAAAAGTCAAAGGCCAGCCGGTTCAGTTTCAGGACACCATGGATGCGCTGCGGTCGGGGATCTCGATGATCCACCAGGAGCTTAATCTGGTGCCGCATATGACGGTGGCGGAAAATATCTGGCTCGGCCGCGAGCCGATGAAGTACGGCTTCGTCGATCATCGCCAGCTGATCCGCCAGACCCAGACGCTGCTGGATAAGCTCAATATTCGCCTCTCCGCCGATCGGCTGGTGGGCGATCTGAGCATCGCCGCCCAGCAGATGGTGGAAATTGCTAAAGCGGTCTCGTGGAACGCCGATATCGTGATTATGGACGAGCCGACCTCGGCGTTAACCGAAGGGGAGGTGGGGCACCTGTTTACGATTATTCACGACCTCCGCGCGCAGGGCAAAGCCATCATCTATATCAGCCATAAGATGGATGAGATTTTTGCTATTACCGATGAAATCAGCGTCTTTCGTGACGGCAGCTGGGTCGCCAGCCAGCAGACGGCGGAATATACCCGCCAGTCGTTAATCACTCAGATGGTCGGGCGAGAATTAACCCAGCTGTTCCCAAAATTCAATAATACGATCGGGGAGGATGTCCTGAGCGTGCGCAATCTGTCGCGCAAGGGCTACTTTGATGACGTCAGCTTCAGCGTGCGGCGCGGCGAAATACTCGGGGTTGCCGGGCTGGTCGGGGCCGGGCGTAGCGAGGTGATGGAGTGCCTGTTCGGTATGGAGAGCTTTGACGAGGGAGAGGTGCTGATTGATGGCGTCCCGGTGAAGATAGATTCTCCTTCCGTGGCCATCGAAAAAGGGATGGCGCTGCTGACCGAGGATCGCAAAAAGTCCGGCCTGTTCCTCGTCCTGTCGGTGCTGGAGAATATGAGCATCGTCAATATGCCGGAATATATCGGTAAAAGCGGGTTTGTTAAACATGTGAAAATGGCGGAAGACTGTATGGAGCAGATCCGCCGTCTGAATATTAAAACCCCGACGATGGATCAAATTATTAATAACCTCAGCGGAGGTAATCAGCAAAAAGTACTGATTGCCCGCTGGCTCTTAGCCCAGCCCAAAATATTAATTCTCGATGAGCCGACCCGCGGTATTGACGTGGGCGCGAAGGCTGAAATTTACCATCTGATTAGCGAACTGGCGAACCGTGGCGTCGCGGTGATTATGGTTTCCTCTGAACTACCGGAAATCCTCGGGATGAGTGACCGCGTAATGGTCATGTACGAAGGGCGTATTACCGGCATCCTTGAAAAGGATGAGGCCGATCAGGAAACCATTTTGTCGTTGGCATCCAATTGAGGCGTAGAGAATGAGCAATATGAAATTGACCGCAGCTCCCGTAAATGAGAAACCCTCTTTCTTGAGTCAGCTACGGCATAAAATGCCGAAAGATACCGGGATATTTATCGTCATGGTGGCGATTGCCCTGACGTTTGAAATTGCCGGCTGGTTCGTTCGCGACCAATCATTTTTAATGAATAGCAACCGCCTGGTGCTGATTGTTTTACAGGTGGCGATTATCGGTATTATCGCCGTGGGGGTGACCCAGGTGATTATTACCACCGGGATTGACCTCTCCTCCGGCTCGGTTATCGCTCTTGCGGCGGTGGTGGCGGCAAGCCTGGCGCAGACCTCGGACAGCCTCACGCCGATGTTTCCGTCGCTGGTCAACCTGCCGGCGGTGATCCCTATTTTCGCCGGGATCGGCGTCGGCCTGCTCTGTGGGTTAACCAACGGTTTTCTGGTGACCCGTACCGGGATCCCGCCGTTTATCGCAACCCTGGGGATGATGGTTTCCGCGCGCGGTCTCGCGCAGTATTACACTCAGGGAAACCCGATTAGCTTCCTGTCCGACAGCTTTACCGCCGTGGGTCAGGGGGCGATGCCGGTCATTATCTTCTTCGTCATCGCCGCGCTGTTCCATATCGCGCTCAAGCATACCCGCTACGGTAAATACGTCTACGCCATCGGCGGCAACATGACCTCGGCAAAAGTGTCCGGCATCAACGTCAACAAGTACCTGGTCATCGTTTACACCATTGCCGGCGCGCTCTCCGGTCTGGCCGGTGTGGTATTGGCCGCGCGCGTCAGCAGCGGCCAGTCGAGCATGGGGATGTCCTATGAGCTGGATGCCATCGCCGCTGCGGTGATCGGCGGCAGCAGCTTGATGGGCGGCGTTGGGCGGATTACCGGAACGCTGATTGGGGCGGTGATTCTGGGGCTGATTAAAAGCGGCTTCACCTTCGTCGGCGTCGATGCCTACGTGCAGGATATTATTAAGGGCATCATTATTGTCGCCGCGGTGACCATCGATATGCGCCGTAACCGTAAGAAGCACTAGCCTACCTCATCGGCAATGCCCGAGCGCAGGGCTCCGGCCCGCGCTCAGGGCAGGCCGCAGATCCGGTCCCTGCCGCTGTTTTTCGCCTTATACAGTTCGCTATCTGCCCGCGCCAGCAGCTCTTCCAGCGGGCACTGCCAGCCCTGCGAAACCCCGAAGCTGGCGGTGACCTTAAAGGTCTCGCCGCCGCTGGTGTGGAAGGTCAGCTTACGGATTTCGTGCTGAATACGCGCGGCGTAGCTGGCAACGTCCTGCGCCGTCGGGGCCAGAAAGAGCACCGCAAACTCCTCGCCGCCGAGACGACCCACTACGTCGCTCGGGCGGCTAAACTTGTTCAGCGTTTTTGCCAGCGCCACCAGCACTTCGTCGCCCATCGGGTGTCCCCAGCTATCGTTAATCGACTTGAAGCGGTCGAGGTCCAGCATAATAAGCCAGGCGCTCAGGGCCTCGCTCGACTGACGCAGCAGCGCCTCGCCCCGGCTATTGAACGCCCGGCGGTTAAACAGGTGGGTGAGCGGGTCCTCCTCCGACTGGCGCTGATACTGGCGGCTGATGCGCGCATCTTCGCGCAGCTTTTTCCCGAGGGTGCCGAGGGATGAGAACAGCTCCTGCACCTCTTCCGCGGTGTCGTCATCGATCTGGACGTGCGTCTGCTTGCCGGCGATCAGAGCGGCGGCAATATTATTTAAGCGCAGAATAGGGAGCAAAACCCGCGAGCGAATATAGAAAATCATCGCGATCGTCAGGGCGTAGACCAGGGTCAGCACCAGCGAACGGATGAGCAAATTCTGCAGCGCCCGGCGCTCGCTGGCGGTGTAGTGCTTTTTGACGCCGGTCATGTAGGTATTCAGCAGATTATCAAAAGCGCCGAGGCTGGCGTGATAATCAATGGCGAAGCGCTCGGCGCTAATGCTGTAGGGCTGATTGCCGTCGCTCTCCTCTTTTAAGCGGTTAATTAAACCGATCCCCTGCGTTTCGAAGGCCTGGCGGGTATTCTCCAGCTGACGCTGAAAGTGCGGAATATAGCTTGCCTCATCGCCCTGGGTTTTCAGCAGCCACCAGGCGGTATTAATCCGCTCAATGCCGCGGGTGATCCCTTCGCGGTTCGGCTGGGGGATTTTTGTTTGGGTCGCCAGCGGGATCAGCAGCTGCGAGCCGAGCCTGCCGGTGGCGTCGCGCAGCTCGCCCAGCGCCTGGGCGCGGAGGATGGGCCCCAGCGCGCTGGGCTCCAGCAGTAAAAACTCGGCGGTGCGCTCAAACAGCGCCTGATGGTAAAAGTCGGTCGCCACGGCCATATACTGGATGGCGTCTTCTGCCGTCTTCGGATCGCTTAATTCCCGGCTGCGGAAGGTATCGGCAATATGCCTGGCGTGAGTCAGGTGATGCTGCATTTCCGTCATCAGCTCGGGGGAGAGCAGATGCTGCGGAATGCTTTGCATATCGCGATCGGTGACCTGGCGGTGGGCTACCAGCGCCTGCCACTGCCGCTCTTTATCTGCCAGCGGGCTTAATACCAGCTCGTTAACGAAGGCGCGTTCGCCGGCTAAATCGTTGGAGACCTGCAGGACGCGGTAAAAAATATCGAACTGAATAACGTTATTATGCGCGGTTTTCCACATCGACCATGAGCCGGAGAGCAGCCAGAAGGAGAGAATGGTGGTTAAACAGATTGTCGCTAACGCAGACCCCCAGATATAGCGGAGTACGTTGGACGATGCGGTGGCTTTTTTTTTCGTTTTCACACGTACCCGGCGTCAGCAGTAAGAGGCGATCCCATCAGGCTATTTTCGCGGCGAGTATGACCCGGCAGAGTGCGCGGTACGTTGACCTTAAGCCCGTCAGACGCCGCTTCTTTCCCCGCGTGCATTGGCCATACTATAGGCGATCTTCCTGCTGATTTTAGCAGAGAATCCAAAAATAAACGTTTTTAACCGCTCGGTAAGGTGCTGTTTTAATTTATTTATGCTGGGTTTTTCCTCTCCGCAGGCGCGCCGTGCGGCCCCTGGAGAGGAGAGCGTTTGTCGCCATGCGCAATGCGTTCGCTATGACGACAAGCGGGGATCAGGAGGATTCGAGCGCGGCGCTAAGCACGCTGTTAAGCAGGACGTTGGCCCCTTTTTCAGCCCACTGAGGAAGAATATTCTCGGCCTCGTTATGGCTAATCCCCTTCTCGCAGGGGATAAATATCATGCTGGCGGGGGCCACTTTGCTGATATAGCAGGTATCGTGCCCGGCGCCGGAAACCATCCGTTTAGCGCTGTAGCCGAGCGCCAGGGCGGCCCGCTCGCTGCGCGCCAGGCAGGCGGGGTCGAAGGCGATAGGCGCGTAATCAAAAATGCGCTCGACCTCTGCCGTCACGCCGCGCTGGCCCAGCGCCGCAGCGGCGCGATGCAGCGCGAGCTCCATTGCTTCGAGGGCGTCACTTTGCGGGTGGCGGAACTCGACGCTGCACTCCACGCGGCCGGGTACCACATTGCGCGACCCGGGCGTTACCTGCAGCGTGCCGACCGTCGCACGGCCGTCTGGCTGGCGGGCGATGCCGATCTCTTCCACCGCCAGCGCCAGCTCGGCAAAAGCGGTCAGCGCATCGCGGCGGCTGCCCATCGGCGTGGTGCCAGCGTGGGCGGCGAAGCCGGTGAGGGTGACGTTGAACCAGCGCTGGCCCATCGCCGCGTGCACCAGGCCGATATCAATCCCTTCGTCTTCCAGAATCGGCCCCTGTTCGATATGCACCTCATAGCAGGCGTGCAGGGGAAACGCCGCCGTCGGGTGCTGGCCGCGATAGCCGATCGCCTCCAGCGCCGCGCCGACGCTGACGCCGCTGCGATCTTCCCGGGCATGGGCCCACTCTTCGCTAAACTGCCCGGCCCACACGCCGGAGGCGAGCATCGCCGGGGCAAAGCGCGCGCCCTCTTCGTTGGTCCAGTTCACCAGCACGATATCGCGCTCGGTTTCGATGCCGCGCTCGTTAAGCACCCGCAGCGCCTCCAGCCCCGCCAGCACGCCGTAAATACCGTCATAGCGACCGCCCAGCGGCTGGGAGTCAACGTGCGAACCGGTCAACACCGGCGCCAGCGCCGGGTTTTTCCCCGCCCGGCGGATAAACATATTGCCCATGCCGTCGACACGGTAGCCAAACCCCGCCGCCAGCGCCCAGTCGCGCAGCAGATCCCGGGCCCGGCGGTCCTCTTCGCTCAGCGTAAGCCGGGTGACGCCGCCGGCGGGCGTCGCGCCGATGGTCGCCATTTCGTTTAGCGTGGCCCAGAGGCGCTCGCCGTTGACGGTTATCATGATGGGTCCTTCTTTACGCGGTAGCGGAAATCACAGCACGGCGCGCCCTGCATAATGGTCGTCGTGCGGGTCAGCTCAACCTCCGGCGCATAGCCGACGATAAACTTGTCATCGCGGGCGCAGGAGAGCAGGTGGCCAATCTCGCCGAGGCCCATTTCGTGATACATCTCGGCATAGCGGCAGCGGTTAACATTGTAGTTGTACTGCCGGTCGTCGGCGTCGAGCACGGTGACCTCCAGGGCATTGTCCTTTTCCCACAGATACTGCAGGGCGACAAAGCTCTGAATATCCGCGCCGTTGGGCTCCTGGTCGGCAAAGGCTTTCCCTGCCTCAATGGCGGCGTTCTCAATCGCCTCGCCGATGACCGCCTGGGCGCGCGCTTTGCCTATCTCGCGGACCAGGATGTCGTAAATCGGCTTAATTATCTCTGCTTCAATTTTGCGGCGGGCGAGAATGCCCAGCTCATTATTATCACTCATCACATTGCCTCACTGCGTTACTTCGTGGTGGCGCCGCCAAGCACGGTTTGCGGCTGCCATTTGCCGTCGACGACTTTGTAGACGGTAAAGGTTGGCGACTTCAGATTGCCTTCTTTATCAAAGGCAATTTGCCCGGTGACGCCGGAATAGCTGATGGCGCGCAGGGCGGGCAGGTAGACCGCCGGATCGACGGAGTCGGCTTTTTCCATCGCTGCCGCCAGCACGCGGGTGGCGTCGTAGGCGAACGGCGCGTGCAGCTCGATATGGGTGTGATAGCGCGACTGATAGGCCTGCTCAAAGGCCTTGCCGCCCGGCATCTGCTCCACCGGCAGCCCCGGCTCCAGCGCCACCACGCCGTTGCCCTCTTTCTGCGCCAGCTGCAGGAAGGTCTGGCTGACGAAGCCGCCCGCGCCCATCAGGGTGGCACTGATCCCCAGCTGCTTGATGCGGCGCGCCAGCGGTGCGGCCTGGCTATCGACGCCGCCGAAGAAGATAAGATCGGCGTTTTTGCTGCGGATTGCCGTCAGTACGGCGCTGAAATCCACCGTTTTGTCATCGACGTACTGACGATCGACGATATCGATCCCTTGGGCCTTCAGCGACTTAATAAACTCATCCGCCAGGCCCTGGCCGAAGGCGGTACGATCGTCGATCACCGCGATGCGTTTGGCTTTCAGGGTTTGCACCGCGTACTGGCCGGCAAACTGACCGCCGTCATCGTCGTGGCCCATCACCCTAAAACTGGTATCGAAGCCCTGTTTGGTATACGCATGACCGGTCGCCACCGGCGCAACCTGGGCGATCCCGGCGTCGTGATAGACCCGCGCCGCCGGAATACTGGTGCCGGTATTCCAGTGGCCGACCACCCCCGCCACGCCGCTGTCCACCAGGCGCTGGGCCACGGCTACCGCGGTGCGCGGGTCAGACTGGTCGTCCTCCGACTGCAGCTTAAAGGTCACCGCCTTGCCGCCGATCGTCGGGTGCTGCTTGTTGATATCGTCGATGGCCAGCTGAGCGCCGTTTTCCAGATCCTTACCAATACGCGCGGAAGGGCCGGTCAGCGGGCCGGCAAGGCCGATAGTGACGGTTTCGCCGGCGGCGGACCATGCGGCGGAAGAGGCAAAACCGCTGAGCACAATAGCGGCGCTAAGCGCACTGATTTTTGCTGTTTTCATTGTTTTTCCCTGATGTTGGTTGATGTGTTAAACGGGCATTTCGCCCAGATAAATCTGTGCTATGCGGTCGTCGGCCAGCAGCGTTCGCGATGGGCCGCGCTCCACGATGCTGCCGCTGTCCATGACCCACGCGCTGTCGGTGGCCTCTAGCGCCAGGCGCGCGTTCTGCTCGATCAGCAGCAGCGCCACGCCGCGTTGGCGCAGGGTGGCGATAACGCGAAAAACGTTCTCCACCATCAGCGGCGCCAGCCCCATCGACGGCTCGTCGAGGATCAGCAGTCGCGGGCGGCTGAGCAGGGCGCGGTTAAGCGCCAGCAGCTGCTGTTCGCCGCCGGAGAGCAGCCCGGCCAGCTGATGCTGGCGCTCGCCGAGGCGGGGAAAATGGCTGAAGATGTCGTCCATCTCCCGCTTAACCGCCGCGCCGTCGCGGCGCAGCCAGGCGCCCATCTGCAGATTTTCCAGCACCGTCATGCGGGCGAAAATGCCGCGACCTTCTGGCACCATCACCAGCCCTTCACGCAGCAGCGTTTCGGCCCGGCGCTTGCGTACCGGCCTGCCGTTGAAGACGATGTTGCCGCTAAACGGCTCCAGCCCGGTCACGGCGCGTACGGTGGAGCTTTTGCCCGCGCCGTTGGCGCCGATAAGCGTCGTCTGCTCGCCCTCTTTAACGCTAAACGACACCTCGCGTACCGCCTGGATGCCGCCGTAGTGCACCCCAAGACCGCTAACGGTTAACAGATCAGACATGCGCGCTTCCTCCCAGCCAGGCGGCGATAACCGCCGGGTCGCGACGTACGGTTTCTGGCGTGCCGCTGGCCAGCGTTTTGCCATAGTCCAGCACCATCAGGCGATCGCAGATCCCCATCACCAGCTTGACGTCGTGCTCAATCATCAGCAGCGTTTTTCCGTCGTTGCGGATGCGCAGCAGCAGCTCGCCAAGCGCCACTTTCTCCGCGGCGTTCATCCCGGCGGCAGGCTCGTCCAGCGCCAGCAGGCGCGGGTCGGTGGCCAGGGCGCGGGCAATCTCCAGCCGCCGCTGGTGGCCGTAGGCGAGGTCGCAGGCGCGGTAGTGGGCGAACTGGGCGATGCCGGTATACTCCAGCCAGTGCCACGCCAGCTCGCGGGTTTGCGCCTCTTCGGCGCGGGCGCGGCGGTGGCGGCTCAGCGCCGCCCACAGGCCGTTACGGGTGCGTACGTGGCGGCCGACCATCACGTTTTCCAGCACCGACATCTCGTTAAACAGCCGCACGTTCTGGAAGGTGCGGGCGATGCCGGCGGCGGTGACTTTCTCAATGTTCTTCGGGAAGTAGGGCTGACCGGCGATGGCGAACTCGCCGCTGTCCGCCGGATAGAGCCCGGTTATCAGGTTAAAGCAGGTGGTTTTACCCGCCCCGTTGGGGCCGATAAGACCGTAGATTTCGCCCTCGTTGATGGCGAGCGAGACGTTATCGACCGCCGTCAGGCCGCCGAAGCGCTTGGACATATGGCTGACGCTGAGCAGGCTCATGCTTTGGCTCCTTTATGTCCGGCGGGCCAGATGCCCTGCGGGCGCAGCAGCATCACCAGCACCAGCGCCAGGCCGTAGAAGAGCTGGCGCAAAATTTCCGGGTCAATCAGCACTTCGCCAAACAGCGCCTGCTGCAGCGGGGCGGCCTGACTGCGCAGCAGCTCGGGCAGGGCGGTCAGCAGAACGGCACCGAGGATAACGCCCGGGATATGCCCCATGCCGCCGAGCACCACCATCGCCAGCACCGCAATCGACTCCTGCAGAGTGAAGGATTCGGGGGAGACGAAGCCCTGGAAGGCGCCGAACAGCGCCCCGGCGACGCCGCCGAACGAGGCGCCGATGGCGAAAGCCAGCAGCTTATAGTTACGCAGATTAATGCCCATCGCCCGGGCAACGTCCTCATCCTCACGGATGGCGTGCCAGGCGCGGCCGATTCGCGAGTGCTGCAGGCGCAGGCAGACGAAGATAATCGCCACAATCACCAGCATCAGCAGGTAGTACCATAGCCACAGCGCCGGAACCTTAAAGCCGAACCAGTGATAGGCGCCGCTGAATTTAAGGCCGAACAGGCTCAGCGTATCGACGCCGGAAATACCCTTTGCGCCGTTGGTAATGTTCACCGGGCGATCGAGGTTGCGCATCAGGATGCGGATAATCTCGCCGAAGCCGAGGGTGACGATAGCCAGATAGTCTCCGCGCAGCTTGAGGGTCGGCGCGCCCAGCACGACGCCGCAGCCCGCCGCCACCAGCGCGGCGAACGGAATAATCAGCAGCCAGGAGGTGTGCAGGCCGTCCGGGAACCAGGCCAGCAGCTGCGGAAACGCCTCCAGCAGATGCGGGGAGGCGAGCAGCGCCGCCAGGTAGGCGCCGACGGCGTAGAAGGCGATAAAGCCCATATCCAGCAGGCCGGTGTAGCCGACCACGATGTTGAGCCCCAGCGCCAGCATGATGTACAGCAGGGCGAAGTCGATAACTCGCACCCAGTAGTTGCCGCCGAGCTGGCTGGCGACCATCGGCGCCACCAGCAGCGCGCAGATAAACAGGGTCATGCCGGACCAGAAGCGGCGGGATGCGGCGGGGGCCGCGACGAGTTGTACCGTTGTCATATTTTTTCCTATGCCCGATGCGCGACGCGCTCGCCGAGTAAACCGGCGGGACGGAACACCAGCACCACAATCAGCACCATAAAGGCGAAGATATCCTGATAGTTGCTGCCAAAGACGCCGTGGGTCAGGTCGCCGAGATAGCCGGCACCCAGCGATTCGATGATCCCCAGCAGCAGGCCGCCGAGCATCGCGCCGCGAATATTGCCGATGCCGCCGAGCACCGCCGCGGTGAAGGCCTTAATGCCGGGGAGGAAGCCCATTGAGAAGCTGGCGCTGCCGTAGTTGCTGGCCATCATGACGCCCGCCAGCGCCGCAAACGCGCCGCCGATGGCGAAGGTGAGGGTGATAATGGCGTTGGGGTTGACCCCCATCAGCGTGGCGATGCGCGGGTTTTCCGCCACCGCGCGCATGCCGCGGCCTAAGCGGGTAAATTCCACCAGCAGCCACAGGCCGAGCATGACCGCAAAAGCCAGCGCAACGGTGACGATGCCGGTCACGGTGACGATTGCCGGCGGATGTGCCGCGCTGCCGTGGGTCACGGCGATCGGCTCCATCGGCAGGATCTGCGGGAACATCTGCGGGTTGCGGGTCCAGATAATCATCGCCACGGTTTGCAGCAGCACCGACACGCCGATCCCCGAGATCAGCGGCGCCAGGCGCGGAGCGTTGCGCAGGCGGCGGTAGGCAAAGCGCTCAACCGCCATCGCCAGTAGGGCACAGACGACCATGGCCAGCATCAACGCCAGGCTCAGCTGGGCCAGCGGCGGCAGGCCGGGAAAATGGGCGTTCAGCGCGTTCATTGCCGACAGCGTCGTCAGCGCGCCGACCATCAGAATATCGCCGTGGGCAAAGTTAATGATGCGCAGGATGCCGTACACCATGGTGTAACCGAGCGCGATAAGGGCATAGATGCTTCCCAGCATGATGCCATTGATGAATTGCTGTATGAGTGTGTCCAACCGATTTACCCGACAATGTGCTCAAATTACGGCTACCATCTAATAAATGAATTAAATTGTAAAATACGGATATATTCTTTCTTATTATGATCGCGAATTTATCTATCTTAATGATATTTAATATAATTAAATAACATGTCGAATCTCACTTAGCGCTAAGAAAATCAATATATGAAAAAAACAGAACAATTGGCGGAGCGGGAAGGCTGGGCGGAAAGCGGCCTGGCCAACGATCCGCCGCTGCGGGCGGTGCGCGCCTTTGAGGCCATCGCCCGCCTCGGCAGTATCACCCAGGCCGCTCAGGAGCTGGCGATATCGCCGTCGGCGGTCAGCCATCAGCTGAAGGTGCTGGAGGGATACCTGCAGATCCCGCTTACTGAACGCCAGGGGCGGCGGCTCACCCTCAGCCTGCAGGGGCGGGAATACTACCGCTCCATCCGCGCGGCGTTTAACGTTCTGCGCCAGGCGACCGAGCATCTGGTCGATCAGGTCCAGAACCAGCAGGTCACGATCAGCCTGATCCCGCTGTTTGGTATGGGCTGGTTTATTCCTCGCCTGCCGTCATTCGTCCACGCCAACCCGCAGACCGAAATTAACGTGGTTTACGCCAACCACCGCAACTACCTCAGCGACGCTTCGGATATGTCGATTCGCTTCGGCAACGGGCGGTGGGCGGGATATCAGAGCGAAAAGCTGATTTCCGGCCGAATGGTGGCGGTATGCAGCCGGGCGTTTATCCGCCTGCACGGACATATTGATACCCCGGAGCAGCTGCTGCAGATGCCGCTGCTCCACGACGAGGAGCGCAGCACCTGGAACCAGTGGTTTGTGCAGCAGGGGGTGAAGCGCCCGCCGCGATCGACGGGACCGCTGTTTGAGGACGGGCTATTAACCCTCGCCGGCGTGCAGGCCGGGCTGGGCTGCGCGCTGATGCGCGAGCCGCTGATCGCGCCGTACCTGAACAGCGGTGAGCTGGTGAAAATCTTTGACGCGGCGATCGATGACGGTCGGGATTACTACCTGTGCGTGCGCCAGGACAGCGAAATGACGCCCAACGGCAGGCTGCTGCAGAGCTGGCTGCGCAGCGAAGCGCTGGGCTGAGGTCCCGGGGAACGCCGTTGGTTTAAGAATTTCCTCAACCTGGCTCACACTTTTGCGCAGACCCGATTGAAACCGGGCCGGGCCGCTTAGATAATCCGGCGAAATAGCCCATTTTTATTACGGCGTGCTACTGCGAAAGCAGGCAAGACCAAAATAGGAATGCTCTCCCGCTAAGGGGAGCGTCTCCGTTTTGGTCTTTTTTTTTGCCTCAACACCAGGGAACACTATGAACTATAACGAAACGGCAGACAGAATCCTCCACTGCGTAGGAGGCGCGGAGAATATCCGCACGCTCACCCATTGCGCCACCCGGCTGCGCATGGAGTTCAGCGATCGCGCAAAGGTTAACGCCGCGGAGATCGGTAATATCGCCGGCGTGATAAGCGTGGTAGAGAAAGGCGGCCAGTTCCAGATTGTTATCGGCAACGAGGTCCAGCAGGTCTTTCGCCGCCTGAAAAAGGCGCTGCCGGCGAGTAAAGACCACCCGGCAGGCGATAAAAAAGCGCCGCGACAGGGCGCAGTGGCAAGCGTGATCAGCGTCATCTCGACCACCTTTACCCCGGTTATCCCGGCCATTACCGGCGCCGGGATGATCAAGGCGCTGCTGGCTATTCTCAAGCTGACCGGCGTCATTAGCGAAACCAGCTCAACCTGGCAGCTGCTTAATATCATCGCCGACGCCGCATTCTTCTTCCTCCCGGTTCTGCTGGCCTACGGGGCCTCGATAAAGTTTGAGTGCAACCCGATCCTGGCGATGACCATCGCCGGAGTGCTGCTGCATCCGGGAATCGGCCAGATGCTGGCGGCGGGTAAAGCGGTGGACTTCGTTGGGATCAACGTCCTGCTCTCGGATTACGCCGGGTCGGTGCTGCCGATTATCCTGACGGTGTGGCTGATGTCGTGGGTGGAGCGCTTTGCCGAAAAGGTCACGCCGTCGATTATCAAATTCTTCATTAAACCGATGCTGATCCTGCTGATCACCGCGCCGCTGGCGCTGGTGGTGGTCGGCCCGGCGGGCATTTTGCTTAACGACCTGGTGGCCGCCGGCGCGGCGTCCATCGACCGTCACGCCAGCTGGCTAATCCCGCTGCTGATGGGCACGCTGCAGCCGTTCCTGATTATTACCGGTACCGCATGGGCGATGACGCCGATCGCCACCGGCCAGCTGAGCAAAAATGGCTACGAAATGATTAACGGCCCGGGCATGCTGGCCTCGAACGTGGCGATGGGGGCAGCGACGCTGTGCGTGGCGTTGAAAACCCGCAACAGCAACCTGCGCCAGCTGGCCTCATCATCGGGCTTTACCGCGCTGCTGGGGATCACCGAGCCGGCGCTGTACGGGGTGATGCTCAAGTTCCGTCGCGTGCTGATTGCCGCGATGATCGGCGGCGGCTGCGCCGGGATGTACGCCGGTTTAAGCGGGCTGGTGCGCTATGCCTTTGTCTCCCCGGGCCTCGCGGCGCTGCCGGCGTTTATCGGTGAAAATCCGCTGAATATCGTCCATGCCCTGGTCACCTGCGCCATTGCGATGGTAGTGACCTTTACCCTGACCTGGTTTATCGGCTTCGAGGATATTCCTCAGGAGAGCGACGACGCCAGCGCCGCACCGTCGCCGGCCGACAGCGCTCACGCCGCGGGCGATACCGCAATTTTAAGCCCGCTGCGCGGCCAGGTGGTCGCGCTGAGCGAAGTGAATGACGACGTTTTCTCCGGCGGCCTGCTCGGACAGGGGGTGGCGATTCGCCCGCAGGAAGGGTGCCTGAAGGCGCCGTTTAACGGCACGGTGATGATGTTCCTCCCCTCCTGCCACGCGGTGGGGTTACAGAGCGAAAGCGGCCTTGAGCTGCTGATTCATATCGGTATTGATACCGTTAACCTTAACGGCCAGCACTTTAGCTCGTCGCTGAAGCTGGGGGATGAGGTAAAGGCCGGCGATGAGCTGATTCGTTTTGATATTGCCGCCATTGAGCGCGCCGGCTACGACCTGATTACCCCAGTTATTGTGGTAAACGGTGATAAGCAGCACCCGCTATGGACCACCGGCGCGCCGCAGGTTGACTATGGCGACGCGCTGATGACGCAGGCAGCCGAGGAGGTACGGGGATGATCTATCGTCAGCAGGCCCGCTTTCCGCAGGGCTTCCTCTGGGGAGCCTCAACGTCGGCGTATCAGGTAGAAGGGGCGTGGAATGAGGACGGCAAAGGGCCATCGGTGGTTGATATGCTGAGCCATCCTCCGGGAACGGCGGATTTCCGCGTCGCCAGCGATCACTATCATCGCGTTGAAGAGGACGTCGCGCTGATGGCGCAGATGGGGCTAAAAGCCTACCGCTTCTCGGTGGCCTGGTCGCGGGTGATCCCCGACGGCGACGGCCCGGTCAACCCGGCCGGACTGGGGTTCTACCGGCGGCTGATTGACGCCCTGGTGCGTCATCAGATTGTGCCAATAGTCACCCTGTATCACTTCGACCTGCCCTGGGCGCTGGAGCTTAAAGGCGGCTGGATGAACAGGGAGACCGGGGAGGCGTTCGTGCGCTATGCCCGGCTGCTGTTCAGCGAGTTTGCCGACAAGGTGCCGCTGTGGCTGACCATCAACGAGCAGAACACGATGATCCTGCACCCCGGTGCCATCGGCGTGCCGGAGGACCGCGAGCTGCCGGGTAAAAAGGCGCTCTACCAGCAGAATCACCATATGATGCTGGCCCAGGCGCAGATCTTTGCGCTGTGCCATCGCGAATTTCCCGGGCTGCAAATCGGTCCGGCGATTAACACCACCTCGATGTACGCCGAGAGCTGCAGGCCCGAGGATGCCATCGCCGCCCATAACTGGGAAACGCTGCGCTGCTGGAGCTTTCTCGACGTGGCGGTGCACGGGCGCTACAACGCGCTGGCGTGGGCCTATCTGCAGGACCGGGGGCTGGCGCCGGAGCAGCGGCCGGAAGATGCGCTTATCCTGCAGCAGGGGCGGCCCGATTTTATCGCCATCAACTACTACTCGACGGCGACCATCGCCGCCAGCCGGGGAGACGGCGGCGACGTGGCCCCGCGCGCCGGCGATCAGCAAATTATGCTGGGCGAAGAGGGGGTTTATCGCCCGGCGGAGAACCCGTGGGTCGGCAAAACGCCCTACGGCTGGGTGGTTGACCCGGTCGGCCTGCGCCTGACGCTGCGCAAAGTCTGCGAGCGCTACGGCCTGCCTATCCTGATTAGCGAAAATGGGATGGGCGCTGCGGATAAGCTGGAGCACGACGGGACGGTCAACGACGATTACCGTATCGCATTTTTACAGGCCCATATCGAGCAGATGCGCCTGGCTATTGCCGACGGCGTGACGCTGATGGGCTACTGCCCGTGGGCGGCCATTGACGTGGTCAGCACCCACCAGGGCTACGCCAAACGCTACGGGTTCGTCTACGTCGATCGCGGGGAAAAGGAGCTGAAAGCGCTGCAGAGGGTCCGCAAACGCAGCTTCTGGTGGTATAAGGATGTCATTGCGCGCAACGGTAACCACGACGAGTCTTAGAGATGATTGTTCAGAAGGTGCTTAATAACAGCCTGATACTCTCTTCCGACAGCGATAACAGGGAGGTTATCGTGATGGGGAAGGGGATTGGCTTTAGCAGCAGGCCGGGAGATGAGATTGCCGAGGAGAAGATTGAAAAGCTGTTTGTGATGCAAACGCCAATCAACCGAAGCGGCTACCTGGAGGCGCTCTCGGCGATATCGGATGAGGTTATCGAGATGGCCGCCATGATTATCTCCCGCGCCAATATGCAGCTCAGCAGCAAAGTGCGGGAGCAGATTTTCTTCACCCTTGCCGACCACCTCGATTTCGCCATAGCGCGCTGCCGGAAGGGGATTGCGATTCAAAACCGGCTGCTGCCGGAAGTGCGGCGTTTTTACCCGCAGCAGTTTCGGGTCGCCAGCGAGGCGGTGGCGATGATTCACCAGCAGTACGGGATAGCGCTGCCTGAAGAGGAGGCGGGCAATATCGCCTTTCACCTGGTTAACGGGCAGAGCGAGGGCGATGACGTCGCGCAGACCATGCAGTCGGTGAAAATGCTCAAGGATATTTTTAGCCTCGTGCAGTACCACTTTAAGCAGGAGATCGACACCGGGTCGATTAACTACTCGCGCTTTCTCGTCCATATGCAGTTTTTCCTCCAGCGGCTGCAGGAGGGGGAGCTGGATACCGCCCGGGACAGCTTTCTGCTGGCGCAGGTCGTGAAGGAGTACCCGCACGCCTGGCGCTGCGCCGAGCTGATCCGTGACTACGTGCAGGCCCAGCTGGGAATGGCGCTGGGCGGCAATGAACTGCTGTGGCTGACCGTCCACCTGGTGAGGATCACCGGCTCGGACGAGTAGGCTAGCGGTGACGAATTTGCAGGGTCGCCGGCAGATAGCGCTGCAGCGGCTCCGGGGTGGCGCCGTCGATAAGCTGGCTGATCAGGTCATAGCAGTGCCAGGCCAGCTGGCGATTATCCTGCTGAACGGTATCAATGCGCAGCGACAGCGAGTCGTACAGATAGTGATCGTCGAAGCTGGCGAGGTGGATGCCGGAATCGAGTAGATTATGCTGGCTCATGTAGCGCAGCACCCCTTCCAGCAGGCCGCAGGCGGCGGTGAACAGCGCCTTCGGCGGCCGCCCCAGCCGCGCGCAGAGCGCGGCAAACATTTCATAGCCGGAGCTGGGATGATAGTTGCCGTTAATCACCCATTCAGGGCGGAGCTCAACGCCCGCCTGCGCCAGTCCCTGGGTAAAGCCGGCCAGCCGGTCCCGCGAAGGCGAGAGCCGCGGCTGGCCGCCGAGAAACCAGAACTCCTCGGCGTGCTGGGGAGCAATCCGCGAGATCAGCTCGGCGGTGGGGGTGATGGAGTCGGTCATCACCAGCGGCAGGCTGCTGCCGCTGGGGCTGCGGTCAAACAATACCACCGGCAGCTGCTCGCTGAGCTTGAGGTAATCCGCGTCGTTGTGCATGCAGGAGGCGACGATCAGGCCGTCAACCTGGCGGGCAATCATATTATTGACCACCATGCTTTCCTGGGCCGGGTTTTCGTCGGTGCAGGAGATAAGCAGCTGCACGCCCGCCTCGCGGCACAGCATTTCCAGCTCGTGGGAGAAGACCGCGAAGCCGTAGTTGGTGATTTCAGGCACCACCAGTCCGATGGTATGGCTGCGGTTATCGCGCAGCGAGCGGGCGTGAATACTCGGCTGATAGTGCTGCTCGCGGGCGATGGTCTGGACGCGTTCGCGGGTCTCCTGCGCCACGCGCAGCTCTTTGCCACGCCCGTTTAGCACGAGGCTGGCGGTCGCTTTCGAGACGCCCGCCAGCTCGGCGATATCTTTAATGGTAACGCGTTTGGTTTTCATCACGACAGCATACGCCCGAGAAATTAAAACGCTGATTCTACCATGCATGGCCGCAGCGGCCAGTAGCAGAATGCAGCCGGCGTCGCACCGCTGAAAATCATTTGCCCAGGATACTGCGGGAAATAGCGGCTGCTCATCACGCCTTCTCCGCCGTTAATGAAAATCTCAATGCTTGAGCTGTCGCATAAGATCCGCAGCGCACGCACCTCTCCCCGCCAGTAGCGGTAGAGCGCGTCGTCGCAGGCCAGGCTGCGGCGTTCGAGGCGAATGCCGTCGGCGTCGAGGGTGAGCCTGAGGGCGCCGCCGAAATCAATCTCCAGCGCGTCGCCGGGCGCCACCTCAAAAACCATGTCCATCGGCGCCAGCGGCAGGCCTGGCCCCTGCCAGCCGCGGGCCTCACCGCGCAGGTCCGCCAGCTCGCGCAGCGGATGCTGGTAGAGTTTGCCGTCGCGCAGCTCCAGCTCCCGCAGGCAGGTCATCTGGTGGATCCAGCCGTGGGCGAGGGTCGGCTGGCGCATCTCTTCGCCGTCCGGAACCCCCATCCAGCCGACCAGCAGCCGCCGGCCGTCGGCGGCCAGCATGGTCTGCGGGGCGTAAAATTCGAAGCCGGCATCGAGCTCATAAAGCGCGCCGTGGTCAAAGCGGGCGCTGGCGTAGTCGAAGCGGCCCGCTGTCCACACTGCGGGATAGGTGTTGAGGTAGCGGTCGGCCTCGCGGGCGATGCCCTGAGGGCAGCAGATCAGGATATGCCGGTCGGCGAGCGGGAAGAGATCCGGACACTCCCACATATAGCCGGCGTCGCGCAGGCCGTTGAGATCGCTGCCGGCAATTTCGCCTTCCGCCTCCCACTGGTGCAGATCCGCGGAGCTGAACAGCAGCACCTTACCGCGCTTTTGCAGATCCTGGGCGCCGAGGACCATGAACCAGCGGCCTTCATGCTGCCAGACCTTCGGGTCGCGGACGTGGCCGGTATAGCCCTTTGGCAGCGCCAGCACCGGGCCGGTTTTGCTAAAGGTACCGTCGCCGTTTTCCGTCGCCAGGCACTGCCACGCGGTTCTGCTGCCGTCTTCAAACTTCACGTTGCCGGTATAGCACAGGGTCAATTTTCCGTCGTTATCGACGGCGCTCCCCGAGTAGCAGCCGCTGCGGTCGTACTCTTCGTCCGGCATCAGCGCGATCGGCTCATGCTGCCAGTGCAGCAGGTCGGCGGAGCTCCAGTGCCCCCAGCACTTGAAGGTATGATCGCAGGCTAGCGGGTTCCACTGATAAAACAGGTGATAGCGTCCGGCAAATTCGATAAAGCCGTTAGGATCGTTCATCAGGCCGGTGGTGGGGGCCAGGTGCCACTGCGGATAGTGGCTATCGCGCAGCGCGCGCGGCTGGCCCTGCATCACGGCGCGTAAAATTGCCGGCAAACGTGAAGGAAGTGACATTATTCAGCGTCCGTTTTGTATTTCAGCAGCAGGGAAACGGTAAAGGCCACGCCGAAGGCGATAACCATCCCGATAATATAGTTCAGCAGCGAGCTGGCCTGCACGATAGCCATACCCGGGATCGCCGTCAGCCCGACCGCGGTCATGTAGACGTGCATCGATACTACCCACGCGCCGCCCGCCGCGCCGCCGATAAGGGCCGCGATAAACGGCTTCACGAAGCGCAGGTTAATACCGAATATCGCCGCTTCGGTGATCCCGAGCATCGCGGAAAAGGCCGAAGGCAGGGTAATGGCTTTGATTTTGGCATCTTTGGTTTTAAACCATACCGCCAGACAGGCGCCGCCCTGGGCAATGTTGGCCATGGCCCAAATCGGCAGCAGGAAGTTGACGCCGATCGACGGGTTGCCCAGCAGTCCGGCCTCAATGGCGTGGAAGCTGTGGTGAATACCGGTGATTACGATAACCGAATAGAGGCCGCCGAACAGCAGCCCGGCCAGCCAGCCGGCGTGGGCGATCAGGGTGCTAAGAACAAACGAGATACCGTCGCCCAGCGCGCGGCCGGCGGGGCCGATAATCAGCAGAGCGATAAAGCCGGAGATGATAACCGTCAGGAACGGCGTCAGGATCAGATCGAGGGCGTCAGGAATGACCCGGCGCAGTTGCTTCTCGACGATGCTCATAAACCACACTGCCAGCAGCACCGGGAATACCGTGCCCTGGTAGCCGATCATGGCGATTTCCAGACCGAAAAAGTTCATCGAATGGAAGCCGGAGGCCACGCCCCAGGCGTTGGTGAGCGCCGGGTGGGTTAAGATGCCGCCGAGGGTCGCGCCGAGATAGGGGTTGCCGCCAAATTCGCGCGCGGCGGTGAAGCCAATGAGGATCGGCAGAATGATAAAGGCCGCCGAGCTGCACATATCAAGAATGATATAGATGGCGTTACTCGGATCGACCCAGCCGTAGGTTTTTACCATCCCCAGCAGGCCCATCAGCAGGCCGGAGGCGACGATAGCCGGAATAATAGGGACGAAGATGTTCGACAGCAGGCGCGCAATGCGCTGGAACGGATTGAGCTTTCTCGCCGCAATACTGGCGGCTTCCGACTTGCTGGACTCGCCGATCCCGGCGACCTGGATAAACGCGGCGTAGACTTTGTTGACGATGCCGGTGCCAAAGATAATCTGCATCTGACCGGCGTTATTAAAGCAGCCCTTAACCCCTTCGATTTCGCCGATGGCCTTCTTGTCGGCCAGCGAATCATCGACCAGCACCAGGCGCAGGCGCGTGGCGCAGTGCGCGGCGCTGGCGATATTTTCCTTACCTCCCAACAGCGGAAGCAGCGAGCGGGAAATGTGTTCGAAATCCATAGTACCCTCTGAATGCATTATTATTTGTTGGTTTTATTTCCGCGCCAGCAGAGGACTGATGCCGCGGTTTTTAGCTGGTTTCAGACCCTTGCCGTCAGAACCAGGTCTCCATCTGAATACCGAAGTTCCACTCGCCGCCGGCGTTGAAACCGCTGCTGCCAAAGGAGTCATCGCTGGCGTAGTTATCCAGCTTTTTGCTCCAGTCCATCCAGGTCGCGAACAGGCGCAGCTCCGGGCGGTTAAAGAAATCACCGATTTTGCCGACTTTAAACGTTGGCGCGAAGGTCAGTTTATAGAAACTGCCGTTAACGGCGTTGCGGTCTTTATATCCTTCCGGATGCAGATCCATGTACTGGTAGCTTCCCTCATACGCCAGGGCAAAGTTCTGCGTCACTTCCTGGATCAGGCGCATGTTGAAGGTCACCCATTCATAGCTGTCGCCTTTGACGTAACGGTCTTTACTGCTTTGCGCCAGCACCGCCGGGGCGATATGCCAGCGCTCGCTAAGCGGCGTGGTGCCGTAGCTGGCGAAGCGCCAGGTATCGGCCTGGGAGAGCAGCGCGCCGTCGGAACCTATGCCCTTAACCTCTGCGCCCAGGCCGTGGCCGTAGAGCAGCGCTGTTTTGCTGGTCCCTTCACGCAGGCCGTAAAAACTGTCGTTGTGCAGCCCGACCAGCGCATGGACCCCGTTGTTGGCGGCGTCGGTCTGGATGGCGTCCCCGTTGGCGTCTTTACGGTCGTCGTTATCCTTTGCCCGCAGGCCGCTGACCATCACCTGCACCGGGCCGACGAAGTGGTTCATGCTCAGAATGTAGTTCTGCACGTTGTTGTCGACCTGCTCGAGGTCGCCAAAGTTGCGCCCGTAGAGCGAGAAGTTGCTGCGCGCGCTGTCGCTCCACTTCACGTCGTAGATACCGCCGCCGGTCCCGGCGAGGAAGACCACGTCGGAGTCCAGCCAGTGGATGTCGAAGTTGTCGCGGTCGAAGCGCTTACCGGCCCACAGGGTGGAGCCTTTAAACGGCCCGTCGAAGCTCGGGAGGTTGCCCAGCTCGGCGAACGCCTGGCGAATGTTTAAATCGCTGGAGTCGGCCGACCAGTCGTTATAGGTTTTTTGCCCGTCGGCAAGCATCGCCTTGAAGCGGGTGGTCGCGCCGTTATCCAGCGTCTGCTTATGCTCCAGGTTGAGCTCGACGTAGGTATCGGCCTCGTTGCCGAGGCGGCCAATCGCGCCGCCGGTTTCGCCGGCTGGCGTCAGATAAGGACCGCTTTTGCTGCTGGAGGCCGCATCGTTCATCAGCAGGCCGGAGCGGGCGTAGCCGTGGAACTCAAAGCCGCTCTTTTCATCGGCTTTCTTCTCCAGCTGGGCGGTGCGCTGGGCCACCTGCTGGGTGTTGTCCTGGGTTTTCTGCTGCTGCGTGGTGAGCTGCTCAACTTTCTTCTCGGCCGAGTCGGCGCGGTTTTCCGCAGTCTGCGCCCGGTTTTCCGCGTCCTGCAGGCGCTTTTCCAGGGCTATCAGGCGGGCTTCGATGGTGCTTAAATCCGTTTGCGCATGGGCCGAACCGGCTCCGGTTAGCAAAGTAATAAGGACGGCAAGTGTGCTTTTTTTGTACATGCTGTTCGCATCCCAAAGATAAAAATGAATGATGTGTTGTTTTGCTAAACCGGTTTAATTCATATGTTAAACGCGACATGTAACATAGCGAAACGAATTTTGCTAAACCGATTTAATAATTGTGACGGAGGCAACAAAGCGGGCCGTTGAGGACGGCCCGTGGGGGATCAAAACTGACGATTGAGATCGTGCTGCCAGGGGAGGGCGGTCATGGCGCCTTTGGCGGTGGTCGCCAGCGCGCCGCAGGTTTGCGCCAGCTGCAGCGCGGGCTCAAGCGACGCCAGGTCGGCCGGTATGCCGTTGGCGGCAAGGCCGGAGAGCAGCCCGGCGACGAAGGCATCGCCCGCGCCGGTGGTATCGACGCTGACCACCGGCTTCGCCGCAAAGTGGATCGTCTGCTGCTGAAAAGCCGCCAGCACGCCGGCTTTTCCCTGGGTGACCAGCAGCAGCTCCGGCCGGTAGCGCTGGGTTAAGATGGCGATACCCTGCGCCAGATCGCTGCTGCCGCTGATAAAGACCAGCTCCTCCTCAGAGAGCTTCACCACGTTGGCAAGCGACAGCGCCCTGTCGAGACAGGCCTGCAGCAGCGCCGGGTCCTGCCACAGGTCCTCGCGAATATTGGGGTCGAAGCTCACCCAGCCGCCGACGCTTTTGATCTGCTCCATCGCCGCGAAGGTGGTGCTCCGGCTTGGCTCAGCGCTGAGGGCAATAGAGCAGACGTGGAGCCACTGGCGGGGCGCGAAGGCCGGGAGATCCTCCGGCTGCAAAAAGAGGTCGGCGCTGGGGCGCACCATAAAGGTAAAGGTGCGCTCACCGTGGCTGTCGAGGTCGACCACCACGGTTGAGGTTCTCTGCTGTGGGTCGAGGCGCATATGGCTCACGTCGACCCGCTCCTGACTTAGCGTCTGGTGCATAAAGCGGCCGAAGGGATCGTCGCCGACGCGACCGATAAATCCACTCTCTCCGCCGAGGCGGGCAACGCCTACCGCGACGTTGGCCGGCGCGCCGCCTGGACACTGCAGTAGCCGCCCTCCGCTCTCCGGCAGCAGGTCCACCACCGCATCTCCGACCACCCAAACTTTTGCGTTCATGCTCATTCCACCTCGTTGCTAAACTATATTAAATCGGTTTAGCTTCATTAAAGCATAGCCCCATGCAGATCGAAACGCCGTGATGCCTAAAGTGGGAGACAGGACAAAAAAACGCGGCCCGCGGATTGACGCCGCAAACCGGCCGCCGAGCGTGGCAGGAACTCCAGCTGTGGACTTTTACTCTCTATAAATCTTATGTATATTTTGTCTGGCAATGATTTGTTCAGCGGATTTTTCTGACGGGGAAAGAACGGGGTGAATAGCAGCTTTGGCGATATCTACTCTTCCTACCAGAATCTGGAGCTGAGCACGCATCTCCCCGAGGTTATCGCCTGCGGCGAGGAGGTTGAATGGGCCACCGGCACGCGCTTTCAGCCCGCAGAGGGGTACATCTACTTCCTTTTGCAGGGGCAAATGACGCTGGCGGTGGGCGATGCGCAAAATCTGTTAGGGATTGTGATTGAGCATATGCCGCTCGGCCTGCCGGAACGCTACTTTCCGCAGCTGAACTGGCTCTATCAGTGCCAGGGCCCGTGTCGTTTTGCCAAAGTCACGGTCGCCGATTTTGAGCGCATATTCTTTCACTCGTCGCCAAAATATATGCAAGAGCTGACCACTATTCTGGTCTATATGGGCATCTTCGCGATTGATGCCCACAACGAACGGGGTAATCTGTCGGGTTTTCAGACCATCAAATCGATGCTTTCCCGCTACCTGTTCCGGACCGGGATTGACGCCGGGCAACGTGAAAGCCTGTCCGCCTTTATTATCAAACGCACCAACCTTTCGCGCAGCTACGTTTATCAGGTACTGGCCGCTCTGAAAGAGGGCGGATATATTACGGTGAAAAAGGGCCGGCTAATATCTATCGACCGAAAAATCCCTGATAAATTTTAATTATTCCGCGAGTGGTTATTTACTCCCTCCCGCAAGCTGCCGCGTAAAATAAACTCGCAGCACGCTGTATCGCTATTTCCACCCGGCCTCGGTACACCGTCGGGATGGTATTTATTTCTCTTATTGAACTCTGGAGTATTCGATGACTCTTGACTATATCGCTCTGGCCATCCTGATTGCGGTGGTGCTGATTCTATTTTACGGGATAATTGTGATCCACGATATCCCGTACGAAATTGCCAAAAAAAGAAACCATCCGCACCAGGATGCTATTCACTATGCCGGCTGGGTCAGCCTGTTTACGCTTCACTTGCTGTGGCCGCTGCTGTGGATCTGGGCGACCCTGTGGCGCGAGGAGCGCGGCTGGGGAATGCAGAAGGCGCAGCAGGAAAGTGGCGATCTGCATCGGCACCTGACTCAGGTATTAACCCGGCTGGATACGCTGCAGCAGGAATTAAATACCCTGAAAGGCCATCATCCGCTGCCGGTGGCTGCTGAAGGCGTCGCCACGAAGGAGGATAAATAATGGAAACGCTGCTGCTGCTGTGCTATGCCGCACTCTGTATCGCTATTTTTAAAATATTTCGTATTCCGCTCAATAAATGGACGGTGCCGACTGCGGTATTAGGTGGGATCGTTATTATCGGGGCGCTTATTTTAGGGATGAATTATAACTTCCCCTATACCGACACGGGCAAGCAGGTATTTCGTACGGTGCCCATTGTGTCTCAGACGCGGGGCCGCGTGACCAGCGTTCCGGTTCAGGCCAATCAGATGCTGAAGCAGGGCGACGTGCTGTTTACTATTGACCCCACTCCGTTCCAGGCCAAAGTGGATGATCTCAAGGCGCAGGTAAAAGCGGCCAGCCAGGACGCGTTATCGCTCGACTCGGCGCTAAATAGCGCCCGGGCCAGCCTGGATAAAGCCAGCGCCGAGCGCGACCGGGCCCAGCGGGAGTATGCCCGTTTTGCGGCCGGCCATGACAAGGGCGCCTTTTCCGATCAGATGGTCGATACCCGTCGCCAGACGTGGAAAGCGGACGAAGCCGCGGTAGCGGCCACAAAAGAGAACGTTGTCCAGGCGCGTAATGCCCTGCACTCCGTGGTTCACGGGGAAAATACCCGGGTTGCCTCGCTGCTGGCGCAGCTGCGGGAAGCCGAATTTAAGCTGGAGAATACCGTGGTGCGCGCGCCGTCTGACGGCTATGTGAGCACCGTGGGTCTGCGGCCCGGCACCATGTCGACGGCCCTGGGCCTCGCGCCGGTCATGACCTTCGTGCCGGTGACGGGGAATCAGTCTCGTGAATACGTCGCGGCGTTTCGGCAGAACTCTTTGCAGCGCCTGCAGGCCGGGGAGAAGGCGGAGCTGCTGTTCCCGGCGATCCCGGGCACCGTTTTCAGCGCGGAGATCGTCGAGGTTCTGCCAGCAATCGGTGAAAGCCAGTTTCAGGGCCAGGGCAAGCTGCTGACCACCGATGCGCTAAACGGCCACGGCCGGGCGCTGGTGGTCTTCAAAGTGAGCGATCCGCGCCTGCAAAATTACCGTTTACCGCAGGGGACCGACGTCGAAGCGGCGGTCTATTCCGGACACTTCGAGCACCTGTCGCTTATTCGTAAGATCCTGATCCGCATGAAAAGCTGGGAAAACTACCTCTACCTCGATCATTAATTGCCGCCTCAGGCCGACGCCCCGGTTCAGGGCGTCGGCGCTGCTCAAGGCCACCGCCGCCTACGCCGGCACCGCGCTGCCGACCAGTCCGTCAATAATCACCTGCATGACCCCCTGCGAGCAGGGCTCAATGCGTCCCCGCACGCCGTACACCTCGGCTAAGATCTCCGGCGTAATCACCCGCGACGGCGCCCCCTCGGCCAGCAGACGTCCCTCTTTTAGCATCAGCACGCGATCGGCATGGCGCAGGGCGATATTAATGTCATGCACCACCACCAGGGTGACGATATTGCGTCTTCGGGTCTCTCTGCGCACCAGATCCATCACGTGGAATTGATAGTTCAAATCCAGCGCGCTGAGCGGCTCATCGAGCAGCAGCAGCGCTGGCTGGCGGATAAGCGACTGGGCCAGGCCGACGAGCTGCTTTTGCCCGCCGGAAAGCCGGTCGAGGTAGCTGAGCGCCAGATGTTCAATGCCCAGCTGGCGCAGCAGGAACATCACCTGCTGCTGGCTTTGCGCGTCGTGCACGCCGCCGGCCGCGCGCTGGGCGACGATTATCGACTCCAGCACGTGCAGATGGACGCCCGCCGGCAGCGTTTGCGGCAGATAGACCACCTTTTCCGCCCGCCGGGCAAACGGCAGCGCCAGCAGGTTTTCCCCGTCAAGCGACAGCTCTCCCGTCGAGGGGCCCAGGCCGGTCATCGCCCGCATCAGGGTCGATTTGCCGCTGCCGTTGGGGCCCAGCAGCGCGGTGATTTCACCGCGCGGCAGCCGCGGTACCGTCAGATCGCGGATCACCTGGCGCTTCGAATAGCCGGCGCTGAAGCGCGACAGCGCCAGCCCCGTAGAGATGTGCGGATTCATACGTTCCCCCGGTGGCGCAGAATGATGCTCAGAAAGAACGGAACGCCAACCAGCGAGGTGACGATCCCGACCGGAATAATGGCGCCGGGGATCAGATTCTTCGACGCTACGGAGGCCAGCGACAGCACCAGCGCGCCGATCAGGGCGCTGGCGGGGAGATAAAAGCGGTGATCTTCGCCGAAAATCAGGCGTGCGATGTGCGGAGCGACCAGCCCGATAAAGCCAATCGGACCAACGAAGGCCACCGAAATCGCCGACAAAATGCTGATCCGCAGCAGGGTGGTTAAGCGCAGGCGGCGCACGTTAATCCCGAAGCTCATGGCCCGATCTTCGCCAAGGCGCAGCGCCGTCAGCTTCCATGAGCTCTGCATCGATAGCGGCATCACTACCGCCAGCACCGCCAGCAGGATGCCGACCTTCTGCCACGAGGCGCGGTCAATGCTGCCCATGGTCCAGAACACCAGCCCCTGCAGCGTGTCTTCGTTGGCGACAAACTGCAGCATGGAGACCAGCGCGTTGAAGGTAAAGACCAGCGCGATGCCGAACAGGATAACCCCGGAGGAGGCCACCTGGGTCCAGCGGGTAATGCCGTCCAGCAGCAGGGCGGCCAGCAGCGCGAAGATAAAGGCGTTGGCCGAGATAAACCACTGGCTGGGGATCCCCGGAATGCCGATCCCCAGCACGATGGCCAGCGCCGCGCCGAAGGCCGCCGCCGAGGAGACGCCGAGGGTAAAGGGGCTGGCCAGCGGATTGTTGAGGATGGTCTGCATCTCCGCTCCGGCGAGGCCGAGCGCGAGGCCAACAATAATCGCCATCAGGGCGTACGGCAGGCGGATATCCCAGACGATGACCCGCGTTCCGGCGCTGGCGCTGGCCGGATCGATCAGGGTTTGCCACAGCGTCTGCAGCGGCATCCCGGACGGACCCATCATAAAATCGAGCAGCAGAGAGGTGATAATCAGCGCCGCCAGCAGCAGCATAAAACCGATGCGGCGGCGCACGATGTGGCGGTAGTTGGCCATCACGTCCCGCCCGGCGCCTTGGGCTACGAGGGCGGATTCAGTCGTCGAGCTCATGGGCGCTTACTCACCTTGTTTCCAGGAAAAGACGAAGGGCAGGTCGGGCAGGGTGGTGAAATGGCGCACGATATAGCGGTAGCTGTCATCCGGGCTGAGGCTGCTAAAGGTCTGCGGATAGATATCTTTCGCCAGATACTCCATGCCGACGATATTCCACGGATGGCTGTAGAAGTGGTGATAGATCCCATAGGCCCGCCCGGCCTTCACCGGCGGGATAGCGCTGACGCCGTTCCGCGAGAGCAGAACCTGAGCCTGGGCGTTCACCTCCTGCTGGTTAACCCGGTAGCCCAGCGGCAGAACCTGGCTGTTGCCGCGTTTCGAACCGGTCATGATGTAGGCGTCGGGCTTCATGCTAATCACCTTCTCCAGCGCCACAAAGCCGGAGGCGCCTGGCAGCACCTGCGCGCCGATGTTATTGGCCCCGACCGCTTCAACCAGCCCGCCCCAGCCACTATGTCCGTGGGTAAAGCAGCAGGCGTCGCTGTTGCCCGCCAGCGCCTCCACGAAGACGTTCGCCTTCGGTGCGATGGCGGCGGTTTTCTGGCGAATGGCCTGCAGCTGCTGGCGATAGTAGTCGGTATAGGCTTTGGCGTTGTCTTCGCGGTTGAGCACCTGGCCCAGCAGGTCGATGCTCGGGGCGGTATCCTTCGCCGGATTCACTTCGTAATCGACAAACAGCACCGGAATATTAAGCGCGCCGAGCTTGCTGATAATGCCGCTCTCTTCCAGCGCCGGCTTCGCGCGCAGCTGGGCAATCATCAGGTCCGGCTGGCGGGAAATCACGCTTTCAAGGTCAATATTACCCTTATCGCTAAAGCCCATATCCAGAATGCTCGCCGACTGCGGCCACTTCTGCTGCAGCATCTTCCAGGTTTCAACATCTTGTTTTTTCGCCAGATTATTCCAGGCAACCAGCCGCTTAAAGGGGTTGTCTCGGTCGAGAAGCGCCAGCGCCATAATATCCCGGCCGTCCTGCAGGATGATGCGCTGCGGCTCGTGCTGGAGAGTAATGCGGCGGCCGTCGAGGTCGGTCACGGTGAGCGGGTACTGGGTGGCATAGCCGGACAGCGGGGCGGAGATTAGCGCAGTAAGAATAAGTGAACTTACTGATTTTATTGCCATAATGTGAGTTCCATTTGCTAATTATAAATATAATGATTTTGATAATTATTCTCGTGTGAGAATAAACGGCAGATATATGAAACGTCGATTTCATAGAATGTAACAACTTTGCTGGAGTTTATAAGAACGGCCGCGATCTGTGTTTAACTGCCTAAAAAACAGGCATTAAGCTCTAAGGGCAGTTTTAAGAACTATCCCTAAAGCCAAACGGCAGAATCTTGTGCCATGCTGAATGCGACTCATAACACTAAGCACGTTAGAGAGGAAATTATGAAAAAGGCAATGATTGCGTTATCTGCGATTCTGGTAGCAGCCCCCGTTTTTGCTGCAACCACCACCACACACGCTACTGATGAAACCGTCGCGGCGGCCCATGAAGGGGCTAACACGGCGAAGGAAAAGCTGCATAAGGCCCAGAATGAAGGCGATGAGCTGAAGCTCAAGTCTCAGCACGCGGCTGAAGGCAAAAGCGATAGCCTGGGCAGCAAGGTCAGCGAAGGCACACAGAAAACCTGGAACAAGACCAAAGAAGGTACCGAGAAGGGTTGGGATAAGACCAAAGAAGGTACTGAAAAAGGCTGGAATAAAACCAAAGCCGCCTCCGAGGAAGGCTGGGATAAAACCAAGCAGGGTGCTGACGATTTAAAAAAGAAAGTCACTGAGTAATCACTGACTGTTCTGCATAAAAGGGCCGCGCAAGCGGCCTTTTTTATTGGGTTCTCGCAGACGCCATATCCGCCAGATTATTAAGGTTACCGCCCGCGACAATATGCCAGGAATACTCCTGGTTATCCCGATACTCACCGTTTCTCCACAATCCGCCGGTAAAAAGGAAATATATCAGGAGGTGGACAATGAAAAAGATTATTACTCTGGCAGTTATTTTATCCTGCACGCTCACGTCGCTGGCCTACGCCGACGGCCCGAATGGCAACAACGCTCCCGGCCAGCAGCAGGCATGGAAAAATGAGTCCGGACACGGCAAAAGCGACGGCAATCGTCAGCAGGGGCCCGGCAACGGGCCGCAGGGAAACCAGGCGAACGGCCACCAGGATAATGGCAATCATCGCGGATCGAATCGCGGCGAACAGGGTCGCGTCGGCGCTTCGCAGCAGCATCATCAGGATCGCCACGAGCAGGAGCATTTCGCCTGGAACGGTCACGACTTCCGCAAAGGCCAGCCCGCGCCTGAGCGCTATCGCGGCAGCGCGTACCGGATGAATAACTGGAACGATCGCGGCCTGCCGGCGCCTCCTCAGGGGCAGCACTGGTCCTATATTGACGGCAACTACGTTCTGATTGCGGCGGCGACCGGGATCATCACCTCAATTCTGGTGAATGGTCTTCTCAACAACTAGCCGCTAGCCAGCGGCATCCCGGAGCGGTATTGCGTGCCGCCTCCGGGAGCGCCTGTCGCGAACCTGCGGCGGCGCGACTGCCCTATCTTTTATTCAGCTCGTCATCCGGCCAGTACTTATAGCCGTTAATCATCGCCTGGGCGGCCAGCCCTTTTTCGGTCATTTCGTAGACGTTAACTTTCGAAGGCAGGGACGCGGTCTCCTTCGCGACGCCGTTGGCCGAGGCGCCGACCGGCGCAATGCCCTTATCGTCATATTTCGCCGCCGCGTTGGCATCGGCTCCGACGACATAGCCCCGGGTGATAAAATTATTCAGCGCCGCTTTATCGTGGAAGACCATCACGGTGCGCTGTTGTTTTACCCCCATTCCCACGCCGGCACCGCCCTGGGCCATTTTCATATAGGTATCTTTACCGCTGTGGATATCTTTAACGACGCCATAGCCGCTGCCAAAGCCGAACAGCAGAATTTTGCTACTGTTGCTGGCAAATACCGCGTAGCCGTCGGCATGCTGAATATCGGCGCGGGCTTCCGGGTGCAGGGTATAGAGTTTGCTCAGCGTTTCGTTACGCATTTTTTGAATGCTGGCGCGCTGCTGGCTGGCGGTATCGCCCTGCGCGCTGCAGCCGGCGAGCGCCAGCGCCGATGCCAGAAAAAGGAGCTGATATTTCATTTTTACAATCTGCCGTATGGGTTGCGATAAACGGGATTAGGGCCGGCGATCGTAGAATGAAGTTATGATAAATACCCAGAACTTAAAAGTTTATATTTAAATTTTGCCTGTTTATTAGCTTATTACTCTGTTCTCTGCCGGAGTGAAATAGCCTGCCCGGCAGCGCGTTTTTTAATGCGCCAGGCGCCTACGTATTTTCCCCGGCGCCTTTGATAAGGCGCTGAATAATCATTAGTAAATAAGATGATGGCTCCCTCAGGAATTAGAAATGCTGCTTGCAATAACCGCTTATCCAGATAAGTTATTCACTCTGAGTATATTCTTCATCCTTCAGGTTTTGGCGCCGTCGGAACCTGAATTATTGAAAATATCCTGACCCAATGAATTTTGCTCTGCAGCGCGGCGAACGCCCAGGCGTTTACCCGGATTAGCGGCCGTACACCGCGCCCGACGGGGCGAAAACGGAGAGCGGCCGAACGATTGCCAACGCGAATGCAGGCAGAATGACGGCGGGTATATCTTATTTCCCGGAGACCGGCATGACAGATTTTGTAATTCCCGAAATTAAAGCAGCTGAAGATGAAATGATTGCGATCCGTCATTATTTACATGCCAATCCGGAATTAAGCCTCGAAGAGTTTAATACCAGCGAGCTGGTGGCCGGAAAACTGGCGGAGTGGGGCTATCAGGTGACCCGCGAGCTGGGAAAAACCGGGCTGGTCGGTTCATTGCGCAAGGGCGATTCGCCGCGCACCATCGGGCTGCGCGCCGATATGGACGCGCTGCCGATTTTTGAAACTACCGACCTGCCCTGGGCCAGCACCGTGGCGGGAAAAATGCACGCCTGCGGTCATGACGGCCACACCACCATCCTGCTGGCGGCGGCGAAGTATATCGCTTCTCCGGCCTGCGAATTTAACGGCACCGTGCACCTTATTTTCCAGCCCGCGGAAGAGGCCATCGGCGGGGCGGATTTAATGATTAAAGACGGGCTGTTCGAGCGCTTCCCCTGCGAGCGCATCTTTGCGCTGCACAACATGCCGGGGCTGCCGGTCGGCAAGCTCGGCTTTTATGCCGGCAACTTTATGGCCTCGGCGGATACGGTCAAAATCACCGTTCACGGCTACGGCGGGCACGGCGCTCATCCTGACCGCACGGTTGACCCCATTCTGGCCGGCGCGGCGCTGGTGATGGCCCTGCAGAGCATCGTCGCGCGCAACGTGCCGCCGGGAGAAACCGCCGTTGTCACCGTCGGCACCTTCCAGTCGGGCATCGCCTCCAACGTCATTCCTGAAAGCGCGGTGATGGAGCTGACCGTACGGGCGATGAAGCCCGGGGTCCGCGATCTGCTGATTAAACGCATCCACGAAATCACCGAGTTCACCGCCAAAAGCTACGGCGCAACCAGCGAGATCGAGGTTTATGACTCCTATCCGGTGCTGACCAACAGCGAGGAGGAGACGGCGTTTGCCAGGGCGCTGGCGCTGGAGGTCTTCGGCAGCGAGAAGGTGCTGCCGTCGATCGCGCCGATGAACGCCAGCGAAGATTTTGCCTTTATGCTGCAGGCGCGTCCGGGTTGCTACTTCCTGCTGGGCAACGGCGAGAAGGGCGGCAAGGGCAGCTGTATGGTGCATAACCCAGGCTACGACTTTAATGATGATATTATTAGTACCGGCGCGACGCTTTTCGCCCGGTTAGTTGAAACGCACTGCCGCTGATCTCTGGAGCTCGTAAATAATGAAAAAATCACTTCTGCTGTGGGTTGCGCTGATGGCCTCAACGTCGGCGCTGGCCGCAGAAAATAAGGAAATTCGCTTTGGCGTCGATCCGACCTTTGCGCCGTTTGAATGGAAGGATCCGCAGGGCAAGCTGGCGGGTTTCGATATTGATTTAGGCAACGCCATCTGCCAGCAGCTGCAGGCCAAATGCGTGTGGGTGGAAAGCAACTTCGACGGCATCATTCCGGCGCTGAAGGCGCGTAAATTTGACGCCATTCTCTCCGGTATGTATATGACCGAGAAGCGCAAAGAGCAGATTGGCTTTAGCGACAAGCTCTATAACGGCCCGGTGTTCCTCGTGGCGCGCAAAAATACGCTGAGCGGCAATACGCCGGAGCAGCTGAAGGGTAAAACCATCGGCGTGGAGCAGGGCTCGGCCCAGGAAACCTACGTTAATCAGCACTGGCGTCCGGCGGGAATTAATATCGTGGCCTATCAGGGCGCCGACAGCGTGGTGCGGGATCTGGAGTCCGGGCGTATCGACGGCGCGGTGCTCTCCGGGATGATGGCGGACTACAGCTTCCTGCAGCAGCCTCAGGGCAAAGATTTCGCCTTCGTTGGCGGTCATTTGCAGGACGATAAGCTGTTTGGCGCCGGGGCGGCCATTGGCCTGCGCAAGGATGACGACGCCTTGCGCCAGGAGATTAACGGCGCGATTGCCAAAATTCTTGCCGACGGAACCTATAAAAAACTGGCCGGGAAATATTTTAGCTTTGACGTCTATTCCGGGACATAATGCGGTTATGCAGGCGGCGGGCACGGAAAGCCCGCCTCAGGCTTCCTTTCTCTACTATCATTTCTGACCCTGGCCCGATAACGCAGGACGCAGAATATAAACGAGACCCTCACTCATTCGAGTTGAACCAGGCCGGGCGCGGGCAACCTGAAGGACGACGGGTCAATAAGGAGTGAACGGCATGATGACACGTCCATTGGGCAAAACCGGATTTTCCATTGCGCCGCTGGTCTTTGGCGGCAACGTTTTCGGCTGGACCTGCGATGAAAAAACCAGTTTTGCCATTCTTGATGCATTCGTTGACCACGGCTTTGACGCTATCGATACGGCGGACGTTTACTCCCGCTGGGCGGACGGTAATCAGGGCGGAGAGTCGGAAACGATAATCGGCCGCTGGCTGCAGGCGCGGCCGGGGATGCGTGAGAGGGTTAAAATCTTCAGCAAGGTCGGCTCAGATATGGGGCCCGATGGGCAAAAAGGGCTAAGCAAAGCCTGGATCCAGCAGGCGGTAGAACACTCCCTGCGCCGCCTGAATACCGACTATATCGATCTCTATTTTGCCCACTGGCCGGATCCGCAAACTCCGCTGGCGGAAACCCTGGAAGCCTTCCAGGCCCTGCAGCAGGCGGGAAAAATCCGCGCGACGGGCGCGTCGAACCTCGACGCGCAGCAGCTGTCGGCGGCGCTGGAGGTGGCGCGTAAGGGTGGCCTGCCGGCCTGGCAGGTGCTGCAGCCGGAATATAATCTCTATCACCGCTCCGCCTTCGAAGGCGCGCTCTGCGATCTCTGCATCAGCCGCGAGATTGGCGTGGTGACCTACTACAGCCTGGCCTCCGGCTTTTTAACCGGCAAATACCGCCAGCAGGCTGACCTGGCGCAGAGCCAGCGCGGCGGCGGTATCGCCAAATATCTCAATCCGCGCGGGATGCGCATCATCGATACCCTCGAAGAGGTTGCCGGGCAGCACAACGCTAAGCCGGCGGAGGTGGCTCTCGCCTGGCTAATGAGCCGGGAAGGGGTGACCGCGCCGATCGCCAGCGCTACCAGCATCGCCCAGGTTGAGAGCTTTGCCCGCGCCGCCGGGCTGACGCTCAACGCCGCGCAGCTGGCGCGGCTCGAGATCGCCAGCGCCTGATGGCCGCCTGCCGGAGCCGTCGGGCTCCGGCTTTCCCCCGGCTAGCGGTGCGTCGTCACGTTCAGCACCTGCGCGCTGGCGCCGACCGGAAAGTTGCTGATCGCGCTAAAATCACTTCCCTGATAACCCATGATCTTCCCGTCGGTACGCATCTGCTGCAGATCGATAAGGATCACCCCGAGAGTCGGAATAATTTTCTCCCGCCAGACGAAGAGATACAGATCGTCGGCGACCGCCACGTAGTGACAGCGATCGACATCCGCCAGCCCCTTCTCCACGCCGTCCAGGCACTGCCAGGCGTACAGATTCTCATTGAGATAAATGTGCTCGTAGCGCTCCGTCGGGCTATAGATGTACTGATTGCGCATGCCGATGAGCGCCTGGCTAAAGGCCGGCAGCGGCCCCGGGCGGCGGTCGAGGCGCGCAAAGTGGAAGGTCGCTTCAACGGCGGTCAGCGGGAGCCCCTGCTCGACGCGGCTAAATGCGTCGAGGCGGGCGGCGGGCTCCGTCGGCAGCTGGCCGTAAACGAGGGTGGCGTTGCCCGCGCTGAGGTTGCAAATGGCGCTAATACTGGCGTTTTCGGCGTCGGGATTGAGGAAGTCGATAAACAGAATATCGGGACGAATAGCCGTCGCGCGCCAGGCGACGGGTCGCCCGTTCCAGCGCAGCGTCCGGGCGTCTTCAATCACCAGCTGCTGCTCGCCACCGTCGGCGAGAGAGAAGGTCAGGGACTTCCCGGCGGGCAGCGCGGCGTCGGCCAGGAGGTTACCGTGGGGCGCAAAGCCGTCGGCAAGCGCGCCGACCTGAATAAACACAGCTTCTGCAGTCATAGGGATCCTTACGGTTTAAAAGGGTTAAGAAAACGCCAGAGTGGGAACATCGACCGCGCTGGCGCCGCCGTCGGCGACCAGCGTTGAACCGCTGATAATCGACGCCTGAGAGGAGCAGAGAAACCGGCAGGCGAGGGCAATCTCCTGCGGGCTGGCGGGGCGACGTAGCGGCACGTCGCGGCACGCCTGCTGATAGGCCTGCTCGAGGCTGATGCCCTGCGCCGCCATCAGCGGCTGCATCTCCTCGTCGGCCATCGGGGTGGTGACCCAGCCGGGGCAAATGGCGTTGGCGCGCACCCCCTGCGGGCCATAGTCCCGCGCTACCGAGCGCATCAGGCCGATCAGCGCGTGCTTGGCCGTAACGTATCCGCAGGCCTGCGGCCCGGCGGTGAGGGACGCAATCGAGGCGACAAACAGCACGCAGCCCCGGCTGGCGATCAGCGACGGCAGGCAGGCGCGGACGCTGGCAAAGGCGCTGTTGAGGTTGCCGTCGAGCGCCGCCCGCCACTGCGGGTCGCTGGTGTCGGCGGCGGCGCCGTAGCCCATTCCACCGGCGCTGCAGATTAAAACGTCGATCCGGCCCGCCCGTTCGCTAATCGCCGGCAGCAGGCGCTGTCGCCACTCGTCGCCGCTGGCGGCATCCCCCGCCAGCGCCACGGCGTCGGTCTCCGCCGCCAGCGCCTGCAGGGGGGCCTGACGGCGGCCGATAATCACCACCCTGTCGCCCGCCGCGGCCATCAGCCGGGCGCAGGCGGCGCCAATGCCGCTTCCTCCGCCGGTTATTACCACCACTTTGCCCATCACATCTCTCCCGAAAACGTCGTCTTTCTACCTTATGAAGGGGATCGCCGCCCGGCTATCGTCCAAAAGAACGAATGCCGGGGGCGATTAGTTGCTGTGGGTCACAGGGATCGCCAGCGGAGCCGGGACGGGCCGCATCGTTTGCGGATCGACGGCGAGATAGCGGCCGGTTTTACCGTCGATACCGGCATAGTCGATAAGCCTGCCGTCGGCGTGAACCACCATGGTGCGCCCAGCGAAGGCATCATAGGCCCGGCTCATCTCCTGCACCCGCTGCGGATATTGTGCGGCGACATCGTGGGTTTCCAGTGGGTCATTCTTGAGGTTAAACAGTCCCCAGGGCGCGTCGCCGGCCTGCGGGAAGGTGCGCACCAGCCGGCGCAGCTTCCAGTCGCCATCGATCCATGCGGCCTGGTTATGCAGCTCGACGCCGTAGCGGGAGCGCGGCGGCTGCTGGGTTTCACCGGTCAGATAGCGCTTGAAGCTAACGCCGACCATCGGCAGAACCGGCGCTTTCGCCAGCGGTTTGCTGGCGTCAATCCCGGCGAATTCGTACAGGGTCGGCGCAACGTCGTATACCGCCATGGTGCTGGCGTCGATTTTGCCGTTGCCGACGATGCCGGGACCGGAAATCATAAAGTCGGTATTGATGCCGCCCTGGCCGCTGGTGGTTTTGTGGTAGCGGGCGTAGGGGGCGTTGCTGACGTTGGCCCAGTGCGGGCCGTAGGAGACGAACGAGCCTTTGCGGCCAACGTTCTGGTAGCTGTTATCAAACTGCTTCCAGAACGCCGGTTCTGATTCGTAATAAAAGCCCTCCGCCGGGTTGGCGCCGTTGTCGGTTAAAAAGATCAGCAGGGTATTTTTGTCGCGTCCGGTCTGCTTCAGCGTCGCCATGAGCGTGCCAATCTGCGCGTCCATATTGGCAATCATCGCGGCGTAAACCTGCATCACTTTGGCGGTGTACTTCTGCTGCTCCGGGGTCAGCGCCCGCCACTCTTTATCCAGATCCAGCCCCGGCAGCGGTGCGTCGTCAGCCAGGATCCCCAGCGCCTTCAGGCGGGCAATGCGCTGGCGGTAGACCTCGGCATACCCCTGCTCGTACTGGCCTTTAAAGCGTTCAATCCACTCGTCGGGGGCCTGCAGCGGATCGTGCGGGGCGGTAAAGGCCAGCCAGGCGAAGACAGGCTGCGCCTGCGGCGTCTCTTTGATCCACTGATTCATCTGGCTGGCGTAGGCTTCGCTGGAGTAGAAATCGGCGGGGAGCGACACGCGCTGGCCGTCGCGGGTGTAGAAGGTGTGGAACGCCTCGACGGTGCCCAGCGGTATCGCATCGTCAAAGTGGCTGGTGCCGCCGCCCATAAAGGCGAAAGAGTGGCTAAAACCGCGGTCTTTCGGCGTGGCGCCGGGGACGAATCCCAGGTGCCACTTCCCGGCCATCAGCGTGTTATAGCCGGCGTCCTTAAACCGCTCGGCCATGGTGGTGACCCGGTCGGTAAGGCGCAGCTCGTAGCCCTCTTTGCCCAGGGTGCTGTCGTACCACCACATCCCGCCCATGCCGGCCTGCTGATTGGTGTTGCCGGTCAGGAGCATCGAGCGGGCGGGGGCGGACATCGGCGAAGTGTAGTACTGGCTCATGCGCACCCCCTGTTCGGCCATCGCCTGCAGGTTCGGGGTGGGGATTTCGCCGCCGAAGGGGCTGATATCGGAGTAGCCCATATCGTCAGCAATGATAACGATAATATTGGGACGTTCGGTGTCGGCGCTATGCGCCGCAGCGGAGAGGATCAGGCTCACTGCGGCGGTCACCGCTTTTTTATTCATCGTCTATTTTCCTTTCAGATTGGGGAGTCGATCGCCTCCCGGGTCGCGGGGGCGATAGCGGGCTACTCTCGGCTAGCCGGCGGTCTGCTGGCCGTCGATATAGGCGGCGCGCCAGGCGCGCAGGCCGTTCAGGCTGCGGGGATAGGGGCGCAAAGGGGCGAGGATTTCACTAAAAAAGTGGAAGTAGCCGGCGCACAGCCGGTTGTATCCCGCGTCGTTGAGATGGGCGGGGCATCCGCCCTGGCACACTATTTTCACCGCGCAGCTTTGGCACTCCCGGCGCCGGCTTTTGTCAACGCCGAAAGGGAGGCGGGTGGCGCTCTCGACCGCCTGCGCCAGGGGGCGATCAGCTATCTGGCCTAAGTGATGCTGGCGGTTAATCAGATGATCGCAGGCGTAGAGCTCGCCGTCCGGCTCCAGCACCAGGTTGCTCCCGCAGCGGGCGGCGTGCACGCAGCTGGCGCTGGTGTGGCTAAAGTATTGCCCCCACGCCTGTTCGATATTGATGACAAAGACCCGCCCGATATCGCCGCGCCGACGCCACTGCCGCCAGATAGCGACCATAAAACGCCCCCAGCCGTCGGCGCTCAGCTGATAGCCCTGCTTCAGGGCGTCGCCCTCGCTCATTAGCGGCTGAAACTGCAGGTAGCGGGCGCCGAGGCTGACCAGGTTATCGTAAATCGCGGAGGCGTGGCGGGCCATGGCGTCGTGCACCACCACCAGCAGGTTAAACGCCACCTGATGCTGATGCAGCAGGGCGATGCCGCGCAGCGCCGCCGGATAGCTGGGCTGGCCGCGCTTATCCGGACGATGAAGGTTCTGCAGCGCTTCGCTGCCCTCGAGGCTGACGCCGATCGTAAACCGATGCGCCTTAAACAGGCGGCACCAGGCATCGTTGAGCAGAGTGGCGTTGGTTTGCAGGCTGTTGCTGATGGTGACGCCGGCGGGCGCGTAGCGCTGCTGCAGCGCCAGCGCCTTTTTATAAAAACTCAGGCCCGCCAGCAGCGGCTCGCCGCCTTGCCAGACGAAGTTAATCTCCTTCGCGCCGGCGGGCTGGCTGGCGATGTAGCGGCGGATAAACGACGCCAGCATCTCCTCGTCCATCTTCCGCACCGGCGTTTCTCCCTGCGGATAGTAGCAGTAGCGACAGGCGAGGTTGCAGGCCGGACCAATGGGTTTAATCAGGATATGAAAGGGCACCTGCGCCCGCGGTTCAACGGCCAGCGGAATTTGCTGTTGGCGTAGTGCGGCGATATTCAGCATCGTTTAGATCCTATTTATTATTTCCACCGCGACATTATTCGGGCAGCAGAAAAGCCAGGGCTTGCATCATGATTAAGCGCCTGAGGATAATTATTGCGGCAAGGTCCATTAGGTATAGAGGAGTGGTTTTAAAAGGCTATCGTTCTAAAGGACGAGATCGTGACAAAAAAGCGCGTGCGTTAAGCGGTAAAAAAATCCGCGACGGAAAAGTTAATAACTTCTGTTTATGTTTTATCGTCTGGTCGATAACGCAAGGCTATGTTGATTATTAACTTATTAAATAACAGTATGTTAAATAAAATATTGTAACCCATATCACATTGTTAACATGTTAATGATTGTGTTACTTAAATGTGAAATGTATGCTTTGAGATAGTGTTGGTTATCCGCGTTTCGCGTACTTTTACTTCGACGGGAGAAGCTCATGTCTGCGTTATTAAAAGCCGGTCGTAATGATGCGATAATTACCCGTTGTCTACAGACTATTTCCCAGTTAATTCCACTGTCGTCGGCGGTTTTTTATCGGGTTAATAATTGTTTAAAACCCGAACACTATATTTTGCATAATATTTCCGCCACTACGCACCGGCAATATCTGGAGTGTTTTCAGCCGCTGGACCCGCTGCTGCCGTCCCGCTTTAGCCATCAGGCGATTACCATGGCGGCGATGACGCCCGGCGTCTGCGATCGCCATCGCCACTATTACCATGAGTTTATGCTGCCTAATAACGTCCGCGACATGACCGAGGTCTTTATTCGCCGGGAGCGGCGGATTATTGCCGGCATCTCCCTGATGCGCGACGTGCCTTTCTCCAGCGAAGAGCGCCTGCGCGCCCAGGCCGTGCTGCCGCTGGTGGAGCTGGCGATCCATGATTTTCTGCAGGACGAAGACGATCTGCCGGCAATGCTCACCGCCAAGGAGCGTGAAATTGTCGGTATGGTGCGGGAAGGGGCCAGCAACAAGCTGATTGCCCGCCAGCTGGATATTTCTCTCTCCACCGTCAAGACCCACTTACGCAACATTTTCGCCAAGACGGAAGTGGTCAACCGCACCGAACTCGTTTGCCGAACCTGGATGCCATCCGCTCAGCGCACGCTGCATCCGTAATCTGACCCATCGCATCCCGCGCGCGCCGCCGACCGCGGCGTTTTCCTGATGCCTGACGGTATCACTCCCCGGATAATTATCCGGGGGGAGACTTTTTGACTGGAGCACGCATCACGATGTCGAGCACCCCCGCGACCGAACACGCCTTAACCCAGCCGTCCGGGCTGGTCTTCACCGCTCGTTTGCTGGCGGCGATTGTCATCTTTGCCGCTATTGCGCCGGGGATCCTGATGACCGCGCCGGCGGTGGCGGCGCAGCTGGCCAGCGAGTGGCGGCTAAGCCCCGGGCAAATCGGCTATCTCTTCTCCGCGGAGCTGGGGGCGATGAGCCTCGCGACGCTGCCGGCCTGGTGGTGGATGAGCCGCCTCAGCTGGCGTCGCGTCGCGCTGTGCGCCTGCGCGGTGTTTCTGGCGGCGAACCTGGTCTCGGCGGAGGTCAGACAGTATGAAACGCTGCTGATCGCCCGCTTTGTCGCCTCGCTGGCGGGCGGCACGCTGATGATTCTGTGCATCAGCTGCGCGGCGGGTACCGCCAACCCTTCGCGGGTCTATGCCTTCTGGGTGCTCGGCCAGCTGCTGCTGGGGGTGCTCGGGCTGCTGATCCTCCCCGGCCTGTTTGCCAGCTTCGGCCTGAAGGCGGTGTACCTGATCCTGGCGGCCATCATGCTTTGCTGCCTGCCGCTGGTCGCGGCATTCCCTCTGCGCTTTCAGCCGATGTCCGCCTCCGGCCTTCGCCCCTCGGTGGCGCCGCTGCGCAAGGTGTTGGCGGTGCTGGCGGTGCTGAGCTTTTATATCAGCCTCAGCGCGGTGTGGACCTTTATCGGCACCATCGGCAGCGCGGCAGGATTGACCCCATCGCACATTGGCATGGTGCTGGCGGCGGCAACGGTATTCGGCATTATCGGCGCGGGAGGGGCGGCGCTGCGCGGCACCCGGCGCCCGGACCGCATCCCGGTATGGCTGGGCTACGCCCTGCTGATTGCGAGCATCGCGCTGCTGGTCGGTCACCCGCTGCTGATGCGCTTCGCGCTGGCGGCGGTGCTGTTCAAATTTACCTGGACCTTTGTCCTGCCTTTTATTCTCGCGCGCGTCGCCGGGCTGGATAACAACGGTCGCCTGATGAACAGCATCAATCTGGTGATTGGTGGCGGGATGGCGGCCGGTCCGGCGCTGGCCGGCGCGCTGCTGCAACATTTCGCCAGCGCCGACGCGCTGCTCGCCGCGGCGGGCGGCTGCGCGCTGGTCTCTGCAGGATTGATTCTCGCGGCTTCGTCCGCCGGGAAAGGGTTAGCCAACGGAGGATAGAGTGAAAAGAAAAACCGGTTTCTTCTTTGATGAACGTTGTTTCTGGCACAGTACCGGCCTGCACGCGGTGACGCTGCCGGTTGGCGGCTGGGTCCAGCCTCCGGCAGGGGGCGGCCACGCGGAATCGCCGGAAACCAAGCGGCGGATGAAAAACCTGATGGACGTGTCGGGGCTGACCCCGCAGCTTCAGCTGCGCAGCGCCGATGCCGCCAGCGAGGAGGATTTACGCCGTATCCATCCCGACCACTATCTGGAGCGTTTTAAGGCTATCAGCGACAGCGGCGGCGGCATGCTGGGTAAAGAGGCGCCGCTGGGGCCGGGGAGCTATGAAATCGCCTGCCTCTCCGCCGGGATGGCCTGCGCCGCGGTGGAGGCGGTACTGCACGGCGAGCTGGATAACGCCTATTCCCTGTCGCGCCCGCCGGGGCACCACTGCCTGCCGGACCAGTCGATGGGCTTCTGCTTCCTCGCCAATATTCCCATCGCCGTCGAACGCGCGAAAGCGTTGCATGGCCTCGGCAGGGTGGCGATCCTCGACTGGGACGTGCACCACGGCAACGGCACCCAGCATATCTACCTGCAGCGCGACGATGTGCTGACGATCTCCGTGCATCAGGACGGCTGCTTCCCGCCGGGCTATGCCGGAGAGGAGGATCGCGGCGTCGGCGCGGGTGAAGGCTACAATATCAATATTCCGCTGATGGCCGGCGCCGGGGACGACAGCTGGCGCTATGCGCTGGAAACGATCGTTATTCCGGCGCTGGAGCGCTTTGAGCCGCAGCTGATTATCGTTGCCTGCGGCTACGACGCTAACGCCATGGACCCGCTGGCGCGGATGCAGCTGCACAGCGACAGCTTTCGTGCGATGACCGGGCTGGTGCAGCAGGCGGCGGATCGCCTGTGCGGCGGTAGGCTGGTGATGGTGCACGAAGGGGGCTACGCGGAATCCTACGTGCCGTTCTGCGGTCTGGCGGTGATGGAAGCCTTGAGCGGGATAAAAACCGAGGTACAGGATCCGCTGCTGGCGTTTATTCAGCAGCAGCAGCCGCGTGAGGCCTTTACCCGCTTCCAGCGCCGGGCGATTGATGAGCTGGCGAGCCGGTTTGGCCTGCAGTAAGCGCTTTGCGTCTCTCCGCCAATGCGGGGGAGAGACGCGCTCCCGTTTCGCCTAATCCCCCTCCCGCTGCATCCACAGACCGATGGCCTGATCGAGCATATTCATGACGCTCAGCAGCAGCATGCGCTGCTGCTTTTCGAGCCGCAGATAGCGCCGCAGCGGCGGCATTTTACACACCACTTCGCTGGCCGCCCACGGCTCAATGCAGCAGCGCCAGCGTTCTCCGCTGCAGGTCAGGGAGAAGCGCCGGTAGTCCAGCTCGCTCAGGGTCTGCTGCAGATTGGCAAAGCGATTGAGATAGTCGGCGAGATCGGCAGTGTCCTCTCTGCCGAGAAAACGGATGGGCTGACGTTTCAGCCAGCCGGGCTGGTGGGCGCGGATCCTGCCCTGAGCGGGCCGGGACAGCGGCCCCTCGATGACAAACTCGCAGCTGTGGATGCTCGCCATAAACAGCCGTTTCTGGCGCACGCTATAGGTCACTTTTGCGGCGGGCGTGAGGTGTAAAACCGCGCTCCGCTCGCTGAGTTTTTCGCTGTGCCAGCCCGCGAGGTCGCGCTGCACGGCGTTCATTAACGGCGAATCAAACCAGAGGACGGAGGGCATCAGGCGCTATCTCCCCGGCAGAATTTCTCTCATAGTGGCTCATTGCGCGTTCAACCACCTCTTCAACCTCCAGCGGTCGGAACGGATTGACGCGCTGGACGCACACCGTCCAGAACAGGGCGTAGGCGGCGGTGATCCCCAGCATAATGCCGAACGGCACCAGCACTTCTCGGCTGTCCATTCCCGGCGGCGTAATGTTGAAGATGGCGATAATAATCCCGACGCTGGAAATAATTTGCGGCAGCGGGAACCACGGCGAGCGGTAGGCGCGGGGGAGGTCCGGGCGGCGAATGCGCAGCGCCACCACCGACAGGGTGACCAGCAGATAGGCGACGCCCCAGGCGCAGACGGCGGCGAGGATCAGCGGCACGATGCGGTCGAGGTCGCCGTTCAGGTACCAGGCGTGCAGGCAGGGGATCGCCACGCCGATGGCGATGGCGATCACCGGTGTCTTAAAGCGTGGATGCAGCCAGGTGAGAAAGCGGGGCAGGGCGCCGTCCAGCGCCATCCCGTAGATGATGCGCGGCACCGCCGCCATCAGGGTGTTGATGGTGGCACAGCCCGCCAGCAGCAGGCCGACGCCCAGCCAGTACTGTCCGGCGTGGCCCATGACCCGCTCGGCAAACGCCGGGATCGCCATCGGCGTATCCAGCAGGTGGACGTTATTGGCCGCATCCAGCACCACGTTCTCCACCTGACGGTTAATCGCCGCGCCGTAGATAAACATGCAGCTCGCCACGCCGAACAGGCCGAGGGCCATCGCCCGCGGAATGGTGCGGTGGGCCTGCTTAATCTCCGGCGCCATCGGCGTCACCAGCTCGCAGCCGACGAACATAAACATCGCCATGCCGATATAGCCGAACAGACCGGAGATATCGCTGACGTCAAGCGGCGTACCAAACCAGCCCGAGAGATGGGTCACCGGGGCCATAAAAATACCGCACAGGCCGAAGATGGTCAGGGTGGTCCACATCCCGAAGGTGAGCACCACTTCGACCTTGCCGAAGACCTCGACGCCGACGGCGTTCAGCAGGCCGAAAATCACCACCATCCCGACGCCAACCATCCAGGTATTCTGGTGCGCGGCCATCTGGGCGTTGATCGACTCGAAGTTCACCAGCGCCATGATCCCGGCGAGAATGGTCTCGGCGGTGCCGGCAAAAATATGCACGATCAGATAGGCGCACAGCGCGCCGGTAATGGCGAAAAAGCGGCCCATACCGCAGGCGATATAGTCATATACCGAACCGGTGGTCGGGATCAGCGTCGCGGCTTCGGCAAAGGTGGTGACCTGCGCCTGCATCATGATAAACGCCAGCAGCACCGCCAGCGCGAAGGTGTCGCCGCCCATGCCGAAACCACTGGTGACGGTCAGAATAACCGGGCTGGCCATAATCAATCCGACGGAGCTGGCGAGCGTGGTGGGAAAGCCGACAACGCCGCGATCGAGATGGCGGGCGAGCCTGTTACTGAACATAGTCAACCTCTGCGCAATATAGGGGAGGGCAGGGAGTGGCCGCCTGGGAACAGCCATTCCGGATAGTCATAATTTAAGCTGGTATCCGGCTCAACGAATATCGTCCTGAAGGTGGAGAGCGGCGGTTGATTCTGTGACGCAGTGCATGATTACCGCCCCGCTGTCGGGGGCGGCGTGCGGGAAGCTAGCGGCCTTCGACGTTGGCCAGGTAGTGCTTCACGAAGCGCGGGGTGAGGATCTTCCACTCCACTTCGGTTCCCTGCTTAACAAACCAGCTATCGCCGGGGACGAAGCGCTGGGCCTCGCCGCCGGCGACGGTTAGCTCAACTTCCCCCTCCAGCACGGTGGCGTGTTCGGTAAACGGATAGGTCATGGTAAAGCTCCCGCGAGTGGACGAAAACAGGCCGCAGGTAAAGGCATCCTGCGGTTCGCCGTAGATCATCGCCCCGGCAACCTGCGGGTCGCCTTCGGTTGGCGTGGCGCCCAGCAGGCTGACGCTGCCGATAGGCTGCAGTTCGGGGACCGGTTGATTGAGTTTAAAAGCGTGCATAGCGTTCTCCTGGTTAACTCCGGCCTTTCCAGTAGCCGGCGGTTTGGTGCATCAGTTTTCCGGCGGTGACCAGCAGCAGGCGCAGGCTGTCACGACCGTGGATTGTCGCATGGGGGATGCTGCTCATCAGGCGGTAGCGGTCCGAGCCGCCGTTGATCCCCTCGGCGAGAATTTTGCACACGATGTGCGAGGGGGTGACGCCAAAGCCGGAGTACCCCTGAACGTAAAAGACGTTGTTGTGCTCGCGCAGGGTGCCAATTTGCGGGAACAGGTTGGCGCTGCAGGCCATCGGGCCGCCCCAGGCAAAGTCGATGTTGACATCCTTGAGGTAGGGGAATACCTGCCCCAGCAGCGTGCGGTTCCAGGCGGCAAAATCGTTGGGCGTATATTCGACATAGCGCGTGGCGCTGCCGAACAGCAGGCGGTTCTCTTTGGTAATGCGGTAGTAGTTAATCACCGGGCGAATATCGCTGAAGGCGCCGCGCAGGGGGCTGATGCGTTCGATCAGCTCGTCTAACAGCGGAGCCGTCGATATCTGCCAGGAGTAGGTTACCAGGGTCTTGTTATAGATCTCCGGCTCCAGATTGTTGAGGAAGCTGTCGCAGGCCCACAGCAGCTTTGCCGCCCGGACGCTGCCCATCGCGGTGCGGACGCGCACCTCTTTGCCGTAATTCACCTCGACTACCGGCGAGGATTCAAAAATCTTCACCCCCAGAGAGTGCGCCGCCGTCGCCGAGCCGAGCAGCATATTCAGCGAGTGGATCTGCCCGCCGCCCATGTGCTTGAGGGCCCCGCAGTAAACCTCGGAGCCGACAATCTGCTGCACCTCTTTGCCGGTATAGAGGGCGATATCCTCATTCGGGGTCGCCGCCTTGAACTCTTTTTCCCACTGCTGCAGCGTTTTCAGCTGCCGCTGGTTATAGGCGAGGTAGCCGTAGCCCGGCACGAAATCCGCATCGATATTGTATTTTTTAATCCGTTCGCGAATGATCCCCGCGCCGAGGTTAGAGATTTTAAACAGCGTCTCCAGCCCCTCTTTACCGACGTGCTTTTTCACCGCTTCGATATCGTGGCCGATCCCGGCCATCACCTGGCCGCCGTTGCGCCCGGTGCCGCCGTAGCCTAAATGGCGGGCCTCGAGCACGACCACGTTGGTGATCCCCTGTTCCGCCAGCTCCAGGGCGGTGTTGATGCCGGAAAATCCGCCGCCGATGATCACCACGTCGGCTTCAATGTCCTCCTGCAGCGCCGGAAAATGGAGCTGGTATTTTTTCGTCGCGCCGTAGTAGTTCAGCGCATCGATTTTGATATTCATAGCGTTACCCTGTCTTGCCTGGCTAAGGCCAACATCACAGCATGCCGGGAACCGGCTGAATATCGTTCGGAAGAATGACGTTCTTTAGAACGATGTTCAGCGCGCGAAGCGGGTGCTGTGATGGTGGGAATTTCCTGAAAAAAACGGGTGTCACCGATGAACGAAGTCACTTTACTTGCAGAAGTCAGCGCCTTTTTAGCCCGGCCCCACGGGCAGTTTATTGCCGGAGAAGCCCTGGCGGGCCACGGCCGGATGCTGGCGGTGATCAACCCGGCAACCGGCAGAGCGATTGCTGAGGTGACGGAGGCAGATGGCGGGCAGGCCGCCCGCGCGATGGAGAGCGCCCGCGAGGCCTTCGACGGCTGGCGCGCGCTGCCGGCGCTGCAGCGCGGCGCCCTGCTGCTGAAGCTGGCGGATAGCCTGGCGGCCCACCGCGAAGAGCTGGCGCAGCTCGAGAGCCTCTGTTCGGGAAAAACCATCACGCTGGCGCGGATGCTCGAACTGGATCAGTCGGTGGCGTTCCTGCGCTACTTTGCCGGCTGGGCGGGCAAGGTTACCGGCGAAACCCTCGACGTTTCGCTGCCGTCGATGGCCGGGGAGAAATACACCGCCTTTACCCATCGCCAGCCGGTCGGGGTAGTGGTCGGGATTGTGCCGTGGAATTTCTCGATAATGATCGCCATCTGGAAGCTGGCGGCGGCGCTGGTGTGCGGCTGCACTATCGTCCTGAAGCCGAGCGAATACACTCCGCTCACCCTGCTGCGGGTGGCGGAGCTGGCGACGGAGGCGGGGATCCCCGCCGGAGTCATTAACGTGGTCAACGGCGCGGGGGGCGAGATAGCCCAGCGCCTGATTAGCCATCCGGCCTGCGCTAAGGTCAGTTTTACCGGTTCGGTGGCGACCGGCGAGAAGGTGCAGCGCTCGGCGACCGCCGGCGGAAAGCGCGTCACCCTTGAACTGGGAGGGAAAAACGCCGCCTTGTTTCTCGACGATCTCAGCCCGGAGGCGATGGCGGACGGCATTATCGAAGCGGGCTATCTCAATCAGGGGCAGATCTGCGCCGCCGCCGAGCGGTTTTATCTGCCGCAGGGCAAGCTGGATCGCGTGCTGGACCTGCTGAAGCAGCGGCTGGCGGCTTTCCAGCCGGGCTCGCCGCTGGATGAGCGCACGCAAATGGGGCCGCTGGCTAACCGGGTACAGTATGAAAAGGTGCTGAACCTGCTGCAGACGGCGCGGGAAGAGGGCGACACCATCGTGTGCGGCGGCGAAGCGCTGCCCGGCGACGGCTACTTTATCTCTCCGGCGGCGGTCAGGGTGCGCAGCGAAAGCAGCACCCTGATGCATGAAGAGACGTTCGGCCCGGTGTGCAGCTTTATTGGCTATCATAGCGAAGAGGATGCGCTGTCCCGCATCAACGCCTCGCCGTTTGGCCTCGCCGCCAGCGTCTGGTCGGATAATATTCGCAAGGCGCTGCGCTATTCGCAGGCTATTGATGCCGGTATCGTATGGATCAACATGCACACCTTCCTCGACCCGGCGGTCCCCTTTGGCGGCATGAAAGGCTCGGGCCTCGGGCGCGAGTTTGGCAGCGCATTTATTGATGATTACACCGAACTTAAATCCGTGATGGTGCGCTATTAGTGGCCGACGAGCCTGACGAAATATACTCTTTAGGGTTTAACTCTTGTCGGAAATAAAATAATACTTTGGGCTAATATTTAAATCATCCTCCCTCCGGCCGCTAGCTAACAACTTAGTGGCCTTTTTATTTACCTCATAAAAGAGAACTGTATTTTCCTCGACAGCGCCGAGCAGGCAAAACGCTTCCATCAGCAGATGCTTAACCTGTTCCTCAGGCATTCGGCTAACCCGCAGAACCTCGGCAAGGTGAATATTGCGATTGGCGGCGGCGGGGCGACGGGCGTCGAGCTGTCGGCCGAGCTGCACAATGCGGTGAAAGAGCTGCAGCGCTACGGCTATAAGCGCCTGACCAACGAGGCGCTGAACGTCAGCCTGGTTGAAGCCGGCGAGCGTATTCTGCCGGAGCGTATCTCCCTGGCCGCGCGCGATGAGCTGACGAAGCTGGGCGTCAACGTGATGACCCAAACCCTGATTACCCGCGCCGACGGACAGGGTCTGCATACCAAAGACGGCAGCCTGATTAGCGCGGATCTGATGGTGTGGGCGGCCGGCATCAAGGCGCCGGACTTTATGCGCGAAATTGCGGGCCTTGAGACCAACCGGATTAACCAGCTGGTCGTTGAGCCGACGCTGCAGACCACCCGCGATAGCCATATTTTTGCCTTCGGCGACTGCGCCGCCTGCCCGCGTCCGGAGGGCGGATTTATTCCTCCGCGCGGCCAGGCGGCTCACCAGATGGCCCTCTTCACGGCGAATAACATTATTGCGCAGCTGAAGGGACGACCGCTGAAATCGTTTGTCTATCGCGACCGCGGCTCGCTGGTCTCGCTCTCAGGCTATACCACTCTCGGGAGCATTATGGGCCATCTGCCGGTGGGGCCGATGATGGTGGAGGGCAGGCTCGCGCGCCTGGTCTACGATTCGCTGTACCGCATGCATCAGGTGACGCTGCACGGCTACGTGAAAACCGGCCTGCTGATGCTCTCCGGCGGGATCAACCGCATCATTCGTCCGCACCTCAAGCTGCACTAAAGATGAGATAGCCTCCCGGACGGCGACGTCCGGGAAGGCGCAGCGTCCCGCACCCAGGCTGGCGACAAATTCCTCCGCGTATCATGTTATAAAATCAGCAGATTATTGTTTTTGCCCGCAACGGAAGCGATTACGCTTGCCTGAGTGTCGATAATGAGTATAGTTCTCATTCTTCTTTTTGTTTGCAGGCTAAGTAGGGAATGACCTGCGTCAGTGAGTCGCTCACAGGGAAACAGCGAAGGCGTAGGGTGGGGCTCGGTACGGCAAGGCTGAAGCAAAAAATATCGGCCAGGAGCTACCATCAGGTCATTGATTATGTAAAGGATTCCTCCTGTGAAATATGCTATTCCGGCCCTCGCGCTGGCTATCTCTGCGGTCCTAAGCGGCTGCGCCGCTACCCATACCCCTCCCGTTGCTCAACCGGCTGTCGAAAGCGCCGCCGCTGCTACCGTGGCGCAGCCGCTGAAGCGCGAGCTGGCCGAAGGCCTCTATGAAATGGCGCTAAGCCCGAAAGGCGATGCGCTGTACGTTGCCAGCGCCGAAGGTTTTAAAGACGTGCAGGGCGGGGCGGTCTATAAGCTCGACCCGAAAACCCTGAAAACCATCGGCCTGAGCTACACCGACCTGAAAAACTTTGCCGTCCAGATAACGCCGGATGGCACAACGCTGTTCGTCACCAACTCCCTCGACGGCGGTATCAGCGTCATTGACACCGCCACCGGCAAAGTCAAAAAGCGCCTGCTGTTTAGCGAGCGCAACGAGAAGGGGCTGCCGTACGGCGCGCGCCAGATCCTGCTGCTGAACGATACTCTCTACGTGGGTGCGGTTGCCGATCCGGCGCAAATCTGGGTGGTTGATGCCAACACGCTGAAGCTGAAAGCGCGGATTAAAAACACCGGCAAATGGATGACCGGCCTGCACTATTCCGCGCAAACCGGGCGCCTGTACGCGGCCAACGGCGGCGGAGAGATCCTCGTTATCAACCCGCGTAATAACCGCGTTGAGCAGCGCTGGAAGCCGCTGGGCGACAAGCCGGCGCTGCTGCTGAATATCGCCGAAGATAGCGAAACTGGCCGCCTGTTCGTCACCGATAACTCGAAAGCGAAAACCACCCTGGTGCTGGATATTCACAGCGGCAAGGTGATCAAGCAGCTCGACGTGGGCGACTCGCTGGCGGTGCTGTTCAACCCGAAACGCAATGAGATTTATATCTCCCAGCGCGAGTCCGGCAAGGTCATCAGCCTCGACGGCACCAGCTATGCGCAGAAGCGCGAGTGGGATATCCCGGCTAACCCCAACAGCCTGCTGCTGTCAGCCGATGGTCAGACGCTGTTCGTGACCGTCAAGCAGCCGTTTAATAAAGATCATTCGACCAAAGGTCCGGACAGCGTTGTCCGCATCGACCTGGCGAATCAATAACTAAAATTGGCCCGCCAGCGGGCCCTTTGTTTCACTTTTTCTCCTCCACGGGACACATTATGCACGTCACTCATACTTCATCCTTCCCGCTGCGTAAAACGCTGCTGGCGTTAACGATTGGCGCCATCGCCCAGGGCGCTGCGGCGGCGGAAGACGCCAGCGCCGGCAAAAAAAACGAAGAGGTTATGGTCGTCCAGGCGAGCGAAGGCGGCGATTTTAAAGCCGGCGGCGACCTGGTGGTGCCGGCCTTCCTCGACGGGCAGATTGCCCACGGCGGCCGCCTCGGCATGCTCGGCGAACAAAAGGCGATGGACGTCCCCTTTAACGTCATCGGCTACACCGCTAAGCTGATTCAGGACCAGCAGGCGCGCACCATTGCCGACGTGGTCAGCAACGATGCGGGGATCCAGACGGTGCAGGGCTACGGCAACTTTGCCGAAACCTACCGCATTCGCGGCTTTAAGCTCGACGGCGACGACATGACCATGGGCGGCCTCGCCGGCGTGGTGCCGCGTCAGGTGATGGATACCCAGATGCTGGAGCGCGTGGAGGTCTTCAAGGGCGCCAACGGCCTGCTCAACGGCGCGGCCAGCAGCGGCGTCGGCGGGATGATCAACCTTGAGCCTAAGCGGGCTGAGGATATCCCAACCGCCAGGGTGGGCGTCGACTATACCTCCGATTCTCAGGTCGGCGGCAGCCTCGACCTCGGCCGTCGTTTTGGCGACGATAACCAGTTCGGCGCGCGCGTCAACCTGGTGCATCGCGAAGGCGAGGCGGCGGTGGAAAACGACCGCCGCCGCACGACGCTGGCCTCACTGGGGCTGGACTACCGCAGCGACCGCTTCCGTTCATCGCTCGACTTTGGCTACCAGAAAAAAACCTTCCACGGCGGCGAGATGGGGGTGAACGTCAGCGGCGTCGACTTCGTGCCCGCGGTGCCGGATAACCGCAAAAACTACGGCCAGAAGTGGGGCTATAGCGATATCGAAAACGAATTCGGGATGGCGAAGGCGGAATACGATCTCAGCGACAGCTGGACGCTGTACGGCGCTCTCGGCGGCCAGCATGCGCACGAGACCGGAACCTACAGCACGGCGAAGCTGCTGAATAAAAACGGCGATGCCACCGCCGGGCGTCTGGATACCAATCGGATCATCGACGCCTTCAGCGGCATGGGCGGCGTGCGCGGTGATTTCAACACCGGCGCGATTTCCCATCAGGTCAACGTCGGCTACTCGGCGCAGATCAAGCGCGATAAAACGGCGTGGCGGATGTCGACGAAAAACCCGGCCATCAATATTTATGACGGCCATGACGTGCCGATGCCGGATAACACCCTGTTTGGCGGCAACTACTTCGACCCCCTGACCACCTCGCGCAGCCGTACTCAGGGCTGGCTGCTGAGCGATACGCTGGGCTTTTTTAACGACAAGGTGCTGCTGACCGCCGCCGCCCGTCATCAGAAGGTGGTGGTGCGTAACTACAGCAATAAAACCGGCGTGGAGGATCCCACTTCGCTCTATACCCAAAGCCGCTGGACGCCGACCGTGGGCCTCGTCTACAAGCCGTGGGACGAGATTTCGCTCTACGCCAACCACACCGAAGCGCTGCAGCCGGGCAGCGTGGCGCCGAATACCGCCGCCAACGCCGGGCAGAGCACCGGGATTGCGCACTCGAAGCAGGATGAAGTGGGCGTGAAGGTTGACTACGGCACCGTCGGCGGGTCACTGGCGCTGTTTCAGATCAAAAAGCCGAACGCGATTTCCGATGCGAACGGCTACTACGGGCTGGACGGCGAACAGCGCAACCGCGGCGCCGAGCTGAACGTCTTTGGCGAGCCGATGCTGGGGCTGCGCCTCAACGGCAGCACGCAGTGGCTCGATCCCGAGCAGACCAAAACGGCTAAGGGCCTCAACGACGGAAAAGACGCGGTTGGCGTGGCGCGCTTCTATGCGGTGCTGGGAGCCGAGTATGATATCAAGCCGGTCGAGGGCCTGACGGCCACCGCTCGCGTTAACCACACCGGTTCGCAGTACGCCGATGCGGCGAATACGAAAAAGCTCGACAGCTATACCACCCTCGATCTGGGCGTGCGCTACCGGATGCGCCTCAACGCCGATCGCAATGAAATGGTCTGGCGCGCGGGGGTGACCAACGTCACCAACGAGAAGTACTGGTCCGGCGTCGATGATTCCGGCACCTACCTGTCGGTGGGCGATCCGCGCACCGTTCGCGTATCGATGAGCTACGATTTCTAAGGCCAAAGCACGGGACGGGCCCGGACGGCTCGCCCCTCGTCGCCGGCAACCAACGCATCTGCGGCTTGAAGTCGGACGAGCATAAGTGTAAAAGGTGCCCCTTCACTAAAAATGACAGGGGATCGACGTGAAAGACGCGTCAACGCAGTCGGAAACCGCAGAACACGGCGGCCCGACGCTTCATCGCGGTTTACAGAACCGACATATCCAGCTCATCGCCCTCGGCGGCGCAATCGGCACCGGCCTGTTTCTCGGCATTGGCCCGGCTATTCAAATGGCGGGACCGGCGGTTCTGATTGGCTACGCCATCGCCGGGGTTATCGCCTTTCTGATCATGCGCCAGCTTGGCGAAATGGTTGTCGAAGAGCCGGTATCCGGCTCGTTTGCCCACTTTGCCTATAAATACTGGGGCCCGTTTGCCGGCTTTCTTTCCGGCTGGAACTACTGGGTGATGTTCGTGCTGGTGGGCATGGCGGAGCTGACCGCCGCCGGCATCTACATGCAGTACTGGCTGCCGGACGTGCCGACCTGGCTATGGGCCGCGGTCTTCTTTATTATCATCAACGCCGTTAACCTCGTGAACGTGCGCCTGTACGGCGAGGCGGAGTTCTGGTTCGCGCTGATTAAGGTGCTGGCAATTGTCGGGATGATCGGCTTCGGCCTGTGGATGCTGTTCGGCGGCCACGGCGGCAGCAAGGCGGGATTCGATAACCTGTGGCGTCACGGCGGCTTTCTGGCTACCGGCTGGCACGGCCTGGTGATGTCGCTGGCGGTGATTATGTTCTCCTTTGGCGGCCTGGAGCTTATCGGCATCACCGCCGCAGAAGCGCAGAATCCTGAAAAGAGCATCCCGAAAGCGGTGAACCAGGTGGTCTACCGTATCCTGCTGTTCTATATCGGTTCGCTGGTGGTGCTGCTGGCGCTCTACCCGTGGGTGGACGTTAAATCTGACAGCAGCCCGTTCGTGATGATTTTTCATAATCTCGACAGCAACGTGGTGGCTTCCGCGCTTAACTTCGTCATCCTGGTGGCCTCGCTGTCGGTTTACAACAGCGGCGTCTATTCCAACAGCCGGATGCTGTTCGGCCTGTCGGTGCAGGGCAACGCGCCGAAGTTTCTCGCCCGGGTCAGCAAGCGCGGCGTGCCGGTCAACTCGCTGATCCTCTCCGGGGTGATCACCTCCCTGGTGGTGTTGCTCAACTACCTGCTGCCGCAAAAGGCGCTGGGCCTGCTGATGGCGCTGGTGGTGGCGACGCTGCTGCTGAACTGGATAATGATCTGCATGGCGCATCTGAAATTCCGCGCCGCGCAGCGTCGTAAGGGACGCGAGTCGAAGTTCAAAGCGCTGCTGGCGCCAGGCGGAAACTATCTCTGCATCGCCTTCCTGGGGCTGATTCTGGTGCTGATGTGCACGATCGACGGAATGCGCCTGTCGGCCGTTCTGCTGCCGGTGTGGATCCTGTTCCTGTTTGTGGTATTCAAGCTGTTGCGCCGTCCGGCGTAACGCCCGCGGCTCCGTCGTCCGACGGAGCTGTAATCCTTTATTGTGATCTTCTTCGCGCTTAGCGCATTTGCTTAAGGATCTTCCTTTTGTAATCGATTACTTTATCCATCGAGAGATTTTGTAATCGATTACTTTTTGAGGGCGGTCAAAATGGTATCAACAGCTGAAGGTCGTGAAAGTGTTCGCGTGCAGCACCGGTTTCTGGTGCCGCGCCTGTCGTTAATGATGTTTATGCAGTTCTTTATCTGGGGGAGCTGGTCGGTCACCCTCGGCCTGGTGATGACGCGCTACGATATGGCGCTGCTGATCGGCGACGCGTTCTCCGCCGGGCCGATTGCCTCAATTTTATCGCCGTTTGTGCTGGGGATGCTGGTCGATCGCTTCTTCCCGTCGCAGAAGGTGATGGCGGTGATGCACCTCGCGGGGGCGGCGATTCTGTGGTTTGTCCCGCAGGCGCTGGTCGCACAAAACGGCGCGCTGCTGATCGGCCTGCTGTTTGGCTATACGCTGTGCTATATGCCGACCCTGGCGTTGACCAATAATATCGCTTTCCACAGCCTGGCGAACGTCGATAAAACCTTTCCGGTGGTGCGCGTCTTCGGCACCATCGGCTGGATTATCGCCGGGATCTGCATCGGGGTGACCGGTATTTCCAACACCACCACCATCTTCAGCCTTGCGGCGCTGTGCTCGGTGGTGCTGGCGCTCTACAGCCTGACGCTGCCCCATACGCCGGCGCCGGCGAAGGGGATGCCGGTAAAGCTGCGCGATCTGCTCTGTGCCGACGCCTTTGCGCTGCTGAAAACGCGCCACTTCTTTATCTTCTGCCTGTGCGCCACGCTGATCTCCATTCCACTGGGGACCTACTACGCCTACACCGCCTCATACCTGGCGGATGCCGGCGTGGCTGACGTCAGCACCGCGATGTCGTTCGGCCAGATGTCGGAAATCGTCTTTATGCTGGTGATCCCGCTGCTGTTCCGCCGCCTCGGGGTGAAATATATGCTGCTAGTGGGGATGCTGGCGTGGTTCGTCCGCTACGCCTTCTTTGCCCTCGGCGTCAGCGAAGAGGGGCGCTTCCTGCTCTATCTCGGCATCCTGCTGCACGGCGTGTGCTACGACTTTTTCTTTGTCGTCGGCTTTATTTATACCGACCGGGTGGCGGGGGAGAAGGTAAAAGGCCAGGCGCAGAGCATGATTGTGATGTTCACCTACGGCATCGGCATGCTGCTCGGTTCGCAAATTTCCGGCGCGCTGTATAACCAGCTGGTTGCCGGACAGGCCGTACCGCAGGCGTGGGTCACCTTCTGGTGGATCCCGGCGGTTGCGGCGGCAGTTATCGCACTGATTTTCCTTTTCTCTTTCCAGTATAACGAGAAAGAGCAGCGCTAATTTTTTCGGAGGTGGTGATGAGAACTATCAAGGGGCCGGGCATCTTTCTGGCGCAGTTTATCGGCACGCAGCCGTCGTTTAACACCCTCGACGGGCTGGCGGAGTGGGCCGCGGGGCTGGGCTATCGGGCGCTGCAGATCCCGTGCAACCATCCGGCTATCTTTGACCTCGAGCAGGCGGCGGCGAGCCAGACCTACTGTGACGAGGTTAAGGGACGGCTGGCGGCGTACGGGCTGGTGATTAGCGAGCTCTCTACGCACCTGGAGGGGCAGCTGGTGGCGGTACATCCGGCCTACGACGCGGCGTTTGATGGCTTTGCGCCCCCCGCGCTGCGCGGAAATCCGCAGGCGCGGCAGCGCTGGGCCTGCGAAAAGCTGCAGCAGGCGGCGATCGCCTCCGGGCGCTTAGGCCTGACGGCGCATGCCACCTTCTCCGGGGCGCTGGCGTGGCCCTATTTTTACCCCTGGCCGCCGCATAATCCGCAGCTGCTCGAGGAGGCGTTTAGCGAGCTGGCCCGCCGCTGGCGGCCGATCCTAGACGGCTTTGACCAGCAGGGAGTGGATCTGTGCTACGAAATTCATCCCGGGGAAGATCTGCATGATGGCGTGACCTTCGAGCGTTTTCTGCAGCAGGTGGATAACCACCCGCGCTGCAATATGCTCTACGACCCCAGCCATCTGCATCTGCAGCAGATGGACTACCTGGCCTATATCGACATCTACCATCAGCGGATAAAAGCCTTTCACGTCAAGGACGCGGAGTTCCGCCGCGACGGCCGCTGCGGCGTTTACGGCGGCTACCAGAACTGGCTCCAGCGGGCGGGGCGCTTCCGCTCGCCGGGGGACGGGGAGATCGATTTTAAGCGGATTTTTAGCAAGCTCACCGAGTACGGCTATGCCGGCTGGGCGGTGCTGGAGTGGGAGTGCTGCCTAAAAGAGGCGGAGGCCGGTGCCCGCGAGGGCAGCGAATTTATCCGCCGCCATATCATTCCGGCCTCCGGGCGCGCGTTTGACGATTTTGCCGCCGGAAGCGAGGTGCAGGGATGATCCAGGTCGGCATTATCGGCAGCGGGTTTATCGGTCCGGCGCATATTGAGGCGCTGCGCCGGGTGGGCGATATTGAGGTGGTGGCGCTGTGCGACCACGGCCTGGCGCAGGCCGAGCAGAAGGCCCGGCAGCTGAACGTGGCTCATGCCTACGGCAGCGTCGAAGGCCTGCTGGCGCATCCGGGCCTGCAGGTGGTGCACAACTGCACGCCGAACCATCTGCATGCGGAGATTAATCGCCAGATCCTGCGCGCCGGGCTGCACGTCTTCTCGGAAAAGCCGCTGTGTATGCGCCCGGAAGAGGCCCGCGAGCTGGTAGCGCTGGCGGAAAAGGCCGGGGTGGTGCACGGCGTGAGCTTTGTCTACCGCCAGTTCGCGATGGTCCAGCAGGCGGCCAGCATGATCCGTGAGGGGCTGGTCGGGCGGCTGTTTTCGGCGCACGGCAGCTATTTGCAGGACTGGATGCTGCTGCAAACCGATTATAACTGGCGGGTGGAGTCGGCGCTGGGCGGGGCATCGCGGGCGATGGCGGATATCGGCTCGCACTGGTGCGATACGGTGCAGTTTATGACCGGACGCCGCATCACCGAGGTGATGGCCGACCTCTCGACGGTGTGGCCGACCCGCCGCGCGGCTTTGCAGGGCGATGCCACCTTCAGCCAGCAGGGTGACGGTCGGGGCGACGAGGAGCGGGCGGTGGATACCGAAGACCGGGGATCGGTGCTGGTGCGCTTTGATGACGGCAGTAAAGGTTGCTTCAGCGTCTCGCAGGTGAGCGCCGGCAGGAAGAATCAGTTGACGGTTGAAATCAGCGGCAGCGCCTGCGCCCTGGCGTGGGATCAGGAGATCCCCCAGCGGCTGTGGGTCGGCCAGCGCGACCGGCCCAATCAGACCTTCAGCGATGACCCCTCCCTGATGCAGCGCGACGTTGCCGGCAGCGCCCACTTTCCCGCCGGCCACATTGAGGGCTGGCCGGACGCCTTCAAAAACATGATTCTGAGCTTCTACCAGGCGGTGCGCGCCGGAGCGATGCCGGATGCGCGCTCCCGGCGGTTCGCTTCGTTTTATGAAGGAGCGGACGTGATGTACATCGTTGAGGCTATTTTGCGCAGCCATCAGCAGCAGCGCTGGGTCAGCGTAGAGCGATAGCGAGGGAGATGCGCCACTTTGGGTGGCGCACTGCCGGGCTATTTCACGCCGAGATAACCATCGAGATAGGTGCCGGAGAGCTCGCGGCCAAACAGCTGGGCGTCCTTATCCTCCATCGACGCGCTCCACTTATCGTCCGCCTTGCGGTCAAAAGAGTGCTCGGTCTTCGTGCCCTGGCTGGCCTGCTGCTTAATCTGCTCGGCCCGGCTTCTGGCGTCATTTTCACTCATCCCCGCCGCGCGATCCTCTTTGCCGAGCTGATAGGTTTTGCTGAACGTCGGCAGGTTTAAGCGGTAATTATCCTGGCGATTCACGGCATAGTTACCGCCGACAAAATCGGAACGGTGGGCGACGAAATAGTAGGCGTGGCGTTCAGGTGAAGACCTGGAGGCGCTGCAGCCGGAAAGAAGGGCCGCCGCGCAGCCGATGGCGACAATCGTTGATTTTAATTTCATTGGTAACATCATCCCTAATTATGAGTTTATTAACTAATTGAAAATATAATAATTATTTCTTTTCAGAAGGCGCAACTAACGCACCGTTGGCGTCTTCTTTGAGCGCTATTTTGCATAAAAAAAAGACAGCGTAAACGCCAGAAGATAAGAGCCCTGATAATTGATAGTTTTCGCCGCGGCCAGCCCGGCGAAGGATTTTACGGCCCGGGCGGGCCATCGCGCCGCTCCCGACGACGCTGGATGCCTGCGGCACGCTCATTTATGATAGCCTGCGTCATATTACGCTTATCGCAGGAAGTGCAGCCCCTATGTCAATTCAGAAAATTGCTCGTCTGGCGGGCGTCTCGGTGGCGACGGTATCGCGCGTGCTCAACAACAGCGAGACCGTTAAAGCGAAAAACCGCGAGCGCGTGCTGCAGGCAATTGAGGAAAGCAACTATCAGCCCAATCTGCTGGCCCGCCAGCTGCGCACCGCCCGCAGCTACATGATCCTGGTGATGGTCTCAAATATCGCCAATCCCTTTTGCGCTGAAGTGGTGAAGGGGATAGAAGAGGAAGCTGAAAAGCACGGGTATCGTATTTTGCTCTGCCACTCCGGATCCGATTTGGCGCGCTCGACCTCCGGGTTGCAGCTGCTCTCCGGGAAAATGGTCGATGGTGTGATTACGATGAACGCGCTCGCCAGCCTGCCGGAGCTGACCACGCTTATCGGCGACGCGCCCTGGGTGCAGTGCGCCGAATACGCCGACGCCGGCAATATCTCCTGCGTGGGGATCAACGATCTTGACGCGGCGCAGGGGGCGGTGCTGCGCCTGGCGCAGAGCGGTCGCCAGCGAATCGCCCTGATTAACCACGACCTGAGCTATCGCTACGCCCGCTTGCGCGAGCGCGGCTATAAAAGCGTGCTGCACGTGCGGGATCTCAGCTATCAGCAGGTGGCCTATGCCAGCGATCTCAGCGCGGCGGCCGGCAAAGCGGCGATGGAAAGCCTGCTGGCGGCGAAAGAGCGGCCTGACGCGGTTTTTGCGGTGGCGGATTCGCTGGCCGCCGGCGCGCTGCGGGCCATTGCCCAGGCCGGGCTGCGGGTGCCGGAAGATATCGCGGTGATCGGCTTTGACGGCACCGAGCTGGCGGAGATGGTCTCGCCGCAGCTGACCACCGTTGAGCAGCCGTCGCGCGATATTGGCCGCACGGCGGTCACTCTGCTGCTGAAGAAAATTGATAACCCGACGGCGGAAGCCGAGCGGGTGATGATGGACTGGCGCGTAATTACCCGCGCCAGTACCTGAGGTCAGGCGCCGATACGCCCGGCCAGGGAGCGAATGTCGTTGCCGGTAGGCGACTGGTGAATGCGCAGACCAAACTCGTCGACCACGGCGAAGATGTGGTCGAAAATATCGGCCTGAATACTCTCATACTCCGCCCACACCACGGTGCTGGTGAAGCAGTAGATCTCAATCGGCAGGCCGTTGGCATCCGGGGCCAGCTGGCGCACCATCATCGTCATATCTTTACGCAGCCGCGGATGGTTGCGTAGATACTCCTGCAAATAGGCGCGGAAGGTGCCGATATTGGTCATCTTGCGTTGGTTCAGCACCGAGAGATCGGCGGCGTTTTGCTGATTCCACAGGCTGATTTCCTCATGCCGCGAGTCCATATAGGGTTTCAGCAGCTTCGCCTGTACTAAACGCTGCTGCTCCTGATCATCGAGAAAATGGATGCTGGTGGTGTCAATATTCAGGCTGCGCTTAATTCGGCGGCCGCCGGAGGCCGACATGCCGCTCCAGTTTTTAAAGGAGTCAGAAACCAGCGACCAGGTTGGCACGGTGGTGATGGTGTTATCCCAGTTGCGGACCTTTACCGTTGTCAGGCCGATATCGATAACCGCGCCGTCGGCGCCGTATTTCGGCATCTCCAGCCAGTCACCGAGCTTGAGCATGTCGTTGGCGGAGAGCTGGATACCAGCCACCAGGCCGAGAATCGGGTCCTTAAACACCAGCATCAGGACCGCGGCCATGGCGCCAAGGCCGCTAATCAGAATGGCCGGCGACTGGCCAATCAGCAGCGAAATCACCAGAATCCCGATGATAATGGCGCTGACCAGCTTTACGCCCTGGAATATGCCCTTCAGCGGCAGCTGCGACGCGGTGGCGAATTTTTGCGAGAGGTTGAACACCACGTCCAGCAGCGAGAAGAAGGACAGCAGGGCATATATCATCACCCACAGCTGAGCGCAGGTGGTTAATATGTCGGCGGCTTCACTGCCTTTTTGTAGCCAGAGAACCGCCTGCACGTTGACGATAATACCCTGAAGGGTAAAGGCCAGCCGGTGAAACAGCTTGTTCTGGGTAATGATCTGCAGCCACAGGTGGCTGCTGGCCTGCGCGCGCTTTTCGAAGGTCCGCAGGACCACCTTGTGCAATATTAAATGGACAACAATGGCGGTCAGAAAAATAATGCCGAAGATAATAATGAGCGAGGTCGTCGGGGTAATTTTGATGCCGGCTGCGGCGATTTGCGATATTAATTCCTGCATAACGTCTCCTTTACATCCAGCGGTTATGATGACCGCTGGATGCCTATTATGCAAATCTCCGGTTACGCGCCGATGAATTACGAGGCGGCGACCAGCGGGCGAATATTCAGATGATGGCGCAGGCGCAGGGCGATGGCGCCGAGCAGCAGCATCATCACCACCTCAACCGCCAGAAAGTCGATCAGCGCCAGCGCGTAGTCGCCGCCGCTGCGCCGGGCGAGGGCTAAAAAGAGCGAACCGAGCAGCGCCGGGCCGAGCCCCAGCGAGGCCTGCTGCAGGGTGCTGAGGATCGCGCTGCCGGCCCCGGCGTCGCTGGCGCTAATGTCGCGCATCCCGATACGGTAAAAGCTGTTGACGATCAGCGCCTGGCCGTAGCCGACCAGCGCGGTGGAAGGCACCAGCGCCAGGGCCGAGGTGCGGGTGGCGAAATGATAAAAGGTCGCCATCAGCAGCAGCAGGCCGATAATCTGCACCGTCAGGCCGATCAGCAAAATCCGCCCCATGCTGTAGCGGGCAATCAGCTTTGGCGCGTACAGCGCGGAGACGAAATAGGCCACCCCAAGGGCGATAAAGCTGTTGCCCGACTGCCACGGCGCCATCCTCATTCCGGCCTGCATGGTCAGCGCCATACAGAACATAAACCCGGACCAGGCGCTGAAAAACAGCAGGGCGGTCGCCATGCCGAAGCGAATGCTGGTGAGCCTGAGCAGGCGCGGAGGCAGCAGCGGCTGCTCGCCGCGACGCTGTTTGCGCAGCGCGCTCGCGCGCATCCATGCCAGCAGCGGCAGCACCGCCACCAGCATCAGCTGCAGCGTCCACGGCCAGTGCAGTTCCGGCCCCAGCGCCATCGGGAATAGCAGGCAGCAGAGGATCAGCGCCAGGCTGAAGGTGCCCTGCCAGTCGATTGTCGAGTGGCCTTCGCGCCGCGTTTCCGGCACGTAGCGCTGGCTAAAGGCCAGCACCAGCAGGCAGATCGGCACGTTGATAAAGAACGCGTTGCGCCAGCCCAGCCCGGCAATATCCGCCGAGACCAGCCAGCCACCGCCCATCTGGCCGACGATAAACGCGATCCCGCCGATACCGCCGTAGAGGCTGATGGCGCGCGCGTGGGCGCTGCCCTTCAGGGTGACGTGCAGGGTGGCGAGGATCTGCGGGACGATCAGCGCCGCTCCGGCGCCCTGTAGCGTACGCGCCGCCAGCAGCTCGCCGATGGAGCTGGCCATCCCGCAGAGCAGAGAGGCGACGCCGAACAGCGTCACGCCCCACATAAACAGGCGCCGGCGACCGTAGTTATCGCCGAGCTTGCTGCCCATCGCCAGGCACACCGCGAAGGCGACGCCGTAGAGCGCGACGATCAGCTCCAGCTGGGTGGCGCTGGCGTCCAGCGAGCGGGTGATGGAATCCAGCGCGACGTTGGTGATTGAGGTGTCGATCAGTGGCAGCATCTGACCGGTCAACAGCAGAAATAAACCGGCGCGGCCGGGTGAAACAGCAGACGAATTCATTGGATCTCTCCATTGCGTCATTCAGCGGATGGACGTAGCATCAACGATAAATTAAACGGGTACCAGTTCCTGCTTATACTGGTATTGGCACTACCATGCTGGAGGTCATATGACCGTAATGCCGCAACGCGCGCCGCTGCCGGTCGCGCCCGACGACAGCCGTAAGCAGCTCGGCGCCTTTCTGCGCGCCCGCCGTGAGAGTCTCGATCCGCAGCGTCTCGGCCTGCCGCGCGTCGGGCGACGACGAACGCCCGGCCTGCGCCGCGAAGAGGTGGCGATGCTCGCCGACGTCGGCGTCACCTGGTACACCTGGCTGGAGCAGGGACGGGACGTTAACCCCTCGGAATCGGTGCTGGTTGCGGTGGCGAATGCGCTGCAGTGCAGCCCGCTGGAGACCCGGCACCTGTTCGTGCTGGCGGGGCTGACGCCGCCGGAAACTGCGCAGGTGACGGTGTGCGAAGGGATAAGCCCCGGCACCCGGCGGATGCTCGACAGCCTGATGCCGCAGCCGGCCAGTATCCAGAAGCCGAACTTCGATATCGTGGCGTGGAACGAGAGCTTCTGTCGCCTGATGGGCCTCGATTTTGCGAGCCTCCCCGAAGAGGACCGCAACTGCATCTACCTGTATCTGACCAACGAAACCTGGCGCAGCCGGATTGAAAACCGCGACGTGCTGGCAACCTTTGTCTCCTATTTCCGCGCGGCGATGGCCGAGCATCGGGGCGATCCGCTGTGGGAAAATAAGCTGGCGCGATTTTTCGCCGCCTCGGCGGAGTTTGAGTCGCTCTGGCACCAGCGCTACGAGGTCCGCGGAGTGGAGAATCAGGTGAAGAATTTCAACCATCCGCAGCTGGGGCGCTTTAGCCTGCAGCAGATGTACTGGTACTCGGCGCCGCGCAACGGCTCGCGGCTGCTGGTCTATCTGCCGATGGATGAGGCCGGCGAGCGGGCGCTGGCGTGGCTGGACAATCAGGGCTGAGAGGGCTTCGCCTGCCGCCGCTCCGTGCCGGCAGGTCGCGGCGCGCTTTCCGTGTCATACTTACGCGATATTGCCGTAGGGATATGACTATCAATGAAAGTGACGCGCAGACAGGAAAAGATTATTCGCGAGGCCGTGAGCCGCTGGCGGGAAGATAACGTCATCGATGAGCGGATGCAGCAGCATTTAAACGCGCATTTAGTTCGTTCTCCCTTCGACTGGCAGCGCCTGAGCCGCTACGCCTTCTGGACGGCGCTGGCCTGCCTGCTCATTGTGCTGTCCAGCCTGTTCGCCGATAGCGACGCGATCGCCTGGCTGGTGGGCCTGTTCAGCAACTCGGCGCTGGCGCGTATTGCCCTGCCGACGCTGATTGCCCTGGCGTGTTATGCCTGGGGCTTTCGCCGCCAGCGGCGAGAAGCGTAGTGGCACTACAGCACCGAGGCGATCCTGTTTACCGCGGTGGCGCTCTGTTTTGCGCTGCAAAAGCGGCTGCGCCAGCGGCGGATGTTTAGCGTCAGCAAGGCTATGGGCCTGACCTATCTGTTTATTGCGCTATGGATTTTGTCGATTTTTGGCAACCACGATCTGGATAGCTGGTACAGCCTTTCGCCGACGCAGTTGCTGCCGTGGGCGCTGCTGTTTGGCGTGGCGGCGGCTCTCTGTATCTATATTAGTCTCAAAACCGATGACGGCATGCTGCGGGGGGTTGGCCTGACGTTTCTCGCCATAAATCTCTATACCCGCTTTTTTGAGTATTTCTGGGAGCATGCATAAGGTGGTGTTCTTCCTGATTCTGGCGGCGTCGCTGGCCGTGCTCGGCCGCTACGCGGAAAGAATCTGGCACGCCGGCGAGCGGCGTGCCGGGGGCGATTAAATCTCGGTAATGGTGGTCGCCTGCGGCAGGCGTGATTTTGGCAGCGCGGCGTTGAAATCTTCGACGCTATGATGGCCGACCGGCACCACCACCAGGCTGGTATAGCCCTGCGCCTTGAGGTCGAACTCAGCGTCGAGGATGGCGAAATCGACGCCTTCAATCGGCACTGCATCGAGGCCCATCGCGGCGACGCCGAGCAGGAAGTTCCCGACGTTCAGATAGACCTGTTTGCCCATCCAGTGGTTGGCGTCGTTAAGATCTTTGCGGTGTATATCGGCAAAGAAGGTGCGGCCCTTGTGGTTCCCCGCTTTGGCTTCCGGCGTCGCGAAACGGCCGTCGGCCTCCTCCTGATCGACCACGCGTTCCAGCCAGGCATCGTCCAGCTCGGTTTTGGCGCAGAAAACCACCACGTGGGACGCATCGAGAATTTTACGCTCGTTGAACACGTAGGTGCCGCTGGCCGCCTTCGCCACCCGCACCTTGCCCTCATCGCTGCTGGCAACGATAAAGTGCCACGGCTGGGAGTTGGTGCTCGACGGGCTGAACTGCAGCAGCGTTTTCAGGTTTTCCGCCTGTTCTGCGGTCAGTTTTTTGCTGGCATCAAATGCCTTGGTGGAGTGGCGCTTTAGGGCGACGGCAACGATATCCATAACTCTTCCTCAGGTTAAATCTCAAGATAGTTTGAGGTTACAGCCCCTTACGGAGCGTTCAGTGAACGAAGAGTACAGCGATGCCGGGGAAATGATAAGAGACAAAAGTGCGATAACACTTATCGCGCTGCGCTGAAAATCATTCAGGGCGCAGCCGTTGCTGGACCTTTTTCGGCAGTTTGTTCACCACCTGGTTCCACGAATCGTCAATCAGCTCTGCCAGCAGATCTTCGCTGATATCGGCGCCGGGAACCACGGTAATCCAGTGCTTCTTGTTCATGTGGTAGCCCGGCTCAATGCTGCGATAAATCTCCTGATTCAGCAGTGATTTTTGCGGCTCGGCCTTGAGGTTCACCAGCGCCCGGCCGCGAACGTGGGTGGTCAGCATAAAAATGCGTCCGCCCACTTTGAACACGTCGTACTCCGGGCCGAACGGCCAGCAGTGTTCGGTAAACGGGTAGGTCAGCGCGATTCGCCGGGCGCTGGCGTGCAGTGAATCGGGAGTCATCAGGCGGCATCCTCATGCAGCGCCTGCCACATGGCCTCAAACCCGAGTGCGATCAGCTCCCGGGCGCGGTTCGGGTCGTGGCTGGCAAATTCGATAGTCGTTTCCGCCAGCGACAGAAACAGCGCGTCGCAGAAGGCGCGATAGGCGTCGCTCTGGAAGATAGCCTTGATCGACAGCTGGCACATATCGTTGAGCTCGGGAAACATCTCTTTAACGCGGGTGCGCGTTTCGTCGGTGATCCTTTCGCTAAGCGCCATCCGGCGGATGGCCTTGTGCTCCATTGGGTTGCGAATACCCCAGTTGATATAGCTGTTCCAGATATTGCGCGCGTTCTCTTTTGGGCGCTTCTCGTTCGGCGTCAGCCCGGCAACCATCGACTCAACCAGGCCCGATTTGATAGAGAGGTACAGCTCGTTGAGCAGATCGTCCTTGGTGGCGAAATAGCGAAACAGCGTCCCCTCGGCAACCCCCGCGCTGCGGGCTATGGCCGACGTTGAGGCGGCAATACCTGACTGGGCGAAGGCGGCGGTTGCGGCCTCCAGTAACGCCTGCTTTTTATCTTCACTCTTAGGACGAGCCACTGCGCTTTACCTCGCACGTAATTAAACCCGGATCTAAGCATGCCTGGTCATGGCACTGCAACGGTGTATGTCAAAAATTGAAAATCGTCTTGACGACTTTCGTCTTCTTCCTAATAATGAGTGCTTACTCACTCATAATCAAGTCTTATAGTAAAACCTTTAGGATAGCAAGGGTTTAGCTTGGTCCGAATATGAACCGTGTCATTGTCAGCGTGGTCGCCATCATGTTATTAGCCTCAGCAACAGCTTTACCGTTTGTGTTAAATGCCGGGTTTGGTAAGGCGCCACAGGGCGCACAGCTTAGCCTCGTTGAACAATCGCCGCACTATCATGACGGCCAGTTTCATAACCAGCTGCCCACGCCGGGCTTTACCGGACAGAAAAATATGCTGGCCGCGTGGTGGGATTTTCTGGTGACCAAACGCGAAAACGCCAGGCCGCAGCAGCCTCTGCCGCTGGTCAATACCGATCTTGCCAGCCTCCCGGCGGGGCAGGACGCGATGGTGTGGCTCGGCCACTCCTCCTGGTTTTTGCAGCTGGCGGGCAAACGCATCCTGATTGACCCGGTCTTCAGCAACTATGCCGCACCCTTTTCGTTTATCAACAAAGCCTTCCCGGGCGACTACCCGTGGCGCGCCGAGCAGATGCCGGAAATCGATCTGCTGATTATCTCGCACGACCACTACGACCATCTCGATTACGCCACCATCAAAGCGCTGATGCCGAAAGTTAAGCGCGTGGTCACGCCGCTGGGCGTCGGCTCGCACCTGCGCTACTGGGGAATGGACGGGGCGATTATCAGCGAAGCTGACTGGAACGAGTCGGTGAAGGTCAGCGATGAGCTCACCGTGCACGTCTTGCCGGCTCGTCACTTCTCCGGACGCGGACTCAAGCGCAATCAGACGCTGTGGGCCAGCTTTATGCTGGTGACGCCGCAGCAGAAAATTTACTACAGCGGCGACAGCGGCTACGGCCCGCATTTCAAGGCCATCGGCGAGCGGTTTGGCGCGGTAGATCTGGCGATTATGGAAAACGGCCAGTACGACCAGGACTGGAAATATATTCATATGATGCCGGATGAGACGGCGCAGGCAGCCGACGATCTCGGCGCTCGCGCGGTATTACCGGGACATGCCGGGCGTTTCGTGCTGGCAAAGCACAGCTGGGACGACCCTTATAAACGGCTGGCTGCGGCCAGTGAAAAGCGGGCATGGCGTTTGCTGACGCCGATGCTGGGTGAGCCGGTTTGGGTCGCCGATAAGACACAATCATTTAATGCCTGGTGGCGGTAATCGCCAGTGTGGTTTAAGAGGAGAGAGGACTTATGACTATTTCCGCTCAGGTGATTGAGACTATCGTCGGGTGGATTGATGACAATTTGCATCAGCCGCTGCGTATTGATGATATTGCTCGCCACTCCGGTTACTCAAAATGGCATCTGCAACGACTGTTTTTACAATATAAAGGGGAGAGTCTGGGGCGCTATATCCGCGAGCGTAAGCTGCGGCTGGCGGCGCGCGACCTGCGCGACACCGACCAGCGGGTCTACGATATCTGCCTGAAATACGGCTTTGATTCGCAGCAGACTTTTACCCGCATCTTTACCCGGACGTTTAACCAGCCGCCGGGCGCCTACCGCAAAGAAAACCATCACCGCGCGCATTGAGACGCATCCGCCGGGGGAGACCGGCGGATGCTTTTCTTACCAGGCGTAGTTGACCGTTGCCGTTACCGTCCGACCAATACCGTAGAAACAGGCGCTATCGCTGGCGCAGGATGCGACGTATTTGGTATCGGCGATATTATTGACGTTAAACTGCACCTTCGCCCCCTGCAGGCGCGGGCTAAGCTCGCCTAACTCATAGCTCACCATGGCGTCATACAGATCCACCGCCGGCACCTTGAAGGTGTTTTTGGCATCACCGTAGCTGGTGCCGATATAGCGCATGCCGACCCCGGCGGTCAGGCTTTTCAGCGCGCCGCCCGGCAGCGTATAGCTGGTGAACGCCGACGCCATATGCGTCGGGATGCGCGCCGGTGTTTTCCCTTCGGTTCCCGCCACGGTGGTGCTGACGGTTTCGGCGTCGGTCCAGGTGTAGGACGCAATCAGGTTCAGGTTGTCGAACACCGTGGCGTGCGCCTCGGCCTCAATCCCTTTTGAGCGCACCTTGCCGCTGTTTTCAAACCATCCCGCCGCGCTGTTGTAGGTGGCGACGTTGCTCTGCGTCAGGTCGTACATCGCGAGAGTCATCAGCGCATTCTGGTTTGGCTGATACTTCAGGCCGACCTCCAGCTGCTTGCCCACGCTCGGGTCGAACGGACCCACCCCCGGCGCCCGGTTGGTTTGCAGGTTAGGTTCAAAGGAGGTGCTGTAGCTGATGTACGGAGAGAGGCCGAAATCAAAGGCGTAGAGCAGGCCGGTGCGCCAGGTGAACTTGCTGTCGTTTTTCTGGCTGCGGCTGGCGTCGGTAAAATCGGTCGTTCGCACCTCCGCCCAGTCGTAGCGCCCGGAAAGCAGCAGCTCCCAGCTCTCCCAGCTCAGCTGATCCTGCAGGTAGACCCCCACCTGGTCGAGATTCTGCTGCTCGTCGCTGGCGGTGCTGAAGGTACTTTCGTCGACGTTAACGCCGTACGCCGGATGGCGCCAGTCGATATCGTACTGCGAGCCGCCGGCGCGACCGAGGTACTGTTTATCCTTGCTGGTCTTATAGTCCAGCCCGCCGATGACGGTATGCGCCAGCTGGCCGCTGGTAAACTGCGCCTCAAGCTGGTTATCAATGCCGAACTCATCGGTCTGGCGCTCCTCGCGCTGGGCGCGGCGCGACAGTACCGAACTGTTGGCGTCGCTGGTGGTGTACACCAGATAGCGATACTTCTGCTTGATGGTGGCGTAGCGGGCGTTCTGGCGCAGCGTAAAGGTGTCGTTGAGCTGATGCTCAAACTCATAGCCGATCGCCGTTTGTTCGCGCCACGACTGGTCATAGTTAGGGTCGCTGACGTTAAAATCGCGCGGAATATAGCTCCCGTCGACGCTGCTGACGGTGCCGTAGCGCGGGAGGAAGTTACGGTAGCCGGCATCGGGATCTTTTTGATAGCTGGTGAGCAGCGTGAAGCGGGTGGCCTGGTTGGGATACCAGGTCAGCGCCGGCGCAATCGCCATCCGCGTCTCTTTATAGTCGTCAACCTGGTTATTCTGCGTACGGGCGATACCGTTCAGACGATACAGCAGGCTGCCGTCATCGCTCAGCGGGCCGCCAAAATCGAAGGCGCCTTCGGCGAGATGGTTGTTGCCGGTGCGGAACTGCACTTCGTGAACCGGCTGGGCGGTGGGGCGTTTGCTGGTCATGCTGATAAGCCCGCCGGGATTGACCTGACCAAACAGCACTGAGGCCGGGCCGCGTACCAGCTCCACGCGCTCCAGCAGCCACGGGTCAACGGTGCCGGTTTGCGAGGAGGCGGTGGCGCCGTAGCTCAGGCCATCGAGATACTTTGGCACGTAGCTGAAGCCGCGCACGAAGACCTCGTCGTTGCGGTTGGACGACCCGCGATACTCGGTAAAGACGCCGGCGCTGTAGCGCAGCGCCTGGGATACCGAGGTGACGTCGAGGGTCTGCATCTGATCGCGGGTGACCACCGAGACCGACTGCGGAGTTTTGATAAGCTCGGCGGCGGTTTTGGTGGCCGAGAGCGTTTTTGTCGCCACGATCCCCTGAAGCGGCGCGGTGGGATCTTCCCCGCTGCCCGCGGTGACCACCAGCGTCTCCTCCGCCGCCTGCACCTGCCCCGCGCATGAAGCCAGCGCCATACCCGTGATCCAGAGTTTTGTTATCTTATTATTGTTAAACATATTTTTAGCTACATCCTTGGTTTTAATTGCCATAGGAGCCCGTTTTCCGCTAAGGGAAAATGTAACGGTCATCACCAACCGTCCAGATGTTATTGCAAATCATTCCTATTTGCATTAGCGTTGTTAACAAATTCTTACAGGGATAATCGGGTAATGAAGATGGCATGGAGTGGTCTGCTGGTGGGGATGAGCGCGCTACCGGCGGCGGCAATGAACTGCGAGTCTCCCTCGCTGCAGGGAGAGCTGCAGGGAAAATTCGATGCCAGCGGTGAGGTCTGTTTTGATCTGCCGACGTTGGGGGAAAACTACGTCACCGCGACCCTCTCCGGCGTAACGGATGCCCGCCTGCTGGATGAGCACAACCGCCGCCTGCGCACGCTGCTGGCGGGGGGACCGGCGGACGGCGAGCAGACGGTGCTGTTTTCTCTGCCGGTCAACCGCCCCTCGGCGCTGGTGCTGCACGGCGAAGAAGGGGCCCGCTGGCGCTTTCAGTGGCGGATGAAGGAGACGACCGCGCTGGCAAAAAACCAGCCTCTGGACCCCGTTAGCCCGCGTCTGCAGCGTCTGACGCGGGAGCTGGCGGCGGGGGGCTCAACGGCGGGCTTCTGGCAGGAGCGCGAGCAGGAGGGAACGCCGATGGTTGAGGCGCTGGACGCCGATCATAAGCGCGTCACCTTTCTGTGGCGCGGGGCGAGCCGCAACGTGTTTCTGCTGGGATCGCCGGCGGGCGATCACGATCCGCTGTTTCGTCTCGGCAGCTCCGACGTCTGGTTCCGCAGCTACGTGGTTCCGGCGGATACGCTGATGCAGTACAAGCTGGCGCCGGACGTGCCGGTGATTGACGGCAGCGCGCGCGACCAGCGGCGGGCAATACTGGTCAGCGCCCAGGCCGATCCGCTGAATCCGCACAGCGTGAACGCCGCCCGCGATCGCTGGAACCGCTATTCGCTGCTGGCTCTCAACCCGGCGCGTTTCTGCACCCCGCAGCGGATGGCGCAGCCGCTGCGCTACGGCACCTTGACCCGCCATCAGCTCTACAGCGACTTTTTGCACAACAGCCGGGAAGTGACTCTCTATCGCCCGCGCCTGCCGCAGCCGGCGCGCTGGACCCTGATGCTGTTCGATGGCAAAACCTACCAGGATGAATACCACTTCGCCAACGTCCTCGATAGCCTGATCGCCAGCCACGCGCTGCCGCCGATTAACGTGGTGTTTATCGACAGCCTCGACCACCCGCGGCGGGCCAAAGAGCTGCCGCCCAATCCCTTCTTCGCTGACTTTATGGCCCACGAGCTGCTGCCCTGGCTGCGCCAGCAGGGGCTGAACCCGACCCGACAAAAAACCGTGGTCGCCGGTTCGAGCTACGGCGGCCTGGCCGCTTCATGGGTGGCGCTGCGCTATCCGCGCCAGTTTGCCAACGTGCTCAGCCTGTCGGGGTCGTACTGGTGGGCGCCGAAGGGGGAGGAGGCGAGCTGGCTGACGCGGCAGTACCAGCAGTCGCCGCGCTATCCGGTACGCTTCTGGCTGCAGGCGGGCAAGTTTGAAACTTCGGGGCCGGACGGCGGGATTTATGCCAATACGCTGGAGTTCGAGCAGGTGCTGCGTGATAAAGGCTATCGCGTCAGCTTCCACCCCTCCTCCAGCGGCCACGACTATGCCGCGTGGTGCGAGGCGCTGGTGGCGGGGATGCGCGATTTCACCGGACTAGCGCTCAAGGGAAAACCAGCGGCGCCAGACCCAGCGCAGCACCAGGTATTCAATCGCGCCCAGCGCTAAAAACCACAGGCAAAACAGCAGGGTGTAGAACTGGTTGAGATCGAGCAGATGAAAGGTCGCAACCAGCTTCTGCGCCAGCGTCAGCCCAAGGGAGGGGGCCGGCAGCAGCAGGCAGGAGAGCAGAGCCAGCAGCAGGATACCGGCGGCACTCATGAGCGTTTCTAGCGGATGTTTCATTATTTGTTAATCATCAGTTAAAAACATATTGTCCGGTAAAAAGAGAATCAATGCAATATCGTTTCGTACGCAATTAAAATATGCTTTAAGTATTATATTTAAACGTTCTCACTCATTTCCCTGTTAATTATTTGGGGCTTATTTGTGATTAAGTTAATTACACTTAAATGTAAGTTAACGTCATTATTAAGCCAGCGCTTTTACAAAAGTATAGGTGCTGTAACCCACCAGCGTAGCAATCAGGATAGCCAGCACAACGTACAGCGCCAGGCGGCGTCCGCGATAGATTTTAGTCATAATGGCCCTCGTTTAATATAGGTTTATTAATCTTCTGTAATAGTTGCTTTGAGAAACAACTTATCACATATTTTGAATTTTGCGAGAGATTAAAAATTTCCCCTGGGTCATTTCTCTCGCCCCGTTAAATTATAATCTTTCATTGGCCAGAAATGATTTCAGGCTTTCCGCTTCACGGAATTTATAAGGAAAATTTATTTTGACCAAAAAGATAAATCCCCGTAATACGCCCCCTTCAGGGGAGGCCGCATCCCGTCAGGCTTATCAGCAGAGCGTGGCTGAAATACTGGCACAGCAAGAGAGTCATGCCGAGGGTCTGACTTCCGGGCAGGCCGCAGAGCGCCTGAAAACCTGGGGCCCTAACGCGCTGCCGGAAAAGAAAGGCAAACCGGGTTGGCTGCGCTTTCTCGCGCATTTTAACGACGTCCTGATTTTTGTCCTGCTGGCCGCCGCCGCACTCACTGCGATCATGGGGCACTGGGTGGATACGCTGGTTATTCTTGGCGTCACCGTGATCAACGCCCTGATTGGCCACGTGCAGGAGAGCAACGCCGAAAAATCCCTGCAGGGCATTCGCAACATGCTCTCCAGCGATGCGCGCGTACAGCGCAACGGCAGGCATGAAACCGTGGCGACCCGCGAGCTGGTGCCGGGGGATATCGTCATTCTGCGCGCCGGTGACCGCGTCCCGGCGGATATGCGCCTGATTGAAACCCACAGCCTGCGGGTGGAGGAGGCGATCCTGACCGGCGAATCGACGGTGGTGGATAAGACCACCGACGCGCTGCAGGGCGAGCTGCCGCTGGGCGATCGCACCAATATGCTGTTCTCCGGCACCACCATCAGCGCCGGTGCCGGCGTGGGCGTGGTGACCGCCACCGGCCAGCAGACCGAGCTCGGCCATATCAACCAGATGATGGCGGGGATTGAGAAGCACCGCACGCCGCTGCTGGTGCAGATGGACAAGCTCGGAAAAGCGATTTTCGTCATCATCCTCGCGATGATGGCCGCGCTGTTCATCTTTAGCCTGGCGCTGCGCGATATTCCTCTCGGCGAGCTGCTGCTCTCCCTGATTAGCCTGGCGGTGGCCGCCGTGCCGGAAGGTTTACCGGCGATTATCTCGATTATTTTATCCCTCGGCGTGCAGGCGATGGCGCGGCAGCGGGCGATTATCCGCAAGCTGCCGACGGTCGAAACCCTCGGGGCGATGACCGTGGTGTGCTCGGATAAAACCGGCACCCTGACGATGAACGAGATGACCGTTAAAGCGATCATCACCGCCGACTGCTGCTACCGCGTCGAAGGCGACAGCTACGAGCCTCAGGGTAACATCTGCCTGGAAGGCAGCAACGAGCCGGTGCAGATTAAGCCGGGCAGCGTGCTGGAAAGCTGGCTGCGCACCATTGACCTGTGCAACGACAGCCAGATCATCAAGGACGAGCGCGGGCTGTGGGGCATTACCGGCGGACCGACCGAAGGCGCGCTGAAGGTGCTGGCGGCGAAAGCGCAGCTGGCGCCGGTTGAAACGTGCCTGATTGCCAAAATTCCGTTCGACTCGCAGTACAAATATATGGCCACTCTGCAGCAGATTGGCGACGAAGAGCGGGTGCTGATTACCGGCGCGCCGGACGTTATCTTCGCCATGTGCCGCCAGCAGATGAGCAAGCAGGGCGCGGTACCGTTCGACCTGCAGTACTGGGAAGATGAGATGGCGCGCTTCGCCCGCCAGGGCCTGCGCATGGTTGCCGCCGCCGGCAAGCCGGCGACCGCCGGCAGCACGACGCTGACCCACGATGATCTGGGCGAAGGCCTGGTGTTTCTCGGCATCGCCGGGATGATGGACCCGCCGCGTCCGGAGGCCATCGAGGCCATTCACGCCTGCCAGAACGCGGGGATCCGCGTGAAGATGATCACCGGCGATCACCCGCAGACGGCGATGAGCATTGGCCAGATGCTGGGGATCACCAATAGCAGCCAGGCGATGACCGGCTACCGTCTGGAGCACATGGATGACGCCGAGCTGGCACAAGCCGCCGTCGAGTACGATATTTTCGCCCGTACCAGCCCGGAGCATAAGCTGCGGCTGGTGAAAGCCCTCCAGGATAGCGGCGAAGTGGTCGGGATGACCGGCGACGGCGTCAACGACGCGCCGGCGCTGCGTCAGGCCGACGTCGGCATCGCCATGGGGATCAAAGGGACGGAGGTCACCAAAGAAGCCGCCGATATGGTGCTGACCGACGACAACTTTGCCACCATCGCCAGCTCGGTCAAAGAGGGGCGTCGGGTCTACGACAACCTGAAGAAGACCATCCTGTTTATCATGCCCACCAACCTGGCGCAGGGGCTGCTGATTATCATCGCCCTGCTGGCGGGGAACATTATTCCGCTGACGCCGGTGCTGATTCTGTGGATGAACATGGCGACCTCCGCCACGCTCTCCTTCGGCCTCGCCTTTGAAGCCGCCGAGCGCAACGCCATGAACCGTCCGCCGCGTAAAACCGGCCAGCACGTGATGGACGCCTTTGCCGTCTGGCGGGTGGCGTTCGTCGGCACGATGATCGCTGTCGCCGCCTTTATCCTTGAGGCCTGGCTGGCGCCGCGCGGCCACAGCCCGGAGTTTATCCGTACCGTGCTGCTGCAGATGCTGGTGACCGCCCAGTGGGTCTATATGATCAACTGCCGTAGCAGCGACAGCTTCTCGCTCAACATGGGCCTGCTGCGTAATAAAGGTATCTGGCTGGTGAGCGGCGTGCTGCTGCTGATGCAGCTGGTCATCATCTATGTCCCGCTGATGCAGACGATGTTCGGTACCGAAGGGCTGCCGCTGCGCTACTGGTTTGTCACTCTTGCCATCGGCATGGTGATGTTCCTGGTGGTGGAGATTGAGAAGCGCCTGACCCGCCGTTGGCGTAAAACCGCCTGAACCTTCGCGCCCCTCCGGGAGGGGCGCGATAACATCAGCAAGGAATTCCCCCTATGAAAAAAATGTTCCGCTGCGCCTTCCTGGCCTGCGGCCTGGCCGGCTACGCCCTCAGCGCCACCGCGGCGCCGGCGATTCCGGTTCGCGTAGCGACCGTCGAACGCGCCGCCCACGTCGATGAGCGGCAGATCCCCGGACGCGTCGAGGCGATTCACGCGGTCGAGATCCGCGCCCGTACCGAAGGCGCCATCGTCGAGCGCCACTTCGCGGACGGCCAGTACGTCAGGCAGGGCGACCGCCTTTTTACCCTCGATGACGCCCAGCCGTGCGCCGCGCTGGCGCTGGCTCAGGCCGAGCTGAAAAGCGCCCGGGCTTCGCTGCGCCAGGCCGAACAGCTGCTGAGCCGCTATCAGCGCCTGAAAAACAACCACTCGATTAGCCGCAACGATGTCGATAACGCGCAGATGCAGCGCGATGTCGCCGCCGCCGCCGTGGAGCAGGCGCAGGCGCGCGTTGCCGCGCAGCAGATTACGCTTGGCTACACCCGCATTGATTCGCCGGTGACCGGGCGCGTGGGCCACAGCCTGTTTCACGTCGGCAGCCTGGTGAATCCGGCCAGCGGCGCGCTGGTGGATATCGTCCAGCTCGACCCGATCCGCGTCTCTTTCGCCTTAGATGAAAACGCTTTTTACAGTAAGGCGGGGCAGCATGACGATATCGGCGCGCTGAAGCAGGCGTGGCAGGCGTTGATTGCCCCCGGCGGCGCGCGCGAAGAGGGCGTGCTGACCTCGGTGGATAACCGTATCGACAGCCGCACCGCCAGCGTCGTGATGCGCGCCGAGTTTGCTAATCCGCAGCATCGCCTGCTGCCGGGCGGCAGCGTGACGGTGATTTTGCGCCCGCGCCAGCAGCAGGAAAGCCTGACCATCCCGCTGGCGGCAGTGCAGCAGGACGCGCAGGGCTTCTACAGCTGGGTGCTGACGGATGATAACACCGCTGCGCTGCGTCGGCTGACGCTCGGCGAGCAGCAGGGACAGCGCTACGCGGTCGCGCAGGGGCTGGACGTCGGCGAGCGCGTGGTGACGGAAGGCGTGCAGCGCCTGCGTGACGGCGCGGCCGTGCGGCTACTGAAATAAGAAAGGAGAAAGGATGCTGACGTTTTTTATCCGTCGCCCGCGCTTTGCGATGGTGATTGCGCTGCTGATAACCTTTGCCGGGGCGGTGGCGCTGAAGCTGATTCCGGTTGAGCAATATCCACAGATTACGCCGCCGGTGATAAGCGTCAGCGCCAGCTGGCCGGGCGCCAGCGCGGCAGACGTGGCCGAGGCCATCGCCGCGCCGCTGGAAACCCAGCTCAACGGCGTTGACCATATGCTCTATATGGAGTCCACCAGCTCCGACGAGGGGACCTACAGCCTGAGCCTGACCTTTGCGGCCGGCACCGACCCCGACCTGGCGGCGATCGACGTGCAGAACCGCGTCTCGCAGGCGGTGGCACAGCTGCCCGCCGAGGTGCAGCAGAACGGGGTGCAGGTGCGCAAGCGGGCGACCAATCTGCTGATGGGGATCAGCCTCTATTCGCCGACGGAAACGCTCTCGCCGCTGTTCGTCAGCAACTATGCCAGTACCCAGGTGCGCGAGGCGCTGGCCCGGCTGCCGGGCGTCGGCGAGGTGCAGATGTTCGGCGCCCGCGACTACAGCATGCGCGTCTGGCTGCGACCGGATCGCATGAATGCGCTCAACGTCACCAGCGAAGATATTGCCCAGGCGCTGCGGGAGCAGAACGTGCAGGGCGCCGCCGGGCAGGTGGGGACGCCGCCGGTCTTTAACGGCCAGCAGCAAACGCTGACCATCAACGGTATTGGGCGCCTGAGCGATGCGGCAAGCTTCGGCCAGATAGCGATCCGCAGCGGCGAGCAGGGGCAACTGGTGCGCCTTGCCGAGGTGGCAACCATCGAGCTCGGCGCCCGCAGCTACAGCTCCGGCGCGCAGCTCAACGGCCGCGACTCGGCCTATCTGGGGGTTTATCCGACGCCGACCGCCAACGCGCTGCAGGTAGCCAGCGCGGTGCGCGCCGAGCTCACGCGGCTACACGTGCGCTTCCCGGCGGATCTCACCTGGGAGGTGAAGTTCGACACCACGCGTTTTGTGGCGGCGACAATCAAAGAGATCGGCGTTTCGCTGGTGCTCACCCTGCTGGCGGTAGTGGCGGTGGTTTCGCTGTTCCTGCAAAGCTGGCGGGCGACGCTGATTGTCGCGCTGGCGATCCCGGTCTCGCTGATCGGCACCTTTGCGGTGCTCTATCTATTGGGCTACAGCGCCAATACCCTCAGCCTGTTTGCGGCGATCCTCGCCCTGACGATGGTGGTGGACGACGCCATCGTGGTGGTGGAGAGCGTCGAGAGCCAGATGGCGGAAGGCCTGGGCCGCCTTGAGGCCACCGCCCAGGCGCTGCGCCAAATCGCCGGGCCGGTTATCGCCACCACCCTGGTGCTGCTGGCGGTGTTTGTGCCGGTGGCGCTGCTGCCGGGCATTGTCGGCGAGCTTTATCGCCAGTTTGCGATCACCCTCTCCACGGCGGTGACGCTGTCGAGCGTCGTGGCGCTGACGCTGACGCCGGCCCTGTGCGCGCTGCTGCTGCGCCCGCGTCCGGCGCAGCCCGCGGTCGTCTGGCGGCTGTTCAATCGCGGCCTCGCTGGCCTGTGCGACGGCTACGGGGCGCTCGTCGCCCGCATGAACCGCCGTCCGTGGCTGGCGCTGGCGGCGGTCGCGCTGGCCGCCGGGGTGGTGGCGTTCAGCTTCAGCAGCATGCCGAAGGGCTTTCTGCCCGAGGAAGATCAGGGCTACTTTTTCGCCAGCGTCCAACTGCCGGAGGCGGCTTCGCTGGAGCGCACCGAGGCGGTGATGGCCCAGGCGCGCGAGCTGCTGCTGGCCAATCCGGCGGTGGAGGACGTCATTCAGGTGTCGGGCTTCAATATTCTGAACGGCACCAGCGCCTCAAACGGCGGGTTTATCTCGGTGATGCTGAAAGACTGGCACCGGCGGCCGCCGCTTGATCAGGTGATGAGCAAGCTGCAGGGGCAGCTGCTGGCCCTGCCGGAGGCGACGATTATGGCCTTTGCGCCGCCGACGCTGCCGGGGTTGGGCAACGCCTCGGGCTTTAACCTGCGCATTTTGGCCCAGGCCGGGCAGTCGTCGGCGGAGCTGGAAAGCGTGGCGCTGCGGGTGCTGCAAATCGCCAACCAGCATCCGCAGCTGAGCCGGGTCTTTACCACCTGGAGCAGCAGCGTGCCGCAGCTGACGCTTACCGTCGACCGCGACCGTGCCGCTCGCCTGGATGTCCCGGTTTCGCGGATTTTCAGCAGCCTGCAGACGGCATTTGGCGGTACCCGCGCCGGCGACTTTAGCATCAATAATCGGGTCTACCACGTGGTGATACAAAACGAGATGCAGTGGCGCGAGCGGGCGGAGCAGATAAGCGAGCTCTACGTGCGCAGCAACCACGGCGAGCGGGTGCGCCTGAGCAATCTGGTCACCGTCACCCCGGCGGTGGGGGCGCCGTTTATCCAGCAGTACAATCAGTCCCCGTCGGTTTCGATAAGCGGCTCGGCGGCTGAGGGCGTCAGCAGCCGGGCGGCGATGGCGGCGATGGCGGCGATTCTGCAGGCCCATCTGCCGCAGGGCTACGACTACGCCTGGAGCGGGATTTCGTGGCAGGAGCAGCAGACTGGCAACCAGGCTATCTGGATCGTGCTGGCGGCGGTGGCGATGGCGTGGCTGTTCCTCGTCGCGCAGTATGAAAGCTGGACCCTGCCGGCGAGCGTGATGCTGTCGGTGCTGTTCGCCATCGGCGGAGCGCTGCTGTGGCTGTGGGTAGCCGGCTACGCCAACGACGTGTACGTGCAGATTGGCCTGGTGCTGCTCATTGCGCTGGCGGCGAAGAACGCGATCCTGATCGTCGAGTTTGCCCGGGCGAAGCGCGAAGAGGGGATGTCGATAGCCGATGCCGCCCGGGAAGGGGCCACCCGCCGCTTTCGCGCGGTGCTGATGACCGCGGTCTCGTTTATTATCGGAATCGTGCCGATGATGTTCGCCACCGGCGCCGGGGCGCAGAGTCGGCGGATTATCGGTACCACCGTGTTCAGCGGCATGCTGGTGGCGACGGTAATCGGCATACTGTTTATCCCCACGCTGTTCGTGCTCTTTCAGCGCCTGCGCGAGTGGGGACATCGCCGGATGTCGGCCCGGCGCTAGCGGGCTTCTACCGTAATCATGCTGACGAACGGATGGTACTGCCAGGGCACGCCGCCGCCCTGCCGGTACATTTTCGAAATGGTGCCGTCGAGGTAGAGCATCTGCCGGACGTTGAGCTTTGACTGCGCGTAGCAGGCGAAATCGTAGAAGTTGGTTTCGCGCTCGCTGAGCATGAATATCACCTGACCCTGGCGGGTGAGGCCGACGCCGTTGCGCAGCTTGCGCGACCCGGCGGACGGCTTCAGCCGCCAGTTTATCCTGCCGTTTTCAATCAGCATCGGGCCGGACTGCACGGCGTAATCGATGGCCGGCGACGGCCGGTATTTATCGATGCTGACGATCCCCGCCTGCTGGCCTTTAACAAAAAAGACCCCGCCGGGACGAATGAAAAAGTTGCCGCCGCCGGAGGCGCGGTTGAGGGCAACCTGCTGTTTGCCCTTTTCGATATAGAGCCCCAGCGGCGCATAGGCCTTATCGTAAATCCCGCCGTTCATCGCCATCCGCACCCGGCCGTCGCGGTTGATATCCGCCAGCAGCGATCGCAGCGAGCCCCAGGCGCTGCCGGCGTCGTTTTTCCAGTACATGGTGATCCGCTCCTGCTGCGGATTGACGGCGTAGCTTTGCAGCGTCAGCGACGGGTCGGTGAGGGCGCATTTTGCAGCGGCAAAGGCCGAAAACGGCAACAGCATCAGCGCGACGAGTCGCGGCGAGAGGCGCGGGAGCATGGGCATTCCTTGAGGCGGTAAAGGCGGGCAGTATACCTTTTTGCCGCCGCTACGCCGCCCAGATCTCGCAGTGCTTTTGCACCAGGCCGATCAGCGAGCCGCCGTTGGCGACAAATTCGCGCATCCGCTGGGCCTCGCTGCGATCCCGCTGCGCCTGGCGGACGATGGCGTCAAGGGCGCTGGTGGCGTTGAGCCTGTGAGCGAAGGGCGCCAGGCGCTCCGCCAGACGTATAATCTCTTCCCGGACGCTGCGCTGCTCGCCGGAGTGGACGTCGGTAACGATCCCCTCGAGGCCGTAGCGGCAGGCCTGATAGCGGTTGAAGGGATAGAGCAGATAGTCCTCGGGCTGCGGCTTAAACGGCCTTTCCGCCAGCAGCCAGCAGGCAATTATCTGAATATAGCCGGCAATATTCACCGCCTGGGCAATCGTCAGCGGGGTATCCATCACCCGCACCTCGACGGTGCCGAAGCGCGGGCTGGGGCGAATGTCCCAGTGCAGATCCTTCATGCTGTCGATCATGCTGGTATAGCTGAGGCGCCGGAACAGCCCGTTAAACGCCTGCCAGTCGGTAACCCACGGCATCGGACCGTTGTCGGGGTAGGCGGAAAAGAGGTTCAGGCGGGCGGTAGCGAATCCGCTGTCGGCCCCGTCGAGCCAGGGCGATGCCGCGTTAAGGGCAATAAAGTGCGGCACGTAGCGCGACAGCCCGTGGACAAGGTAAATCGCATCGTCGCCGCTTTGGCAGCCAACGTGGACGTGCTGGCCGAACACCGTTGACTGCTGGGCGAGGTAGCCAAAGTGCTCGACGGTTTTCAGATAGCGCGGGTTGCTGCTGATCTGCTGGCGCTGCCAGGCCTGAAACGGATGGGTGCCGCCGCCGCAGATTTGCAGATGCTGCTGCGCGCCGGCGCGCAGTATCTCCTGCTGAATCGTTGTCAGCTGCGCCATCGCCTGGTGGATGTCGCGGCAAATCCCGGTCGCCACCTCCAGCATGCTCTCGGTGATATCGTGTTTCACCTCCCCGGCGGGAATGGCGTCCTCCACGGCGGCAATCAGCGCCGAGGAGTCCTGGCTCAGATCGTATCCCGGCGGGTTGACCACCTGCAGCTCCAGCTCGATACCAAGCGTAAAAGGCGCCGAAACGTGAAAATCAGGTAATGACATGGCGATTCCTTGCGTACGGATATGCAGGAAGTATAGGTAAAATATCTCAGGCTCAGCGTCGGCTCCCATTAGACGATCGGCACGGGTCCTTATAAATAAAGCAGGATTATGAATTTATTTTATATTAAGTTACGCTACGTTATTATTCCCTGCCGCGACAAAATAGGCTGGTGCAGTTCTGCAACATATTTCACAACGGCGGTGCGCAAGCATAAGCTGTTATTATTTTATTAATACATATCATGTAGATAGTATAATTTATTCTTATTTTATAAGCGCTTTCACACTTATTTTCCTTGCTTTCAGAAGTGGTATGGATCTTGCCTGTTAAATAACGACTTTTTATTTAACAGGGACAATGTGATGCTCAAAAATACCTTACCTTTGCGTAAACGCCGCCCCCTCGTCGCCGCGGCCGGGGCGCTGGCGCTGCTGACCTCCCTGCAGGCGAGCGCCTCAACGCTGCGGATCGCGATGACCGCCGCCGATATCCCGTTAACCCTCGGCCAGCCTGACCAGGGCTATGAAGGCAACCGCTTTACCGGCATCCCACTGTATGACGCGCTGGTGGAGTGGGACCTCTCGCAGGGGGAGAAACCGAGCGGTCTGGTGCCGGGCCTGGCGACGGAGTGGCACGTCGACCCGCAAAATCAGACCCGCTGGATCTTTACCCTGCGCCCCGGGGTGAAGTTTCATGACGGCACCGAGGTTAACGCGGACGCCATCGTCTGGAACGTCGATAAGGTCCTGAACAAAACGGCCCCGCAGTATGCCCCAGGGCAGATCGGCAATACGCTGTCCCGCATGCCGACGCTGACCGGGGCCGAAAAAATTGACGATCGCACCGTGGCGCTCACCACTTCCGAAGCCGATGCCCTGCTGCCGTACAATATTACCAACCTGTTTATCGTCTCGCCGACGGCATGGCAGAAGCTGTATGCCGCGGTGCCGGCCAGCGCCGGCGATACCGCCGCGCGCAGCAAGCTGGCGTGGACGGAGTTCGCCGCCCACGCGGTGGGCAGCGGTCCGTTCAAAATGGAAAAACTGGTTCCCCGCCAGCAGCTGATCCTCGATAAAAACCCGGACTACTGGAATAAAGATCGCATCCCGCGGGTCGATAAGGTGGTGCTGATCCCGCTCCCGGAGGCCAACGCCCGCACCGCGGCGCTGCTGTCGAAGCAGGTGGACTGGATTGAGGCCCCGGCCCCGGACGCGGTGGATCAAATTAAATCCCAGGGCTTTAAAATCTACGCCAACACCCAGCCGCACCTGTGGCCGTGGCAGTTCTCATTTGAAGAGGGCTCGCCGTGGCAGGATATTCGCGTGCGCAAGGCGGCCAACCTGTGCCTTAACCGCGCGGAGCTGAAGAGCTACCTCGGCGGCTATATGACCGAAGCGACCGGCGTCTACGAGGCCGATAGCCCGTGGCACGGCAAGCCCACTTTCCAGATCAAATACGACCCGGAAACCGCCCGTAAGCTGATGACCGAAGCCGGCTACAGCGCCGGTAAACCGCTGCACGTCACCGTCGCCACCTCGGCCTCCGGCTCCGGACAGATGCAGCCGCTGCCGATGAATGAGTACATTCAGCAGAGCCTGAAAAGCTGCTTCTTTAACGTCGACATCAAGGTGACCGAATGGAACACCCTGTTCACCAACTGGCGCCTCGGGGCAAAAGACCCTTCGGCAAAAGGCATTGATGCCATCAACGTCAGCGCGGCGGTTAACGACCCTTACTTCGGCATGATCCGCTTCTCGACCGCCAAAGCGTTCCCGCCGGTGGCGACCAACTGGGGCTACTTCTCTACCCCGGAAACCGAAAAGCTGGCGACCGCGGTGAAGCACGCCTTTACCCCCGATGAGATGAATAAAGCGGCCGGCGAGCTGCACGCCGCGCTGGTGGACCAGGTGCCGTTCCTGTTCGTCGCCCACGACGTAGGGCCACGAGCCATTTCGCCGGCGGTGAGCGGCGTGGTGCAGCCGCAGAGCTGGTTTATCGATCTCAGCCTGGTGAGTAAGAAAGAGTAATCGTGACGGGAGCCAAAGATGATCAATACGCTGCTGTACCGCGTTCTGCTGGCCGTGCCGACCATGCTCGGCGTGGCGGTAATCTGTTTCATGCTGGTGCAGATTGCGCCGGGGGATCCGCTGGTGTCGGTGATGCCGCCGGACGCCTCGGAGGCGCTGCGCCAGACGCTGATGCAGGCCTACGGTTTTGATAAACCGCTGCCGCTGCAGTTCGTTCACTGGCTGTGGCGAGCGCTGCACGGCGATCTCGGGATGTCGGTCGCCACCGGACGCCCGGTGATCGGCGAAGTGATGACCGCCGTCAGCTACTCCCTGCGCCTGGCGCTGCTGGCGACGATTATCGGCTTCGTGCTCGGCAGCCTGTTCGGCTTTGTCGCCGGCTATTTTCGCAACAGCATCATCGATCGCCTGGCATCGGTGCTGTCGGTGTTTGGCGTCAGCGTGCCGCACTACTGGCTGGGAATGCTGCTGGTGATCGCCTTTAGCGTCAAGCTGGCGGTTTTACCCGCCACCGGCGGCGGGCCGATCGGCGAAATCGGCTGGCAGTGGGACTGGCAGCATCTGCAGTTTATGCTGCTGCCGGCGGTAACCCTGTCGGTGATCCCGACCGGGATCATCGCCCGCACCGTGCGCTCGCAGGTTGCCGATATTCTCAGCCAGGAGTTTATCGTCGGGCTGCGTGCCCGTGGCCTTGGCGAATCGCGCATTTTCCTCCACGTGGTGAAAAATGCCGCCCCCACCGCGCTGGCGGTGATGGGGCTGCAGGTGGGCTATCTGATGGGCGGCTCGATTCTGGTGGAAACGGTGTTCTCGTGGCCGGGCACCGGCCTGTTGCTCAACACCGCTATCTTCCAGCGCGATCTGCCGCTGCTGCAGGGCACCATCTGGGTGCTGGCGCTGTTCTTCGTGCTGCTCAATTTGCTGGTGGATATGCTGCAAACCGCCCTCGACCCACGCATTAAGAGGAGCTAACCATGGTGGATACCTTGACGACAAAAGTGCGACCCGCGTCTGTGGCCATCCCCGCCCGCCAGGGCTACTGGCGCGGCGTATTCCGCCGCCTGCTGCGCGATCCCGGCGGCGTGGCGGTCGGGTCAATCATCCTACTGCTGCTCATTCTGGCGCTGTTTGGCCCGTGGCTGATCGCGAAAGACCCTTACCAGACGTCGATGTTTCTGCGCCTGAAGCCGATTGGCACCGATGGCTTCCCGCTGGGCTCCGACGAGCTGGGCCGGGATATGCTGTCGCGGCTGATCCTCGGCACCCGGCTGTCGCTGTTTATGGGGATTGTCCCGGTAGTCTTCGCCTTTTTCATCGGCGGCGCCATCGGCATCGTTGCCGGCTACGCGGGCGGCAAAACCAACACCTTCATCATGCGCACCGTCGACGTGTTCTACGCCTTTCCCTCGGTGCTGCTGGCGATCGCGCTTTCCGGAGCGCTGGGCGCCGGCATCGGCAACGCGCTGCTGTCGTTAACGCTGGTGTTCGTCCCGCAGGTGGCGCGCATTGCCGAAAGCGTCACCGCCCAGGTGCGGCACATGGACTATATCGACGCCGCCCGGGCAACCGGGGCCAGCGCGCTGACCATTATCCGCGTTCAGGTGTTGGGCAACGTGCTGGGGCCGATCTTCGTCTTCTCAACCGGTTTAATTTCGGTCTGCATGATCCTCGCCTCCGGGCTCTCGTTCCTCGGCCTCGGCGTGCGTCCGCCCGAGCCGGAGTGGGGATTGATGCTCAACACGCTGCGCACGGCGATTTACACCCAGCCGTGGGTGGCGGCCCTGCCGGGATTGATGATTTTTATCACCTCCATTTCGTTCAATATCCTCGCCGACCGCCTGCGCGCGGCGATGGCGATCAAGGAGTAAACGATGCAACCTTTTGTCAATATTGACCTCGGCGGCCCAGCCCAGCCGCTGCTGCAGGTCAACAATCTGTTGAAGTACTTTCGCGCCGGTGGCGGAAAGGGACATGAAGTGGTGCAGGCGGTGGATGACGTCAGCTTTACGGTGGTCAAAGGTGAAACGCTGGGCGTCGTCGGGGAGTCGGGCTGCGGGAAATCAACCACCGCGCGGCTGCTGATGCAGCTCCTGAACCAGGATCGCGGGGAGCTGGTTTTCGACGGGCTGGAGGTGGGTTCCTCCCGCCTGCCGATGAAAGAGTACCGTCGCCAGGTGCAGATGGTGTTTCAGGATAGCTACGCTTCACTCAACCCGCGGATGACCATGGAAGAGAGTATCGCCTTCGGCCAGCGCGTGCACGGCGTCAGCGCGAAGGAGGCCAGCGAGTACGCGCGCTATCTGCTGGCGCATGTGGGCCTTGAGCCGGGGCGCTTCGCCCACCGCTATCCGCACGAGCTCTCCGGCGGCCAGCGCCAGCGGGTGAATATCGCCCGCGCGCTGGCGATGAAGCCGCGGCTGGTGATCCTCGACGAAGCGGTTTCGGCGCTGGATAAATCGGTGGAGGCGCAGGTGCTGCAGCTGCTGCAGGAGCTGAAGCGCACGCTGGAGCTGACCTACGTATTTATCAGCCACGACCTGCACGTGGTGCGCTGGCTGTCGGACCGGATCCTGGTGATGTATCTCGGCGAGGTGGTGGAAATCGGGCCGGCGGAGCAGCTGTTTACCGCTTCGGCCCATCCCTATACCCGGGCGCTGCTGAGTTCGATGCCGTCGATGGACCCGCGAAACCGCACCCTGACCTCGCCGCTCAACGGCGATCCGCCCAGCCCGATCTCCCCCCCGGCGGGCTGTCGCTTCCATACGCGCTGCCCGCACGCCAGAGCGGTCTGCGCCGAGGTGAAACCCACTCTCGAAAGCGTGGGGGAGGGGCACCAAAGCGCCTGCCTGATGGCGCAGCCGGCGTCGCCCTGGCATCACGCTGTCACCGTACGGGAGGTGCGCCATGTCGCATGAAGCCTTTGTCCATATCCGCGATCTGCGGGTTGAGTTCCGCCGCGACGGTCAGACGATCAATGCGGTCAACGGCGTCTCTTTTGATGTGCAAAAGGGCGAGGTGCTGGCGCTGATTGGCGAGTCCGGCTCCGGAAAAAGCGTGACCCTCAGGGCGCTGATGCGCCTGCATCCGCCTAAAAGCAGCGTCCTTTCCGGAACCCTGCGGGTGGATGGCGAAGCGGTGCTGGAGATGAACGCTTCCCGGCTGCGGCGCTATCGCGGCGCGCGCTGCGCCATGATATTTCAGGAGCCGCTGCTGGCCTTCGACCCGGTCTATACCGTCGGGCAGCAGATCGTCGAAGGCCTGCGCCGCCATGAAGGGCTTTCGCGCCAGGCGGCAAGAGAGCGGGCGCTGGAGGCACTGCGCCAGGTGCGCATTCCGAGCCCCGAGCGGCGGCTGGATGCCTATCCCCACGAGATGTCCGGCGGGATGCGCCAGCGGGCGATGATCGCCCTTGCGCTGTCGTGCAACCCGCAGCTGCTGCTGGCGGATGAGCCGACTACCGCCCTCGACGCGACGGTGCAGATCCAGATCCTGATCCTGTTGCGCGAGCAGCAAAAGGAGCGCGGCCTGTCGATTATCTTTGTTACCCACGACATCGGCGCGGCGGTGGAGATTGCTGACCGCGTGGCGGTGATGTACGCCGGGCGCATCGTCGAAGAGGCGTCGATGGAGGATATTCTCTACCGTCCGCGCCACCCTTATACCCAGGTTCTGCTGGGCAGCCGCCCGAAAGAGGGGCTTAAAAAAGGCGATGCCCTGCGCTGCATCCCCGGTTCGCCGCCGGATCTGGCGCGCCTGCCGGCGGGCTGCGCGTTTGCCGAGCGCTGTCCCCACGCGAGGGCGGCCTGCGGGCAAAGCCAGCCGGCGACGGAGCAGGCTGGCCAGCGCCACGTGGTGAGCTGCCATCGCTGGCGGGAGCTGGCCGCCAGCGTCGAGAGCCCGGCGCAGTACGCCTGAATTAATTAAGGAGACAAGCATGCAGGATGATATTCGCGCGTTTATGCCCTATCCGCCGCACCTGGTGCCGCACGCGCACGGCGGGCCGCTGAGCGGCATGACCTTTGCGGTTAAAGGTCTGTTCGACGTGGCGGGCTACCCGACCGGCGGCGGCAATCCGCATCTGCTGGCGCTCTCGGGGATTAAAAGCCGCACCGCGCCGGTCGTGCAGAGGCTGCTGGATAGCGGCGCTCGCTTTATGGGTAAAACCCACACCAGCGAGCTGGCCTATTCGATGAGCGGCCACAACGTGCATTACGGCACCCCGCGCAACGGCGCGGCGCCGAATCATATTCCCGGCGGCTCCTCCTCGGGGTCGGCCTCGGCGGTCTCCAGTGCGGTCTGCGATTTTGCTCTCGGCACCGACACCGGCGGTTCGGTGCGCACGCCGGCGAGCTACTGCGGGCTGTTCGGCCTGCGCCCCAGCCACGGGGGGATCTCCCTCGACGGCTGCCAGCCGCTGTGCGCCACCATGGACACCTGCGGCTTCTTTGCCCGCTCGGCGGAGGTCTTTCGCGCCGTCGCCGAATGCCTGCTCGGCGGCGAGCGCCCGGCGGTAGATGGCGTCAGGCTGACCAGCCACGAGGCGCTGTTTTCGCGCCTGCCGCTGCGCAGCCAGCAGGCGCTGCTGCCGGTACGCCAGCGCCTGGGCCGCGCTTTTGGCGAAATCGCCTCGCTCAGCGCGCCGCTGCCGGACGTCGACGAGATCTATCTCGCCTTCCGCCAGATCCAGGGCTATGAAGCCTGGCAGGCGCAGGGAGAGACGATTGAGCGCTACGGGCTGCAGCTGGGGCCGGACGTGCGCGAGCGCTTTCTGTGGGGAAAAGCGGTGACGGCGGCACAGTTCGACAGCGCCTGCCAGCTGCGGGCCCGCTTCAGCGACTGGTGGGATCGGCAGCTGGGCGAGGCCATCTTAGTGCTGCCGACGGTGCCAGACGGTGCGCCGCTGCTGACGGCGCAGGCCGCTGAAATTGAGGCGGTACGCCGCCTGTCGCACGATCTGCTGCTGATTTCCGTGATGACCCGGCGCCCGCAGGTGACCCTGCCGGTCGCCCAGGTGGGCGGCCTGCCGCTGGGTATTTCATTTTTGGGGCCGCGCGGCAGCGATCGTCTGCTGGTGGAGCTGGCCGCCGCATTTGTGCAAGGAGAAGACCATGAGCAGTGATGTCCTTTTTACCCCGGTTGCCGGGATTGACGCCGGTCGGGTCAACGGCGAACGGCTGTGGGATTCGTTAATGGCGCTGGCGGAGATTGGCGCGACGCCGAAAGGCGGCTGCTGCCGTCTGACCTTAACCGATCTCGACAGGCAGGGGCGGGATTTGGTGATCGGCTGGGCGAAAGCGGCCGGGATGAGCGTCAGCGTGGATAAAATCGGCAACGTCTTTATGCGCCGGGAAGGGCGTAACCCGCAGCTGCCGCCGATTGTTTCCGGCAGCCATATCGATACCCAGCCCACCGGCGGCAAGTTTGACGGCAACTACGGCGTGCTGGCGGCGCTGGAGGTGGTGCGCACGCTCAACGATCTTGAGATCGAAACCGAAGCGCCGATTGAAGTGGTGTTCTGGACCAACGAGGAGGGCTCGCGCTTTGTGCCGGTGATGATGGGCTCCGGGGTCTTTGCCGGCGTGTTTGCGCTGGAAGAGATCTATGCCGTACAGGACGCGGAAGGGAAAACGGTGGGCGAAGAGCTGGCGCGCATTGGCTATATCGGCAGCCAGACGCCGGGGGAGCGGCCGATCGGCGCCTATTTTGAAGCGCATATTGAGCAGGGTCCGATCCTCGAAGCCGAAGAGAAGGTGATTGGCGTGGTGCAGGGCGTGCTGGGCATTCGCTGGTACGACTGCGTGGTCAGCGGCCAGGAGTCACACGCCGGGCCGACGCCGATGCGCCTGCGCAAAGATGCCCTGCAGGTGGCAACCCACATTATGCAGGAGGTGGTGGCGATCGCCGGGCGCAGCGAAGAGGGGCGCGGGACCGTGGGCCGGGTGCAGGTCTATCCCAACAGCCGCAACGTGGTGCCGGGCGAAGTGACCTTCTCTATTGATATGCGCAACCTCAGCGACGCGCTGGTGGATGAGATGGACCGCCAGTTGCGGGAGTTTATCGCCAAAGTCGAGCAGGAGAGCGGCCTGGCGGTGGCGCTGAAGGAGGTCAGCCACTATCCGGCGGCGCCGTTCCACGCCGAGTGTCAGGCGGCGATTGCCGCAGCGGCCCAGCGGCTGGGCTATCCGGCCCGCGAGATCGTCTCCGGCGCCGGGCATGACGCGGTCTACATGAGCTATCTGGCGCCCACCGGCATGATCTTTATCCCCTGCAAGGACGGCATCAGCCATAACGAAATCGAGTACGCTTCGCCGGAGCACGTCACCGCCGGCGCTAACGTGCTGCTGCAGGTGATGCTGCAGTACGCCCGGGCGGTATAGTCCTGCGCAACGGTAGCCCTTTGCCGGGCTACCCCATCTGCTCCAGCTGGCCGCACAGCACCTCAACCCCCTGCTCGATGGCGTCGGGGTTGATGGCGTGGAACCCCATACGAAAGAAGTTATCCGGCGGCGCGTCGCTGAGAAAATGGCGCGCGCCGGGCTCAATCAGTACCCCCGCATGGGCGGCGCGCCAGGTGAGCTGCTGGGTATTGATATGTTCCGGCGTCGCCAGCCAAAAGGCGTTGGCGTACTCGCTGCCGGGGATGATCCGGCACTCCGGGAGATGGTTCTGCAGGGCGCTATTGAGCCGATCCCAGCGCTGGGCCGAGTCGTAATGGTAGCGCCGCAGGTGCGTTTCATAGTGCCCCTGGGCGAGGAAGTGCGCCATCTGATACTGAATATTGGTGGGCGGATGGCGATAGATCAGGCGCCGCAGCGCCCGCGCCTCGTCGATAAGATCCGGGTCGGCCACCATAAAGCCCAGGCGCAGCCCCGGCGACAGCGCTTTTGACAGGCTGCTGACGTACACCACCCGCCCGCTGCGATCGCTGGCCTTCAGCGCCGGCAGCGGGTTGAGCATAAAGTTACTCTCCGAATCGTAATCATCCTCCACGATCACCGCGTCGTGGCGCGCGGCGTATTCCAGCAGCTGGCTGCGCCGGGCCTTGCTCATCGCCACGCCGGTGGGAACCTGATGGCCGGGCGTCACGTAGTAGTAATCGCAGGGGGCCTCGTTGAGCACAATCCCTTCGTCATCCACCGGATGCGGCACGATGTCGGCATCTGCCAGCAGGAAGGTATTGATCGCCTCGCGAAAGCAGGGATTCTCCACGCCGACCCGAGTGGTGGAGGACATCAGCAGGCGGGTGAGCAGGTAGAGCGCGTTCTGCGAACCGAGGGTGATCAGGATTTCATCCGCAGCGGCCACAATCCCGCGCTTCGGCAGCACCCGGGTGCGGATTTGCTCAATCAGCATCGGCACGTCCTGGTCAACATGATCGACCACCCACGCCGGGTCGCGCACGCCGCCGTGCAGCCAGTTGGCCGCCGAGCGCCAGGTGGCCAGCGGAAACTGGCGGGTATCCGGCTGGCCGTAGATAAACGGATAGCGGTAGTTCATCCAGCCGGCGGGTTTGAGAATCGACTCCTGCTGGCTGGGCGTCATCTGCAGCCGGGCGCCCCAGCGTGGTGCAGCGGCCTCGTCCTGCGGTGCACTTTGCACGGCGGCGCCGGCGGCGGGCTGCGCATAGTCCGGGTGCAGATAGAACCCGCTGCGCGGCCGGCTGATGAGATAGCCTTCGTTGACCAGGCTTTCAAAAACCAGCGCCGTGGTATTGCGCGAGACCCGCAGCTGGCTGGCCAGCTGACGGCAGGAAGGGAGCGGAGTATCGGCGGCGAAGAAGCCGCTCAGAATGGCGTCAATCAGCGTCTCTCGCACCTGTTCCTGCAGCCCGCGATGCGGGTCGAAATCGACGTGTAAAAGGTGACGAATCATGCTCAGCTCCTTACGCAAATAGGGTATCGGACATGCTGCAAACTCCATACCACCCTGAAAATGTCTGACACATCTGCGCGGCGAATCTGGCTCTATGGGGAAATTGAAAACGCTCCCTACAGTAAGAACCGACCTCATCGGGCTATTTTATCGGCCATTTTGGCCCCGGGCAGTGCTTAATCTGGTGGCAACAATAGTCGCCCGATGGGGCGGTTTAAATTAAATATTCATCAGTTGCGGATCGGAACGTCCGTCGGCACATATTTTGCAAAACCTTTCCGTGTTCCGGAGTGAACCAGTCTGGCGAATTAATAAGGGGTAGATTGATGAAAAAATTATTGGGTTCAGTTTGTCTGGGTGCCGTTATGGCAATGGCCTTTTCCTGGCATGCCGCCGCCGCCGCCGATCTTCCGGCAATAGAAAAATCGGGCACCCTGAAGGTTGCGACCGAGGATGACTACGCGCCTTTTAACTTTATGAATAACGGCCAGGCGGATGGGTTTAACAAAGATATGCTCGATGAGTTACGCAAATACGCGAAATTCAACGTTGACCAGAGCATCCTGCCGTGGACCGGCCTGCTGGCGGCGGTCTCAACCGGCCAGTACGATATGGCTCTTACCGGCGCGGTGATTACCGATGACCGGCTGAAGGTGTTTGACTTCACTCCGCCGTGGGCGTCGGCCCAGCACTACTTCGTGAAACGCGCCGGGGACAACTCCCTCGACACCATCGCTGCCCTCAGCGGCAAAAAGGTCGGCCTGCAGGCCGGTAGTGCGCTGCTGGCGCGACTGCCGGAGCTGAAAGCGATGCTGGAGAAAACCGGCGGCAAGCTTGGGCCGGTGGTGGAGTATCCCTCCTATCCGGAAGCCTATGCGGATCTCGCCAACAAGCGCCTTGACTACGTGATTAACGTGGTGATTTCGGTAAACGACCTGGCGAAGTCGAAGCCCAAGGTCTTTGCCAAAGGGCTGGCGGTGTCCGGTCCGGGCTATATGGCGTGGCCTATTCCTAAAAACTCACCGCAGCTTTTGGCCTATATGACCAAATTTATCAACCATATGCGTGAAACGGGGCGTCTGACTGAGCTGCAGAAAAAATGGTTTGGCGAGACCTACGATAACCTCCCGACGGAGGCGATAACCAGTCCTGAGCAGTTCCATAAGCTAGCGGGTCTGTAACACGTCGCGGCGGGCAACCGCCGCCTGTTGATGCGAAGGAGGGCCACATGGATGCAATTTCCTGGCAGTTATTGATTGAAGGCGCGTGGACGACCCTCTGGATTTCGGCCATCGCCATCGCCCTCGGGGTGGTGATTGGCCTGCTGATCGCCCTGGTGCGGATGATGCGAATTCCGCTTGTCGACCAGCTGCTGGTTGTCTATATCAGCCTCGCCCGCGCCACGCCGCTGGTGACGCTGGTGCTGTTTCTGTTCCTTTCGCTACCGACGATGGGGATTAACCTCGATAAGAACCTGTCGGCAATCGTGGCGTTGACGCTGAATACCTCGGCCTTTAACGCCGAGATCTGGCGCAACGCGTTTCGCACTTTCCCCCGCGACCAGCGCGAGGCCGCCGAGTCCGTCGGCATGCGGCGCTGGACCTACTTCCGCTACATTATGCTGCCGCAAATGTGGATCGAGAGCCTGCCGGCGCTGGTGAACGAAATGTCCTTTTTGATCAAAGGCAGCCCGGCGATTGCGGTGATTGGGGTGGTGGATCTGACCCGCGTCACTAACCGCATCTCCTCGGTGACCTACGAACCCCTATCGCCGATCCTCGCCGCGGGGCTGCTGTATGTGGTCATTATCGGGCTGCTGCTGAAGCTGCAGAGTATGGCGGAACGCAAAGCTAAACGCCTGGCGCGCTAAAACAGGAGATCCTATGAATCAGTGGGCCGTTATCTGGTCGGTGCGCGAGAGCTTTATTGCCGGTTTGCTTGCCACCCTTGAGCTCTTTATCATCGCGGCGCTGGCCGGTTTATTTATCGGGATTGCGCTGTGCTATCTCAGCGAATATCAGAAGAAGTTCCTTAACCGGCTCATTATTGGCTTCGTCAGCCTGATGCGGGCCATTCCGTTTTTAATTCTCGCCTATCTGCTTTATTACGGACTGCCGGAAATCGGTATTAGCCTCGAGGCCTGGACGGCGGGGCTGGTGGCGCTGATTATTTATCATGGCGCCTATTTCTTTGAAATACTGCGCAGCCAGCGGCGGGTCTTCTCCAGCGGCTATATTGAGGCGGCGGTGGCCCAGGGCTTTTCGCGCTACAAAATATTTACCCGCATTATTCTGCCCAATATCGTCTCGTCGGCGCTGCCGCTGATGGGAAACCAGCTGATTATTTGCCTGAAAGATACCGCCTTCCTGAGCATTATCACTGTCCAGGAAATTACCGCCGCCGCCAACAGCGTCCAGGCGACCTATTTTATCCCGTTCAACGCGTTTATCGTCGCCATTGCGCTCTACTGGGCGATCGGCATTCTGCTGGAGCTGCTGGTTAAGCGGCTGAGCGCCTGGGGAGCGAAAAGAGGAATGAGCCATGCCTGATTCAACCGCTGTCAGCATTAAAAACGTCTCCAAACAGTTCGATAATATTGAAGTGCTCCGCGACATCAACCTGACGGTTGAAAAAGGCTCGGTGGTCAGCATTCTGGGGTCGTCGGGCTCCGGAAAATCGACGCTGCTGCGCTGCATGAACTGGCTGGAGCAGCCGGATCGCGGCGAGATCCATATCAGCGGCCTGCGCCTCGGGGTCGATGAACGCAGCGGCCGGGCGATGTCCCACCGTCAGTTGTCGAAGGTGCGAGAGCGGGTGGGTATGGTCTTCCAGAGCTTTAACCTGTGGCCGCACCTGACCGTGCAGCAGAACGTCAGCGAAGCCCTGCTGCACGTAAAGGGCATGAAGCGCGGCGAAGCCAACGAGATAGCCCTGCGCCAGCTGGAGAAGGTTGGCATGGCGCACAAGGCCGACGCCTGGCCGATCACCCTCTCCGGCGGGCAGAAGCAGCGGGTGGCGATTGCCCGCTCGCTGGCCATGTCGCCGGAGGTGATCCTGTTCGATGAACCCACTTCGGCGCTGGATCCTGAGCTGGTCAACGAAGTGCTGGGAGTGATGAAAGCGCTGGCGGCCGAGGGCTACACCATGGTGGTGGTGACCCACGAGATGGACTTTGCCCGCCAGGTCTCCGACGAGGTGGTGTTTCTGGAGAAGGGGCTGCTGATCGAGAAAGCGCCGCCGGAGAAGTTCTTCACAAACCCGGACTCCGAGCGGGTGCGGCAGTTTTTGCAGAGCAGCCGCTAGCGTTAAAAAACCCGGTCGGCTGGCCGACCGGGCTTTCTCAATACGCTGCTTTAATCGCGATCGATAGCGAACGGCTGCCATGCCTGACGTACCGGCATCACCTCCACGCGGTTGATATTCATATGATCCGGCAGGGTGGCGATATAGAACATCTGCCCGGCAATATCCTGCGCGCTCAGCGGCGTGGTGCCGCGATAGAGGTTATCGGATGCCGCCTGGTCGCCTTTGGTGCGAACCAGGGTGAATTCGGTCTCGGCGATCCCCGGCGCGAGGTCGGTGACCCGCACGCCGGTCCCCAGCAGGTCGCAGCGGAGGTTGTAGCTGAACTGCTTCACGAACGCCTTGCTTGCGCCGTAGACGTGGCTGCCCGGATAGGGCCACTGGCCGGCGATCGAGCCGATGTTGATAATCGAGGCCCCGGCGCCGTGCTTAATCAGCGTCGGCAGCAGCGCATGGGTGACGTTGACCAGCCCGGTGACGTTGGTATCGATCATCGTTTTCCAGTCCTGCAGGTCAACCTTTTGCGCCGGCTGCGGCGCCAGCGCCAGCCCGGCATTGTTGATTAAGGTTTTAATATCGGCGAAGTCCGCCGGCAGCGCGGCCACCGCCGCCTCCACCGCGTCGCTGTCGCGCACGTCGAGCTCGATAATATGCACCGGCACCTTCTGGCTCAGCGCATCCTTCAGCTTCTCCAGCCGCGCCAGACGGCGGCCGCTAAGCACCAGCGACCAGCCGGCCTCGGCAAAAACCTGCGCCGCCGCTTCGCCAAAACCCGAGGTTGCCCCGGTAATAAATACCACGTTGTTGGTCGTCATTTCATTCTCCTGTGTGCCTGGTTCACCCACTATAAAAACCGGCGGCGGGCGCGCACAGGGCCAGTCGTCATGCGGCGATGTGACACCGTGTCACATCGCCTGCCGCGCACTGGCTCTATCCCTTTTTCGCCAATGCGCCCAATGATAGTGACAACAACAACGCCATCAGAGGGGCAGGGTATGAAGCTGGCACTACAAGACGATGTATCGGTAAGCAACGATGACGTACGCCAACTGGATCGCGCTTATGTATTTCACTCATGGTCGATGCAGGGCAATTTGAACCCGCTGGTGATTGCCGGAGCCAAAGGCTGCGAGCTGTGGGATTACGAAGGTAAAACGTACCTTGATTTCAGCAGCCAGCTGGTCAACGTCAATATCGGCTATCAGCATCCACGGGTGCTGGCGGCGATGAAGGCGCAGCTGGAGGAGCTGGTGACCATCGCGCCGGCTACCGCCAACCTCGCGCGCGGCGAAGCGGCGAAGCGCATCGTCGAGCTGGCGCCGGAGGGCTTTAGCAAGGTGTTCTTTACCAACGCTGGCGCGGACGCCAACGAAAACGCGATCCGCATGGCGCGGCTGTATACCGGGCGCGATAAGGTGCTCTCCGCCTACCGCTCCTATCATGGCAATACCGGCAGCGCCATTGCCGCCACCGGCGACTGGCGCCGGGTGCCGAACGAGTATTCGCGCGGCCACGTTCACTTCTTCAACCCGTACCTCTACCGCAGCGAATTCAATGCCACCAGCGAAGAGGAGGAGTGCCAGCGCGCGCTGGCGCACCTGCGCAGAATGATCGAGTGCGAAGGTCCCGGCGCGATTGCCGCGATCCTGCTGGAGTCTATTCCGGGCACCGCCGGGATCCTCGTGCCGCCGGATGGCTATATGCAGGGCGTGCGGGCGCTGGCCGACGAGTTTGGCATCGTGCTGATCCTCGATGAAGTGATGGCCGGCTTTGGCCGCACCGGCAGCTGGTTTGCCTTTGAGCAGGATGGGATTGTGCCGGATCTGGTGACCTTCGCCAAAGGGGTTAACGCCGGCTACGTGCCCGCGGGTGGAGTGCTGATTAGCGAGCCGATCGCCCGCCACTTTGACGACCACTTCTTTGCCGGCGGTCTGACCTACTCCGGCCACCCGCTGGCGATGGCGGCCATCGTGGCCACTATCGACGCGATGAAAGAGGAAAAGATCGTCGAAAATGCGGCGACGATTGGCAACGGCGTACTGCGCGAGGGGCTGGAGGCGCTGGCGCAGAAGCACGCTATCATCGGCGAGGTGCGCGGGCGCGGGCTGTTCCAGGCGCTGGAGCTGGTCAGCAGCCGCGCGCGCAAAACGCCGCTGGCGGCCTCCGATATGGCGGCGATCAAGGGCGCATTAACCGAAGCCGGCCTGCTGGCCTTCGTGGTGGAAAACCGCATCCACGTGGTGCCGCCGTGCACCATCAGCGCGGAGCAGGTTGCTAAAGGGCTGGCTATTTTTGACGCGGTATTCGCCCGCTTTGCCGCTCTGGCGGAGTAGAACAGACGCCGCGGCCGCTTCCCGGATAAGGCGTTTACGCCGGGAGCGGCCTGCGGTTCGCGAACCTCAGCTCATCCGATGCTCGCCGTTAACCAGCGCTTCGCGGTCGAAGAAGCGCTGGATCGCCCCTTCAGCCATAAACGCCGCCCGGTCCGACATATGGGCCACCACGTCGGCGTCGTGGCTCACCAGCAGATAGGTCATTCCGTGCTCCTGCTTCAGCCGGTTCAGCAGGTTGAGGATCTCCGCCTGTACCGACATATCCAGCGCCGACGTCGGCTCATCTAGCAGCAGGATCTGCGGGCGCAGCAGCAGCGCGCGGGCAATCGCCACGCGCTGGCGCTGGCCGCCGGAAAGCTGGTGCGGATAGCGACGCGCGGCGTCGGCGGGCAGCCCAACCTGCTCCAGGGCGGTCGTCACCCGCTGCGCAATATCGCTGATGCCGTGAATCTCCAGCGGCTCCGCGAGGGTGCGCCACAGGGTATGGTTTGGATGCAGCGAGGCGTAGGGATCCTGAAACACCATCTGCACGTTGCGCCGCAGCGGGCCCTGGAAGCGAACGCCCGGCGTAATGGCCTTGCCGAACAGCGCCACCTCGCCGCTCCAGTCGCGCTGCAGCCCGCCCAGCACCCGCAAAATGGTCGATTTTCCGCAGCCGGAAGCGCCGATAAGGCTGAAGGTTTCCCCGGCGTCAACGCTGAAGCTGGCGGCGGAAACCGCCGTTTTAGCGCCGAAAATGACCCGTAACGCCGCGAGATTAACGACCGTCATGCGTCGCCTCCGTAAAAGATTGATTTCTGTCGAGGGTCGGCAGCATCCGGCCGTAGGTCTGCGCGTCGGGACGGCAGGTCCACAGCGTGCGGGTATAGGGGTGAGTGGCCGCAGGCAGGTCGCGCGCCGCCATCCCGTCGACCTGCGCCCCCTGATACATCACCAGCACCCGATGGCAGTGCTCGGCGACCAGCGGCAGGTCGTGGCTGATCAGCAGCATCGCCATCTGCCGCTGCTCGCACTGTTCGACCAGCAGCTCGAGGATCTGGTTGCGCAGGCGGGCGTCGAGCGCCGAGGTAGGCTCATCGGCAATCAGCACCTTCGGGTTATTAAGGAGCGCCAGGGCGATCATCACCCGCTGGCCCATGCCGCCGGAGAGCTCCCCCGGATAGCGGGCCAGCACCGGTAAATCGAGGCCCACGGCGGCCACGGCGGCTTTCACCGCCTCCAGCCGCTGGCGGCGGTTCAGGCGCTGGTGGAGCGTAAGGGCCTCCTCCAGCTGCGCCTGGATGTTGAGCACCGGGTTTAGCGCATAGCGCGGGTCCTGCAGCACCATCGCCATATCGTTGCCGCGCAGCGCGCGCCAGCCGCGGCTGCTGAGGGTTAGCGCGTCGCGGCCCAGCACGTTGAGCGTGCCGGCGCTGACCGCGCCCGGCCTGCGCACCAGCCCCATCAGGGCACGGGCGGTCATCGATTTCCCGGAGCCCGACTCGCCCACCAGCGCCAGGCGTTCGTTGCCGAGCGTAAAGCTTAAATCGTTCACTACCCGGGCGCTGGGGTAGTCAATGGAGAGTCCCTGGACGTTGAGTCGGGTATCAGTCATGTTGTGGCTCCAGTACGTCGCGCAGGCCGTCGCCCAGCAGGTTAAACGCCAGGCTGGCAATCAGGATCGCCGCGCCGGGCGTGGCGGCAATCCACCACTGGTCGAAAATCACCTGCATCCCATCGGCGATCATCGCCCCCCATTCCGCCATCGGCGGGCGGGCGCCGAGGCCGAGAAAGCCCAGCCCGGCGGCGGCGAGGATGATGCCCGCCAGATCCAACGCCAGGCGCACGATGGCCGAAGGCAGGCACAGCGGGAGAATGTGGCCCATCAGCAGTCGCCGGCCGCCAATGCCCATCATTTCCGCCGCCGCCAGGTAGTCGCTGTGGCGCAGGCGCTGAATTTCACTCCGCGCCTGGCGGGCGTAGGCCGGCCAAGCGGTGAGCGCCAGCGCCAGCGCGCCGTTGACCAGCCCTGGGCCGAGCATGGCGACAAAGGCAAAGGCCAGAATCAGCCGCGGCATCGACATCACCACGTCGGTAAAACGCATCAGCCCGCGCTCCAGCCAGCCGCCGTAGTAGCCGGAGAGGATGCCCACCAGCAGACCGGCGGGAAGGGTGATCAGAGTGACCAGCGCCACCAGCCCCAGCGCCGGCCGGGTGCCGTAAATCAGGCGCGAAAGCAGGTCGCGGCCGTAGCTGTCGGTGCCGAGCCAGTGTTGGGCGCTCGGTCCCTGCAGGCGGGCGGCGGCATCCTGCCAGTTGGGGTCCAGCGGCGCCAGCCACGGCGCGAACAGCGCCATCAGCACCAGCAGCAGAATAATCACCAGCCCGCAAAAGGCGGCGGGGGAGCGGCGCAGGCGGCGTAAAAACAACCAGGTCGGCATCAGCGCACCCTCGGGTCGGTTAACCGTACCAGCAGGTCGGTAAGGTTATTAATCAGGACGAAGCTGGCGCCAATCAGCAGCGTACCGCCCATGATCGCCGTGGTGTCGCCGGCAAACAGCGCGGTGGTGAGATAGCGGCCGATTCCCGGCCACGAGAAGACGGTTTCGGTGAGCACCGCGCCTTCCAGCATGGCGGTCCAGGCCAGAGCAATGACCGTCAGCAGGGTGCCGCGAATATTGGGCAGCACGTGACGAAAGAGGATCGTCATTTCGCCGGCCCCTTTGGCGCGCGCCAGCAGGACGTACTCTTTGTTCATCTCGCTCAGGCAGGCGGATCGCGTCAGGCGGGTGATGCTCGCCAGCGAGTAGTAGGCCAGCAGCAGCACCGGCAGCAGCAGGTGGCCGACGGCATTTTTAAACGCCTCTCTATCACCCGACAGCCAGGTGTCAATCAGCGCAAACCCGGTGCGCGGCTCGACGCTGTACTGATAAATATCGTCCAGCCGCCCGGGGCCAGGCGTCCACTGCAGCCTGGCGTAGAACAGCGCCAGCATCAGCAGGCCGAGCCAAAAAATTGGCACCGAGTTGCCGAGCAGCGTAAAGGTGCGTACCGCCAGGTCCCAGGGCGAGCCGACGTAGCGGGCGCAGAGCACGCCGGCAGTTACGCCAAGCAGGGCGCCAATAATCAGCGCCAGCGTCGCCAGCTCGAGCGTTGCCGGGAAGGTGGAGAGCAGGTCGTGAAGCACCGGCTGGCCGGTCGCACTGGCGATGCCAAGATCGCCGTGCGCGAGCTGGGTCAGATAGTGCCAGAACTGGACCGGCAGCGATCGGTCAAGGCCGAGCTGATGGCGTACCTGATCGTAGGTGGACTGGCTGGCGTGGTCGCCGACGATTTGCAAAACCCGGTCAACCGGCGACAGCGCCGAGAGCGCGAAGGTCACCAGCAGCAGGCCGAGCAGAGTCAGCGCCAGGGTGAGCAGCCCCTGAAATAGCGCGAGCAGAGGGCGCTTTGCGCGCCGCTCCGCTCCGGTGGGTGAAACAGCAGACATGGTTATTCCGTAGGTAAAGGGTGCCGTGTGAACGTGGCGGATAACATCCCCGGAGCGCGGCGTAAATCCGCGTCCGGGTGGCTAAAGCGTCGCTATTTGCTGACCCGATCGTACCAGACCATATCGGCGTTCAGCCCCTGCTGGTAGCCCTTGACGTTGTCGCGAACCACGATCTGCGTTTTCCCCTGATCGACAAACACGTACGGCGAGCTGCGCTGCAGCTCTTCCTGCATCTGTTTATAGAGTCCGAGGCGTTTGGCGGCATCCGGCTCGGCCACCGCCGCGAGGGTGGCTTTATTCAGCTCCGGGATTTGCCAGCCGTTAAGACCGGCCACGGTGCTCGATTTCCCGTCGTTGTAAGCAAAGGCGCTGGCGTTGGAGTGGGCGTCGAAGTAGTCGGGGATCCACAGGCGAATCGCCGCCTGATGCTGCTTCGCTCGCACGCGGGCGTACACCTGGCTGCCGGCCGCCGGCAGCAGATCGATCTTCACGCCGCCCTGGGCGAAGCTGGCCTGCATTGACTGGGCGATGGTGATAAACGGCGGCTTGTTTTCGACATCAAGGGTGAAGTGGGCGTCTTTAATTCCGGCTTTGGCGAGGATTGCTTTGGCCTTCGCCGGGTCGAATTTAAACGGATTGTTGTCCAGCGCCCCCGGCAGACCCACTGGCAGGAAGCTCTGGTGGACAAAATACTGGCCCTTGAGCAGGTCCTTCGTGATGCCGTCGTAATCCACCAGCCAGCGTGCGGCTTCCCACAGCGCCGGGTTTTTCAGCAGCGGGTTGGCATCGTTGCCGGTGTTAAACGCCAGGTAGTTCTGTTCCGCCGACGGAATGCTCAGCACCTTCACGCCGGGCTTGCCCTGCAGGGCGGCAATCTGATCGGCGCCCAGATCGCGCGCTACGTCGGCGTCACCCTGCTGGATCAGCAGGCGGCGGGAGGCCGGATCGGGCACGTTTTTGATGATGATGCTTTTCAGCTTCGGCGCGCCGGTGGGCGAGCTGTCGTTGGCCTCCAGCACGATGGCCTGATGCGGCTGGTAAACGCGCATTTTGAAGGCTCCGCTGCCCGCCGAGTGCATCTTCAGCCAGCCGTTGCCGAAATCGTTATCTTTGGCATTCGGCGCCACCAGCTTTTCATCGACGATAGAGGCGATAGGCGTGGAGAGAATATTCAGCGCCACCGCCGGGCTCACTTCGGCGCTCCAGTGCAGCACCAGCGTGTGGTCATCCACCTTCTTCAGCTGAGCGGCAATATTGTCCGGCTGCCAGCCGAGAACGTTGAGGATAAAGGCCGGGGATTTATTCAGGGTCACCGCGCGGGTGTAGGAGAAGATAATATCTTCCGGACGTACCGGGTTGCCGGAGGCGAACTTCGCCTCGGGCTTGAGCTTCACGGTCAGCGTTTTCGCTGCCGGGTCCGCCTGCCAGCTTTCGGCCAGAATAGGGGTGATTTTTTCAGGGTTGTCGCGGTCCGGCTGCACCAGACGCTGGTAGAGGCTCGGTACCGTTTGAATGCTGGAGAGTTCGTTGGCTTCCGCCGGGTCGAGGCTGACGATATCGTCGAGGCCCTGGGCAACCACCAGGGTGGTTGGCGGCGTGGCGGCATGGACGGCGGCGGATAGCGCGGTCAGCACCAGTAATGACAGCAGTTTTTTAGTCATGAGCAATCCCTGAAAAATGATGTTTTGATTATTGATGTGCCGCTAAATTAGGCCCCTTCACCAAAGGCGTAAAGTCAAAATACGGATAAGCTTATGCTTAAAAAGCATAATCAATATCATCGGGCGATGAGTGAAAAGTTACGCCGCCGTCTTTCTGCGCGCCGCGCTTCTTGATATAACAATTTGATCACAATTTAACGGAACGTGAAAATGCCGGAAATCAATCAGTATGGCCAGCAGGTGAACGATATGGTCGTTGGCTGGCAGGGCGCCAGCGTGCTAAAGCGCAGCGCGTTAACGGGACGCTATTGCCGGCTTGAGCCGCTGGATACCCGGCGACACGCCGCCGATCTGTTTGCGGCCTACGCCCTGGGCGACGACAGCGACTGGACCTGGCTTGCCAGTACGCGCCCCGAAACCGTGGAGGCCACCGCGCACTGGGTGGCAGGCAAAGTCGGCGACGACGCGCTGGTGCCCTTTGCGGTTATCGATCTCGGCTCCGGCCAGGCGGTGGGGCTGGTGAGCTTTATGGCGATTGAGCAGGCGATGGGCTCGGTGGAGATCGGCCACGTCACCTGGTCGCGGAAGATGAAAAATACCCCGCTGGGCACCGAGGCGGTTTGGCTGCTGCTGAAGTACGCGTTTGCCGCCGGCTACCGGCGCCTGGAGTGGAAGTGCGACTCGATGAATATCGCCTCCCGCCGGGCCGCCGAGCGGCTGGGCTTTACCTGGGAGGGGCGCCTGCGCCAGAAGATGGTGCGCAAGGCGCGCAGCCGCGACAGCGACATGCTGTCGATTATCGACGGCGAATGGCCGCAGCGCGACGCCGAACTGCGGGCGTGGCTGGCGGCGGACAACTTCGATGCCGAGGGGCGGCAGATAAAACGGCTGGATGAGTTCAGTCGGTGAGCGGGATGCGGATAGAACAGGAATATATCGCGTCTATCCGCAGGTTTCATGGCGGGTCTGATGCCCGCTTTTATGTCGATGCTTTTTGCCGCCGGGTCTGTTCAACGGTGAACCGCCATTCATGCCAACGCTTTTGTAGCCGCTCATGGCGTACCATATTGGGTTGAAAGCTAACATGTTCAGGTAAAAACTGGCGCAGTTCCTGCGTTGTTAACGTTAGTAAAGCCTTACGGGCCAGTAATGCGGAGCCCATTGCCGAGAGTTCTGTGACATCGCTGCGCATGACCGGGCAGCCCAGTAAATCGGCCTGATACTGCATCAACCAGCTATTTTTAGTTGGCCCGCCGTCAACCATCAGGGCCGCCAATGCAAAATCATCGTGCTGGCGCATTGCCATGGCAACGTCAGCTATTTGATAGGTAATTGATTCCAGTGCGGCGCGTACCAGGTGAGCGCGCTTCACCCCTCTGCTAAGTCCACGGATGATTCCTCGTGCGTTTTCGTCCCACCAGGGGGCTCCGAGTCCGGTTAGGGCGGGAACAAAATAGACGCCCAGCGTGGACTCTACCGAGGCGGGCAGTTCGTTGAGCTGCTTCGTCAACTCTGCCGGTGATAGTGAATCCAGCCCGGTGCTTTCCACCATCCATGCTACTGCGTCGCCGGTATGCGGAATGTTCCCTTCCAGGCCATAAACCAGCTGCTCTCCGTCGTGCCATGCTACGGTAGTCGCTAATGTGTCGACATCGAATTGCGCTGATGGTACTGGCGCCATCACGGAAGAACCGGTGCCATACGTTGCCTTCACACAGCCGGCGGCTCCCAAACCGTGGGCGAACAGTGCCGCGTGCGAATCGCCGATCATCGCCATAATCGGGATGTCGTCGGGGATGCCATGACAGTTTTTGGTATAGCCAAAAAAACCGCTGGAGGGGCGTATTTCAGCCAATGCCTGACGGGGAATGGCAAACAGAGCCAGCATATCTTTGTCCCAGCCAGCGGTGTGCAGGTTAAAAAGCTGGGTACGTGCGGCGTTAGAGTAGTCACAGTAGAAGGCGCTGCCTCCGCTCAGATTCCACAAAATCCAGCTGTCCACGGTACCGAGGCATATCTCCCCCTGTTCTGCCAGAGCAAAGCCGTTTGGCACAGATTCAAGCAGCCAGCGCATTTTGGAGGCAGAGAAGAGTGGGGCGACGGGGAGGCCGGTAGTCGCTTTAATCTGCGCTTCTTTACCCTGCTGACGCAATGACTGGCAAAAATCCGCCGTGCGCGAACATTGCCAGGTTATCGCGGCGGCCAGCGGACGGCCGCTGCTGCGATACCAGCCCACAGCGGTTTCACGCTGGTTGCTGATGGCCAGCGCCGCGACATTCTCCTTCCCTACGGCTTCGATAGCCTGCATCAGAATGTCCGTCGAGGCGTCAACCAGCAGTTCAGCCGACTGCTCCACCCAACCTTCCCGCGGCGTGCTGATAGCCAGCGGGCGGGTGAAGGTGGCCAGCACCTCGCCGCGAGTGCCAAACGCGACGGCCTTCGCATTGGTTGTTCCTTCATCAAGGGCGATGATTATCTCTTTTTTGGCCACAATGCCCTCACTGATGCAGATAGGTATTAATGCCGAGGTAGCGCGTAAAGGCTTCATGCAGGATCTCGGCGCTGGCGGAGTGGTTCATCGCCACATGATGCTCAAAACCGTTACGGCAAATCCATGACAGCAGCTGCTCCAGATGCGGAACCTGAATAACCGCGCGGCAACCTACGGTATCCAGCGGATCGTCAACTGACTGGCCCGTGCCAACGTAGGCTTTGATTTCGCCGGTTAGATCGTCGGTGCTCAGGCGGAAATAGGTCAGCTGTCCGCTCTTCATCCTGCCGTGTACCGCACCGCAGGTATTCTCCTTGCCGACGGTCGTCCCGATGATATCTGCGGTGCCCATATGTGGCGACTCGAGGCTTGCAGCGGCGAAGTTGCCGCAGTGAAACAGCACGCATTTATCTCGATCGTCGCCAAAGTTGTTATTCCAGTCGGCGATGGAAGCCGGATTGAGGTTACTGCTGGCCAGTGCATACATCGACAATGCGCCCATCACGTCGACCTCGCAGGCGCTGGGCATCAGCTGTCCGGACATGATGCTCATAATGGAGCAAACGTTGATTCCGAGGTTTTCCTGTAATGATGTCCAGCACTGAATAGCGGTGGTATCGATATCGTTGGCAACGATCCACTCACCTATCACCACGAACAGCTTGGCCATCGTGACTATTTTGTCTGCTGGAATGGCACTGGCATCGGCATTATCGAGCAGGAGGCGGCGTTTTTCATCAACGCGGATATCGTCATCGCGTAGTCGTTTTATGCGGGTAAAAACTTCGGACAGATCGAGGGTTTCTACGGCGATGCCCAGCCGCTCAAGCAGCTTTTCGCTATAGCGAACGGTGTTAAAACCAGCCGGACGCGCGCCGATTGCCCCCACGCGGACTCCGCGCATGCTGCTGACGACCCGGCAGATCTGTTCAAAACGCAGAAGGTCTTTTTCAAACACGTTGCCGCTTAGCGCGCAGACGTGCTGTGTAGTCAGCGTAAAGGGGATTCCGTACTGGCGTAGGTTGTTGCACAGGGAGATTTTGCCGCAGAAGCTGTCGCGACGCGTCGCCAGCCCCATTTTATCGAGGTTATCTTCTTCGGCCTGAACCAGTACTGGCACGCCCAGGCCGGAAAGACGCAGCGTTTCAGCGATCGCTTTTTCATCCCCGAAGTTAGGCAGTAGCACCACTACACCGTGAATTTCGTCCCGGTGGGCGCGGAACAGTTCGGCGCAAACCTTCGCGTCTTGGCGCGTTTCTACGCCGCCCAGTTCGGTTTGCGTATCGTTGAGCATAATAGTGTTAATCCCCAGGCGAGCAAACAGGGCGGTCGCCTGTTCGCGCGCTTCTGCCACCAGATAGCTCGGGAAAAAACCTCGGTTGCCGATAATGACACCCATCGTGAGTTGTTGCGGAATACGGGACATCGTTCATTCTCCAGTAAGATATTCGATCTTGTTATTGTTTTGCGTACGCCTGAAAAAGGGCCGTGGCGTTTTTAACCACGCCAGCTGCGTCGATCTCATGTCGGGCGCGGGTGGCGGAACGGTCGCCGGCAATAGCGTATTCACCGTCCGGGATACCGAGACGGCGCAGTGGGATCGCGCAGCCCGCTTCGGCGAGCACTTCTGCCACCAGGCTTCCGACACCGCCGTTAATGTTGTGTTCTTCTACGCTAATGACGGCTTGGTGCGGCCTGAGCGTCGCCAGAAGCTGTGCCCTGTCGCAAGGACGAATAGACGTTACACTGATAACCGAGGCGTCAATACCGTTTTCCGCCAGTCTTGCCGCGGCGGCAACAATCTCATGCACCGTAGAGCCCATGGCGACCAGAGCTACGTCGGTGCCTTGACGCAGGACATCAATCTTACCTGGCGTAAAGCGATAGTTCTCATCATGCAGCTCCGGTAGCGCTTTGCCATCAAGACGGATATAGACCGGGCCGACGTGGGCCAGCGCATAGTCGATGACCTGGCGGCATTCGCGCGGGCAGGAAGGTGCATAGATTTCGATGTTACCGAAACCGCGCAGGACGGCTATATCGTCAATACTATGGTGCGTGCTTGCCAGCGGGCCGTAGCTGGCACCGGCATTGAGGCCAAACAGTTTCACGTTGGTATTGTTGTAGCAGACGTCCACTTTTATCTGTTCGTTGGCGCGCGAAATTAAGAACGGGGCCGCATTACAGGTGACGGCAATTTTCCCTCCCAGCGCCAGGCCCGCCGCCGCGCCGACCAGCGTTTGTTCGGCGATACCGACGTTGACCAGACGGCCGGGGAATTTCTGCATAAATGGCGCTATTTTTGCCGTTGAGGTTGAGTCGGCCACTACCGGGACCACGTCCACTCCGCGTTCGACGGCATCTATAAGAGCATTCACCATTACCGTGGCGAGATGTTCGCTATTACTCATCTTTCAGTTCCTCCAGAGCCAGTTCAATTTCTTCACCTTTAGGTACCCGGTGATGCCATTCGGAACGCCCCTGAATAAAGGAAATACCGGCCCCCTTAGTGGTATTAGCGATGACGACGTGTGGTTTGCCATGAGGCTGCAACCCTTCCAGGGTAGCGACAACGTCAGCCATGTCATTACCATTACACTCGGTGACTTCCATACCGAAAGCACGCCACTTTTCATCCAGCGGGTCAGTATTCATAATGTCTTTGGTTAATCCCGCCAACTGAAGGTTGTTTTTATCATTGATAATAAAAAGATTATCCAGCTGGTAGTGCGCAGCAACCAGCGCGGCTTCCCAGTTGCTGCCTTCCGCTAACTCTCCGTCTCCGGTGACGACGAAAATGCGGCGTTTACTATTATCCCGCTTGGCCGCCAGCGCAATTCCGACGGCGACGGGAAGACCGTGACCCAATGCGCCGGTATTCAACTCTATCCCCGGTGTTTTATGGCGAACCGGATGCCCTGGCAGATGTGAATCAGCGTGTTGATAAGTAGCGAGCCAGTCCGTCGGGATAAATCCGGCTTCCGCCAGCACGCAGTAATAGCCGCCGACTGCATGCCCCTTGGATTGGATATAAATATCTCGTTCGTCGCTGTCTTGCAGCTGTGGCGAGCAGTTAAGGATGCGGAAGTAGAGGGCCGTCAGCAGTTCTACCTGCGATAAATCGGCCCCAGTGTGACCACCTGCAGGGCTTTCAGCATTGATTACGATGATGCGACGGCGAATTGCCCGTGCTTTCTTTTCTAACTCCACAATGGAGAGCGAAAACGGATTCATAAAATACCTCTTGAATGTTAATTCTTTACTGAATAATTATTCAGGAAGGGCAAGAAAAAACGTCAGATGCTTCTGGCAAGCTAAAAAACAACAGAAACAACGGATTATTTCTCATGTTGAATATATATTCATTACTGATTTATTATTCACATAGATAAGATATGCCCTGCTAGTGGCTTTGTCCACGACTTGTACAGGCTATTTTCTAAGAAAAGAGAAAACGATCACATTTGGATCGTTTGGGGAAAGAGCAGGAAGCTTGTTATCTATTCAGCTATGCATAAAAATAACGAGGAAGAATTTAAGGGGAACGCTATGTCTAAGCAGGATGAACAACGTTTGCTGGTGAAAATTGCCACGCTTTATTACAGCGAGAACAAAAAGCAGTCCGAAATTGCCTCATTGCTGCACCTGTCGCAATCTTTTGTTTCGCGCGCGCTGACGCGCTGCCAGAAAGAAGGGCTGGTAAAAATCACCGTTGTTCAACCAACGAATATCTTCGTCGAGCTGGAAAAAGCGATTGAAGAGCGCTTTGGTATTCGTCAGGCTATAGTCGTGGATGTCGGCGAGAATGCCGGCTATGCGCAGGTTAAACATGCTATTGGTAGCGCCGCCGCGCACTATGTTGAAACACGCCTGCGTCCAGAGGACCTGGTGGGAATTTCTTCCTGGAGTAGCACCATTCGCTGCATGGTTGATGAAATGCATCCGCAAAATATTCGCGCCGCTGGCGTAATTCAGCTCTTAGGCGGCGTGGGTCCCAACGGTAACGTGCAGGCGACGATTCTTACCCAGCAGCTGGCGGCTCACCTGGATTGCCCGGCATGGCTGCTGCCTTCGCAAAGTATCGAGCATTCGGTTGAGGAGAGATCCCGGCTGGTTAACAGCCCTGACGTCGCGGCGGTAGTGGCAAAGTTTGCCGAGGTTGATGTGGCAATTGTTGGCATAGGTGAACTTGAACCATCCCAGCTGCTGAAGAACTCCGGCAACTATTATAATGAAGAGATGCTTCAGCTCCTGGCACAACGAGGCGCGGTAGGTGATATCTGCCTGCACTATTACGATGCGGCCGGAAATCCCGTACTGAGTCATGAAGAAGACCCGGTGATTGGTATGGAGCTGGAGCAAATTCGCTCGTGTCGGCACGTGATTGCGCTGGCTGGAGGAGTGGAAAAAGGCAATGCCATTCGTGGCGCGCTGGAAGGGAAATATATTGATGTCCTGATTACGGACTTCGCTACCGCCCGCGCGTTAGTGAAAGAATAAAATAGTGCCGACGCGTTGCAGATGGCTGGCTGAGTCGGTGCCGATCGTGCATCTGTGGGGATAGTCAGAAGCGGCAGAATCAGCGGTTAACTCAGCAAGCTCCCCGTGGTGCAGGCCACGGGGAGGAAGGGGCTACTTACTACCTTCAATTACCGCCTTCTGGGCGACAACCGCCGCCTTTTGCTGCATTCGGTTTTGCATTTGATCGATAATCACCGCAACGATAATCACCACCCCTTTAATCACCATTTGCCAGAATTCGCTCACTCCCATCATGACCAGACCATCAGCGAGGAAACCGATAACGAAAGCGCCGATTAGCGTACCCAGAATGGTTCCGCGACCGCCAGCCAGCGATGTTCCGCCAAGCACAACTGCGGCAATAGCGTTCATTTCAAAAGCGGTACCGTTGGCTGGATGGCTGGCGAGCAGCTGTGCGGAAACCACGATCCCGGCAATTGCGGCGCAAAAGCCTGAGAGCGTATAAACCAGCACTTTGACCTGTTTGACCTTCACGCCGGAGAGTTCGGCCGCGCGCTCATTATCGCCAATGGCGTAGACGTGGCGGCCAAACGGCAGGCGACGGGCGACATAGGCGATGATTAACGCCAGCACGATCATCATCCAGATAGCCCATGGAATACCTAATAGCGTACCGGCGCCAATTCCGTCAAAGCCGGTGTTGCCCAGCTGCGGATTGCCGGCAAGACCTGGGAAAGTCTGCCCATCTGAGGTGAGCATGGCCGCGCCGCGCAGCACGTACATGGTACCAAGAGTACAAATGAAAGGTGCCACGTTGTAGCGAGTGATAATCCATCCATTTACTGAACCAATTAACGCTCCAATCAGCAATACAATCGGCACAATGACCCACACGCTTGGGAAAATGGCGATGCCAAACATCGGCAGCACAATGCCTTTTGTGATAAGCCATCCGGCAATCATGCCGCAGAGTCCCAGCGTGGCGCCGATCGAAAGATCGATACCTGCGGTAATAATAACGAAAGTGATCCCAAGGGCCAGAAACGCGTTGATGGCGATATGTTTAATCATGATCACCATGCTGCCGGCGGACAGAAAGCCAGGCACGGTAATAGTAAAAAAGCCGACTATTAAAAATAGAGCAATGAAGGTACGCAGCTTTAGCAGAAGCAGCAGTATGTTTTCGCGAGACAGCGATGTCCCGCTACGCGGCGTCAACGCAACAGATTGTGTTGTTTTCATAGTTAAAACCCCTGAGCACTTGCTAAGACGAGCGCCGATTCTTCGGCCTGGTCACGAACTATATCAGCGGTGAGTTTGCCGCCTGACATCACCAGAATACGGTCGGAAACCGCCATAATTTCTTTCAAATCTGAGGTAGAAAAGACCACGGCAATCCCTTGCTGCGAGAGCTGCACCATCATGCGAAATACATCAGCCTTGGCGCCGATATCTATCCCTCGGGTGGGCTCATCGAGAAACAGGACTTTCGGGTTGGTCAGCAGAGAGCGTCCAATCACGACTTTTTGCTGGTTGCCGCCGCTGAGGGCCTGAATTTCCACCTCCGGGGAGGAGACCTTAATCGACAGGCTGCCAATGGTGCTGGCGACGACGGCCTCCTCTTCTTTATCCGCGATGGTCAAGCCGCGCTGTAAGCGTCGCCACAGGCTGGCGATCGTTAGGTTGCTGGCAACCGAGGATATAGGGAAAATACCGGTCCGCTTACGGTCCTCCGGTACCAGGCTCATGCCCATGCGGATTCGTTCGGCGGTTGCCAGCCGCTGTGGCACAGGCTTGCTATCCAGCCACAGCTTGCCGAAGTAGCTGCGTTCGGTACCCAGCATACATTCGAAAAGCTCGGTTCGTCCGGCTCCCATCAGGCCGTAAATACCAACGATCTCCCCTGCGTGGACTTTAAAACTGACGTCATTGACCACCCGGTTACCGGCGGCGTTAACGCAGGTGATGTGCTCAGCTTCCAGAAGCGGTACGCCGAAAGTACGTCCCGGTTCGAGGAAGCTGCTCACTGGGTCGCTGCCGAGCATTTCCCTGACAATCCACGGAACGTCGATATCACGTACCTTTGCTTCGGACTGGAATTTGCCGTCGCGTAAAATGGTGATGACATCACCAATAGCCATCAGTTCTTCAAGACGGTGAGAAATATAGATAATGGAGACGCCCTGGCGGGTTAGTTCACGAATCACCCGAAACAGGATCTCGACTTCAGTTTTACTCAGGGCTGAGGTGGGTTCATCAAGGATCAGAATATCTGCATCTTCGGCCAGCGCTTTAGCAATTTCGATAAGCTGCTGCTGACCGACTTTCAGGTTGCCGACTAATTCACGGGGCGAAATCGGCTGATCCAATCTTTTGAGCAGTTCGGCGGCGCGTTTTTCCTGCTCGGCCTCATTAATCGGCGTGATGCCGCTTTGCAGCTCACGGCCGAGAAAAATATTCTCGGCCACGTTCAGATTTTCGAAGAGGTTCAGTTCCTGATGCACCATACCGATACCGTGCATGGCGGCATCACGCGTGCTGGAAAAATGCACCGTTTTGCCGTTTAGCCGTATCTCACCGAGGCTGGGCTGCTGGACTCCAGCCAGAATTTTCATCAGCGTAGATTTTCCGGCGCCGTTTTCACCGATAATCACATTAACCTTGCCGCGCCAGACGTTATAGTCAACGCTATCCAGCGCGACGGTACCGGGGAACAGCATCGAGATACCGTGAGTGCGGAGAATAATATCGTCCTCAAGGGGCGTGCTCATTACGGTGTCTCCTGTTGCAGTACCAGAGCTGCGGCATCTTGCGCCTCACCGTGGCTCAGTGTGACCGCGAAGATGACGGTGACGGATTTATCTTTCCAGCCAGCATCCACTTTGGGTAACCGTTTCGCCGCCTCGCGGTTGTATGCTCGCGAAAGTTGGGCAAACTGCACCTGGTTAGTGAAATCTTCAAACTTAAACCCGCTGGCATCGCGAATCGCATTTCCGCGCATGATCGGTCCGACCTGAACGGCGAGCGGCCGACCGTTGAGGCTGAACGTGAGTTTTTGCTCACGATCGCTGCTCACATCAACCGCGGAGACCTGCTGGGTCAGACGAACAAAAACGCTGCGGGGCGTACTCGAGGATGTTTTTAATTCGCTCTCCAGCGCATTGGCATCCAGGGCATGTTGGTTTGCTGAGTCGATAACGCGCGTTTGCCAGGTTTGCTGCGCGATCTGCTGCGGACTCAGGTTGTCGAAGCCAGGTTGTGCATTCGGGTCGGCGGGCAGAATCGGTTTACCATTTTCGTCCAGATTTACCACCGTGCAGGCCGTCAGCAACAGGGTGGCGCACCCTATCAGCGCGACACCCCATTGTTTTAATAACATAACGTCTCCGCCTTACTCGCTGAGGTTAAACATGTTGAGTTTTTTAGCGTTGGATTGATCGATAAGAATGCAATCCATCAGCTGCTTCTCTTCCTTCTGGGCTTTACCGTTTTTCAGGAAGAAGTCCGCTTGCTCAACGGCCATCTGGGCTTGTTTCCAGCCCGGCTGCAGTACGGTGGCTTTGATATTGCCATTGTTAAGGATGGAGTCGCGGGTGTAGTCACTGCCGTCGAAGCCGACAACGATGACATCTTTTTTACCCGCGGCCTTCAGCGCGGCTTCCGCACCCAGAGCCATGGTATCGTTTCCGGAGATCACGCCGACGATATCGGGATGGGTTTGCAGGATAGATTCCATACGGGTGAAGGCCTCGGTTTGGCTCCAGTTGGCCGTTTGCTGGGCAACCATTTTCATGTCCGGGTAATCATCCAGAATATCGTGATATCCCTGAGAGCGAACGCCAGCATTGGTGTCTGACTGGCGGCCCAGCAGTTCCACATATTTGCCTTTGCTGTTAAGCAGTTTGGCGAACTTCTCCGCTCCCAGCTGGGCACCTTGATAGTTATTGGAGACGATCTGGGCGACGGCGATACCGGTTTTGTTGATTTCGCGATCGATTAAAAAGGCCGGCACGCCCGCCGCTTTTGCTTTCTCCAGCGGTCCGACGGTAGCATCGGCACCGGCATTATCGAGAATGATGGCTTTGGCTTTACGGGCGATAGCCGTTTCAATCAGCTGGTTTTGCTTATTCACGTCGTCATCATGGGAAGCGATAAGCGTGGTGTATCCCAGCTCTTTAGCTTTTGCTGCGGCACCATCCGCTTCGGCTTTAAAGAACGGGTTATCATGAGAAGGTGTGATAATGGCGATAAGGCCATTATCGGCGGCAAACAGCGAGCCGGAAGCGGCGATCGTTGCAGCGAGTAGGGTAGATTTAACAAAGTTAGCTTTCATCTTTTTCTCCACATTGAATATTTATTCAATAATGATTTATTATTCAATGTAACGATAAAGCCGAGTTGTTGAACTGTCTATGGTTTAGGCAGCTAATTTTTTAAAAGGAGAAAATGATCACGATTTTCAGCGATAGCGGGTACAGGTGATAATATAGGGGGGGGTAATTAACCAATTGATACGAATAGTGATATTTTCGAGATTCGCGCTAAATGCGGCATTGAAGCGTAAATGCAGTGTGTCGGCATCCATGGCGATAATTTGCGCACTATGAAAGCCGGGCAGGTCGGTGGCATATGTGGACCAGGCCTTAAACCCACTCTCTTTTGCCGAGAACGCCAGCGTCAGCGCCAGTGCAAAGGGCAGGCCGCTGGCCGCCAGCAGCGGTTTTTCCGCGGCGTTGATAATGCTGCTTTCGAGCTCCGCCGCCAGCGCCGGGGTAAAACACCGCTCAATATCAATCCCTATCGGGTAAGAGGAGACCACCGCCAGGGCGCTGTTTTCACAGTGGCTGATGCTGCCGAACCACGGCGCGGGCCACAGCGGCTGGCGCTGCTCGCCGGGCGGCGGCGGCACTTTTTCGCCAACTTCGCGCAGGGCGTGCACGGCGGCGATGCGCCCGGCAAGGTGTTCGGTCTGGCGCTTGCGGCCGCCAGCGGCGAGCAGGGCGTGATGGGGCAGCCACAGCAGATCCGCGGGCTGGAAGCTGGCAGGGTCGAAATCAATCCGCTGAAGCAGATGGCCGGCAAGGAGAAGCGTGCTGTGACGTGTGTGCATGAAAGGATGTTAACCGATTTGCCCGCCGCCCTCTATGGATGGAGGGCGGCGGGATTCAGGCGAGCAATCAGAAGTGAGTGTTGATGCCCATATACCAGGTACGGCCCGATTCGTTATAGGTTTCGGCACCCGCGCCGTACATATAACCGGTGGTACCGCCGGTAGTTTGGGCGTTACCCGCGCGCCAGTGGCGCTTATCGAAGACGTTATCCACGCCGCCGGTCAGGCTGACGTATTTGGTGACGTCCCAGGTCGCGCTCAGGCCGAGGATGCTGTATGGGCTAACCTCGTTCTTCTCGCTGCCGGTAACCGGTTCGCCCTTGTAGTTATACTTTTTCGGCTCCTGCTTGCCGTACCAGGTAAAGGTCGACTGCACGGAAACATCGTCGTATACCTGCCAGCTGAGGGTCGAGTTCAGGGTATATTCCGGGATAATCGACAGGCGATCGCCGGTCTTTTTGTTTTTGCTCTGCAGCATGTAGGTGATGTTGTTGGTCCAATTAACGGTCTCGCTAACCGGCACGTTTAACGTCCCTTCCAGGCCTTCAACCACTGCTTTCGGCACGTTCTCCCATTTGTACAGGTCGGTACCTGCCGCGTTTTGGTAGACCGGAGAATAGCCCGCTTCAATTTTGTTGCGGTAGTCGTTGCGGAACCAGGTCGCGCCAGCCAGCCAGCCGTCGTGCTTGAACTCAAGCCCAATCTCTTTGTTGATGCTGGTTTCCGCCTTCAGATCGTCGTTACCCTGCAGGTAGCATCCGGCATTGCTGGCGTAGCAGCCCTGACCCCTACTGTACAGAATGTAGTTCGGGTTGGTCTGGTACAGGCTCGGCGCTTTATAGGCGCGGGCAATACCCATCTTCAGGGTAAAGTCGTCGCCCAGGCCCTGGGACAGGTTCAGCGACGGGCTCCAGTTATTGCCGACGATGCTGTGGTGATCGAAACGCAGCGCCGGCGTCAGCATGGTAGAGTCGGTCAATTCCATGTTGTTCTCGGCGAACAGCGAGAAGATTTCCGCTTTTGAATACGGGCTGCGGCCGGTGCTGTCGTAGCCTGGAATCGTTCCGCCCATTAAGGTCTGGGTATTGGAGGCGTTATCCTTCATCCGCTGCTGGTTCCATTCGCTCCCCAGGGTCAGGTTCTGATTGACCCACAGGTCGAACGGAATGCTGATTTCGCTGTGCAGCATCACGTCGGAAAGGTTGGTATCGGAGAACTGGTTGCTGTTGAAGATCCCTTCTGTGCCCCCGGCCAGGCCTTCGCCCTTACGTGAGTTGCGGGTGTGCTCGTACTGCGCCCAGTTGCTGGTGGTGATACCGTTATCCCAGCCGCCGTTCCAGGTGACGGAGTAGGTGTTACGGTAGAGACGGTTGGTCTCTTTACCGTAGTTCTCTTTCACCAGGTCGTTGGTGTTGGTGTTCTGCGTGTCGCCCGCGTAGAGGTTGCCCTGGCGGCTGTAGCCCGACTCAAACTCCAGCGACTGCATCGGCGCGAAGTCCCAGCGCACGACGCCGTTGATGTTTTTGTTTTCGACCCCTTCGCGTCCGGCTGGCAGGGTATCGGCGTAGATGCCGGTACGTTCGGACTGATGCCCCTGGTTAATATCCCAGGCATCGGCCTGCGTTTTGTCGAGGTTGCCGTAAAGGCGGAAGCTGAAATCGCCGCCCAGCGGGCCGTTGAGGCTAAAGTCGGTGCGCTTGGTGGAGCCCTCGTCTTTGTGTTCCGGGGCGTTCATATAGGCATTCCATGAACCGTGCCACTCGTTGCTGCCTTTTTTGGTGATGATATTGACCACGCCGCCCGCCGCGCCGTTGCCGTAGCGCGCCGCCGCCGGGCCGCGAATAACCTCAATGCGTTCGATCATTTCCGGCGGTACCCAGCTGGTATCGCCGCGGGTGTCGCGCTCGCCGCGCCAGCCGAGACGAATCGAGTTGCGGCTGGTGACCGGCTTACCGTCAATCAGGATCAGGGTGTTTTCCGGGCCCATACCGCGAATATCAATCTGGCGGTTGTTGCCGCGCTGGCCGCTGGTGGAGTTACCGGTCAGGTTAACGCCCGGCATGGTGCGGATGATTTCTGAGACATCGCGGGCCGGCGGACGTTTACGAATTTCATCGGCGGTGATGGTGGAGACGCCGGGAGCCTGCAGGTTCTGCTCCGCCGCGGTAACCACCATGGTTTCTTCGGCGGCCGTTTGTTTGCTGTCTATAGTCTCTTCCGCGCACAGCGGGAAGGCAACACCATAAATTCCCAGATTGACCAGCAAGGCCAGGGATTTGATCCTGTTATTCATTTTAATATCATCCAGCTGTCTGTTGCCGCTTTCCCCAAAGACCTCTTCCCACCGGGAGAGGTGACGGCATGCACCAATGTTGTCAGGAGAGGGCAAATGCCTGCCATCTCTGACATGTTTTTAGAAGTTACTCATACCAACGCGCGGTAATACGCTATTGCAAATGCAAATAGTTATCAATAATATTATCAACAAAATATTACGTTTATTGATAAATATCACGATAAACATAGGGTTATTGAATGTTCAAAACAGGAAGCGATGACTGGTGGCGGAGCCTGAGCGGCCCTCAGTCGGAGGCGTCTGGCGATGCGTACCGGGTGACGTTCTGGTGGCGGGACCCAGCGGGCAGCGAGGCCACTTCGGCGACGCGGCGGGTGTGGATCTATATCACCGGCGTCACTGACCACCACAAAAATGCCGTCCCGCAAACCCTACGGCGCCTCCCGGGCACCGATGCCTGGCAATGGCAGACCACGCTCTCGTCGACCTGGCGCGGCAGCTACTGTTTTATCCCTTCCGAACGCGATGACGATTTTGCTCCTGAGATTTTTAACGGCGATGCGCCGGACCGCACCCTGCTGCGCGAGGGCTGGCGACGCCTGCTGCCGCGCGCGGTAGCCGATCCGCTCAATGTGCAAAGCTGGAAGGGCGGGCGCGGCCACGCGGTCTCGGCGCTGGAGCTTCCTCAGGCGCCGGAGCAGCCCGGCTGGGCGCTGCGCGATGAACGCTTTGCCCCGCCGGTCTGCATCCAGTGGCGCAGCGCGCGGCTTGGTAACAGCCGTCGGGTGTGGGTTTATGCCACCGGCGACGGCGCGGCAAAAGAGCGCCCGCTGGCGGTGCTGCTGGACGGCCAGTTCTGGGCCGAGAGCATGCCGGTATGGTCGCCGCTGGCCGGACTGACCCGCGAGGGCCGGCTGCCAGCGGCGGTGTATCTGCTGATCGATGTTATCGATAACGCGCACCGCAGCCGCGAGCTGCCGTGCAACCGCGATTTTTGGCTGGCGGTACAGGAGGAGCTGATGCCGCAGGTGCGCCAGGTCGCGGAATTTAGCGACCGGGCCGATCGTACCGTCGTGGCCGGGCAGAGCTTTGGCGGCCTGGCGGCAATGTTCGCCGCCCTGAACTGGCCGCAGCGTTTTGGCTGCGTGCTCAGCCAGTCCGGATCCTACTGGTGGCCGCACCGCGGCGGCGCGCAGGATGGCGCGCTGATTGAAGGCCTGAAATCGGGCGAACTGCGCGCCGACGGGCTGCGAATCTGGCTCGAAGCCGGCGAGCGGGAACCCCTTATTTTCCGCGCCAATCAGGCGCTTTTAGCCCAGCTGCCGCCGCCAAAACGGTCGGTTTTCTGGCGCCAGGTTGACGGCGGGCACGATGCGCTGTGCTGGCGCGGCGGGCTGACGGCAGGACTGATTCAGCTGTGGCAATCCGCGGAGCCCGTCCCATCGGGACGCCCGGCAGAACCGAATCATTGATCGTGCGCGAGGGCTGCGGATGCGGCCAGCAGGATAGCGAGTATTAACAGGAGTTTGACATGCAATTCAGTAACCCCTTCGATAATCCGCAAGGGCAGTTTTACATTCTGCGTAACGAGCTGCAGCAGTACAGCCTGTGGCCTCATCACTGCGCGCTGCCGGAGGGCTGGACGGTAGAGTGTCCGCCGCAATCGCTGGAAGCGTGCAATGCCTGGCTGGCGGCGAACTGGTCAACCCTCACCCCCGCGCACTACGCGTCCTAAGGAGCCGATGATGACCACTCGTTTACCGCTGGTTGCCGCGCAGCCGGGGATCTGGATGGCGGAGCGGCTGTCTACGCTGCCCGGTGCCTGGAGCGTCGCTCACTACGTCGAGCTCAGCGGCAGCCTCGATCCGGCGCTGCTCGGCCGGGCGATCGTCGCCGGCCTGGCCCAGGCCGATACGCTAAGCCTGCGCTTTTGCGAAGACAACGGCGAAGCCTGGCAGTGGGTCGATGAGGCCCGTCGCTTCGACGAACCGCAGCACCATGACCTGCGCGAGGCGGACGACCCGCACGAGGCCGCGCTGGCCATTATGCGGGCCGACCTCGGACAAAATTTGCGCATCGATAGCGGTAATCCGCTGGTCTGTCACCGGCTGCTGCGCACGGCGGATAATCGCTGGTACTGGTATCAGCGCTATCATCATTTACTCGTCGATGGCTTCAGTTTCCCTGCCATTACCCGCCAGATCGCCGCTATTTATCGTGCCTGGCAGCGCGGAGAGGCGACGCCGGATTCGCCGTTTACACCGTTCGCCGAGGTGGTGGACGAGTATCAGCGCTACTACGGCAGCGACGGCTGGCTGCGGGACAAGCAGTTCTGGCAGGAGCAGCGCAGGACGCTGCCGGCACCGGTCTCGCTCTCCGATGCGCCGCTGGCGGGACGGGCAACGGGGACGGAGATCTGGCGCCTGAAGCTTAACGCTGACGCCGCGACGTTCAGCCGCCTCGCCGCCGGCGCCCCGCAGTGCCAGCGCGCCGACCTGGCGCTGGCGCTGACCGCGCTGTGGCTGGGGCGTCTTTGCGGGCGGATGGACTACGCCGCCGGCTTTATCTTTATGCGCCGCATGGGATCGGCGGCGCTGACCGCGACCGGGCCGGTGCTTAACGTCCTGCCGCTGGCGATCAATATCGATGCCCAGGAAACGCTGGCCGAGCTGGCGCTGCGCCTCGCCGGACAGCTGAAAAAAATGCGCCGCCACCAGCGCTATGATGCGGAGCAAATCGTCCGCGATAGCGGCAAGGCTGCCGGCGATGAGCCGCTGTTTGGCCCGGTATTAAATATCAAAGTCTTCGATTACGTCCTCGATATCGACGGCGTGCAGGCGGTAACGCACACCCTGGCTACCGGCCCGGTTAACGACCTTGAGCTGGCGCTGTTCCCGGATGAAGCCGGCGGCCTGTCGCTGGAAGTGCTGGCCAATAAGCAGCGCTACGATGAGGCCACGCTGCGCGCGCACGTCGAGCGCCTCTCCGCGCTGCTGGCCCAGTTTGCCGCCGATCCGGCGCTGCGCTGCGGCGAAGCGAACATGCTGTCCGCGCGGGAAACGCAGCGGCTGGCGGAAATCAATAATACCGGCATTGCGCTGCCCGCCACGACGCTCAGCGCGCTGGTGGCGGAACAGGCGCTGAAGACCCCGGACGCCCCCGCGCTGGCGGACGCCCGCTGGCAGTTCAGCTACCGGGAAATGCGCCAGCAGGTGGTGGCGCTAGCCGAGGTGCTGCGCGCGCGCGGGGTTAAGCCCGGCGATAGCGTGGCGGTGGCGCTGCCGCGTTCGGTATTCCTCACCCTGGCGCTGCACGCCATCGTTGAAGCGGGCGCCGCCTGGCTGCCGCTCGATACCGGCTATCCTGACGATCGCCTGCGCATGATGCTTGAAGACGCGCGCCCGACGCTGCTGCTGACCTCCGACGATCAGCTGGCGCGCTTTAGCGATATCCCCGGGCTTACCAGCCTGTGCTATCAGCAGCCGCTGGCGGCGGGGGATGACGCGCTGCTGGCGCTCTCAGCGCCGGAGCATACCGCCTATATCATCTTTACCTCCGGCTCCACCGGCCGCCCGAAAGGGGTGATGGTGGGACAGACCGCGATCGTCAACCGCCTGCTGTGGATGCAAAATCACTATCCGCTCGGCGCCGATGACGTGGTGGCGCAGAAAACGCCGTGCAGCTTTGACGTCTCGGTGTGGGAGTTCTGGTGGCCGTTTATCGCCGGCGCCCGGCTGGTGATGGCGGAGCCCGAAGCGCATCGCGATCCGCTGGCGATGCAGCGCTTCTTCGCCCGCTACGGCGTGACCACCACCCACTTTGTGCCGTCGATGCTGGCGGCGTTCGTCGCTGCGCTCGACGCGGAAAACGTCACCGCCTGCCAAACGCTGCGGCGGGTATTCTGCAGCGGCGAAGCGCTGCCGACCGGGCTGTGCCGCGAATGGGAAGCGCTAACCGGCGTGGCGCTGCACAACCTCTACGGCCCGACCGAAGCGGCGGTTGACGTCAGCTGGTATCCGGCCTGCGGCGCGGAGCTGGCGGCGGTGACCGGCAGCAGCGTGCCGATCGGCTGGCCGGTATGGAACACCGGATTACGTATTCTTGATGCCGCGATGCGCCCGGTACCGCCCGGCGTCGCAGGCGATCTGTACCTTACCGGCATCCAGCTGGCGCAGGGCTATCTCGGCCGACCGGATCTGACCGCCAGCCGCTTTATTGCCGACCCGTTTAGCCCGGGCGAGCGCATGTACCGCACCGGCGACGTGGCGCGCTGGCTCGACAGCGGAGCGGTGGAGTATCTGGGGCGCAGCGACGATCAGCTGAAAATTCGCGGCCAGCGCATTGAGCTCGGCGAAATAGACCGCGTCATGGCGGCGCTGCCGGACGTGGCCCAGGCGGTCACCCACGCCTGCGTCTTTAATCAGGCGGCGGCCACCGGCGGCGATGCGCGCCAGCTGGTCGGCTACCTGGTCTCTGAATCCGGGCTGCCGCTCGATACCGCGGCGCTGAAGGCGCGCCTCGGCGAGCAGCTGCCGCCGCACATGGTGCCGGTGGTGCTGATCCAACTGCCGGCGCTGCCGCTGAGCGCTAACGGCAAGCTGGATCGTAAAGCGCTCCCGCTACCAACGCTGAACCAGGAACGCCGCGGCCGGCCGCCGGAGTCCGAGAGCGAGCGTGCGGTCGCCGAGGCGTTCAGCCAGCTGCTGGGCTGCGAGGTGAACGATATCGAAGCCGATTTCTTTGCGCTTGGCGGCCACTCGCTGCTGGCGATGCGCCTGGCGGCGCAGCTGAGTCGCCGGTTTACGCGTCAGGTGACGCCGGGACAGGTGATGGTCGCCTCGACGGTCGGCCAGCTGAGCGCGCTGCTGGCGTCCGATCTCAGCGACGAGCAGGCGCAGCGCCTGGGCTTTGATGCGCTTTTACCCCTGCGTAAAAGCGACGGCCCGACGCTGTTCTGCTTCCATCCGGCCTCCGGCTTTGCCTGGCAGTTCAGCGTGCTGGTGCGCTATCTCAACCCGCGCTGGTCAATTACCGGCATTCAGTCGCCGCGCCCGCAGGGGCCGATGGCGAGCGCCGCCAGCCTGGATGAAGTCTGCGAGTCCCATCTGCAAACGTTACTGGCGCAGCAGCCGCACGGGCCTTATTACCTGTTCGGTTATTCCCTCGGCGGCACCCTGGCGCAGGGAATTGCCGCGCGCCTGCGTCAGCGCGGTGAAGCGGTGGCGTTCCTCGGGCTGCTGGATACCTGGCCGCCGGAGTCGCAAAACTGGGCGGAAAAAGAGGCCAACGGCCTCGACCCGCAGGTACTGGCGGAAATTGACCGCGAGCGGGAAGCGTTCCTTGCCGCGCAGCAGGGGCAGCCGTCCGGCGAGCTGTTTAGCACCATCGAGGGCAACTACGCCGACGCGGTGCGCCTGCTGACCACCGCGCACAGCGCGAAGTTCGACGGCAAGGCGACCCTGTTCGTGGCGGAAAAAACGCGCCAGCCGGGGATGGACCCGCAGGCGCTGTGGGGGCCGTGGGTTGGCGAACTGGAGGTCTTCAGCCAGGCGTGCGCGCACGTGGAGATTATCTCTCCCCAGGCCTTTGAGTCGATAGGTCCGGTGGTGCGGGAGATTCTGGGATAGGTCGCGCGTCGTCCGGACTGTTCCGGACAACCTCTGCACATCGCTCTGTAGCCCCGGTCAGCGTCGCGCGAACCGGGGTTTTTTATGCTTTAGCCGGGGGAATACCAGAGGCTAGCGGCGGCCCAGCGGCACCACCAGCGGCGTGTGGGCGACCGGGTCGTCGATGATGGTGCAGCGCAGGCCGTAAATCCGCTCGATAAGCTCGGCGGTCACGATCTCTTTCGGCGCCCCTTCGGCGATAATTTTGCCGTCGCGCAGGGCAATCAGATGGGTGGCATAGCGGCAGGCCTGGTTGAGGTCGTGCAGCACCGCCGCCAGGGTATAACCCTTCTCGCGATTCAGTTCGCTCAGCAGCTCGAGGAGATCGATCTGATGGCTGATATCCAGCCAGGTCGTCGGTTCGTCGAGCAGCATGATGGCGGTTTCCTGCGCCAGCACCATCGCAATCCACGCGCGCTGGCGCTGGCCGCCGGAGAGCGTGTCAACGCTCTGCTGCGCGAGGTCGGTGATGCCGGTGGCGCGCATCGCCTGATTGACCGCGTCATCGTCCTCTTTCCGCCAGCGGGTGAACATCGGCTGATGCGGATAGCGGCCGCGGGCGACCAGTTCCTGGACGGTAATATCACCCGGGGTGGTGGCGTTTTGCGCCAGCAGTCCGATGCGTCTGGCCACGTCCTTGCTGGCGTAGCGCTGGATCTGCTCGCCGTCGAGATAAACATGGCCGCTGGCCGGGGTCATCAGGCGGCTGAGGGTGCGCAGCAGCGTCGATTTTCCGCAGCCGTTGGGGCCAATGATAGCGGTGAAGTGGCCGTCGGGAATGGTCACGTTCAGCGATTCGGCGATAATCTTTTTACCGTATGCCAGGGTCAACTGGTCGCCGCGCAAACGGGGGGTTACAGCGGTCATTTTTTGCGGGACTCCTGAATTAACAGTGCGATGAGATAGATACCGCCGAGGCTGACGGTGACGACCCCCACCGGCAGCTGATAGGGCATAAACAGGCGCTGGGCGCTGTAGTCGGCCAGCGCCAGCAGCAGCGCGCCGCACAGCGCCGACTGGGTCAGACCCCAGCGCGCGGTGCCGCTGAGGCGGCGGGCGATATGCGGGGCCACCAGCGCTATAAAGGAGATCGGACCCGCCAGCGCGGTGGCGGCGGCGGTCAGCACCACCCCCACCAGCATCAGCAGCAGGCGAGAGCGCTCGACCCGCACGCCGAGCGCGCAGGCGGTATCGTCCCCCATTTCCAGCAGGCGCATGCGCCGCACCAGCAGCAAGCTGCAGGCCAGCATCAGCACAATAAGCGGCGCCGACGGCCAGGTTTTACCCCACGTCAGCCCGTTGAGCGAACCGGCGTTCCACAGCCCGGCGGAGAGCGCGGTCTCCAGCGACGCGCGCAGCAGCAGCCAGGTATTGAACGCCACCAGCATCGCGCGGATGCCGATACCGATAATAATCAGCCGGAAGGTTTCAATCCCGTTACGCCAGGCCAGCAGCCAGACCAGCAGGGCGGTCAGCACGCCGCCAACCATCGCCGCCAGCGCGATGGCCGTCAGGTTCTGCCCAAAGAGCACCATCGCCACCAGCACGCCGCTCCACGCGCCGGTGTTGAAGCCCATCACGTCCGGGCTGCCCAGCGGGTTGCGCATCAGCGACTGAAAAATCGCCCCGCTAACGCCCAGCGCCGCGCCGATCAGCAGCGCCATCAGCACCCGCGGCAGCCGCCATTCGGTAACGACCATGGTGATATTACGCGGCGCATCGCCCAGCAGCGCGGAGATAACTTGCTCCACCCGTAGCGGTACCAAACCGCTGCCGAGCCCCCAGAGGGAGACGACCACGCTGGCGACAATCAGGATAAAACAGCTGAGCAGCAAACGACGGGAAGGGGCAGTCACATTGCACCTCCGCGCGGCTGACGACGCACCAGCCAGATCAGCACCGGGGCGCCGATAAAGGCGCTGACCACCGAGACCCGCAGCTCTCCGGGGACCAGCAGGCGGCCAAGAACATCGGCAAACAGCAGCAGCGCCGGGGTTGCCAGCAGGGTGACCGGCAGCGACCAGCGGTGGTCGGCGCCCACCAGCCAGCGCGCCATGTGCGGCATCATCAGGCCGATAAAGGCGATGGGGCCGACCACCGCCGTAGCGCTGCCGCAAAGGACGGTTATCGCCAGCAGGCCGATAAACTGCGTGCGCACCACCCGGCTGCCGAGCGCGGTGGCGGTGTCGCTGCCGAGGCTCAGGCTGTTCAGCGCCCGGCTGAGCAGCAGCGTGACGACGCCGGCGATCAGTACCGGGATCAGGACGATTTTAAGCGTTTGCAGGGTGCGAATATCCAGCGAGCCAGCCTGCCAGAAGCGCAGCTGGTCGTAGACGTCTGGGTTAAGCAGCGCAATGCCGTTAGAGAGCCCTTCGAGCACCGCCGCCAGGGCGACGCCGGCCAGCGTCAGGCGCACCGGGCTAAGCTGGCCTCCGCCCTGGCTGCCGGTGAAGGCCACCAGCAGCGAGGCGGCAAAGGCACCGCAAAAGGCCATCAGCAGCTGCTCCTGCGGTGAATGAATACCGAACAGCGCGGCGCCCAGTACGATCGCGAAGCTGGCGCCGGAGTTGACGCCCAGGATACCGGGGTCGGCCAGCGGGTTGCGGGTGAGGGTTTGCATCAGCGCCCCCGCCAGCCCTAGCGCGGCGCCGGCAAGCAGTCCGGCAAGGGTGCGCGGCAGACGGGCATCGAGCACGATGGTGCAGTCAGCGCTCTGACAGGTGCCGGTAAAGGCATCCACAACGACGTTGAGTGGCAGAGGTTTGGCGCCAACGAGCAGGCTGAGCGCAATCGCAACGGCTAAGACCAGCAGCAGACCCGGCACGGCGACGGCGCGCGCCCTGGGCGTAGAAAACGACATAGTTCACATCCCTGACATGATAATGATAGTAATTATCGTTATCGATTCTATTCAGTTATGTTAGCATGGCGGCCCCTAAGAATGGTATACGCAAATCATGCGGGATGCATCGCGACGGCAGGGCGCGAGTGCCCGGGCTCCGACCGCTCGGGCGAGGAGATAGCGCCCACCTGGCGGCCGACGCGCCGCTATCGCGAGGCCGGGATCGGCCGGCTGCCGCCAGCGCATCTGTAGCCCGACGTATAACGAGTATCGATGGAAAATAATAACAAGGTGTTGTAATGAACCGACAATCCCGGCTGCTGAACCTGAGCCTGCTGAAAACGCATCCGGCGTTTCGCGCCGTCTTTATCGCCCGCTTTATCTCAATCCTCTCGCTTGGCCTGCTGGGCGTTGCGATCCCGGTACAAATCCAGATGATGACCCACTCCACCCTGCAGGTGGGGCTCTCGGTCACCCTGACCGGCGGCTCAATGTTTATCGGCCTGATGGTGGGGGGCGTGCTGGCGGATCGCTACGAGCGTAAGCGCCTGATCCTGCTGGCGCGCGGCACCTGCGGGATCGGTTTTGTCGGCCTGTGCCTCAACGCCATGCTGCCCGAGCCTTCGCTGATGGCTATCTATCTGCTGGGCGTCTGGGACGGCTTCTTCGCCTCGCTGGGCGTCACGGCGCTGCTGGCGGCAACCCCCGCGCTGGTTGGCCGGGAAAATCTGATGCAGGCCGGGGCGATTACCATGCTGACGGTGCGCCTGGGCTCGGTGATTTCGCCGATGATCGGTGGCCTGCTGCTGGCCACCGGCGGCGTGGCCTGGAACTACGGCCTGGCGGCGGCCGGAACCTTTATCACCACCTTGACCCTGCTGCGTTTACCGCAGCTCCCGCCGCCGCCTCAGCCGCGCGAGCATCCGCTGAAGTCGCTGCTGGCGGGGCTTAAATTCCTCTTTAATAGCCCGCTGATTGGCGGTATTGCGCTGCTCGGTGGCCTGCTGACGATGGCGAGCGCGGTGCGCGTACTCTATCCGGCGCTGGCCGAAGGCTGGCAGATGTCGGCCTCGCAAATCGGCCTGCTGTACGCCGCGATCCCGCTGGGCGCAGCACTCGGGGCGCTAACCAGCGGTCAGCTGGCGCAAACCGCCAGGCCGGGCGCGGTGATGCTGACCACCACCGTCGGCTCCTTTGTCGCCATCGCCCTGTTTAGCCTGATGCCGCTGTGGCAGCTGGGCGCGCTGTGCCTGGCGCTGTTTGGCTGGCTGAGCGCCATCAGTTCGCTGCTGCAGTACACCCTGATTCAAACCCAGACGCCGGAGGCGATGCTTGGGCGCATCAACGGCCTGTGGACCGCGCAGAATGTCACCGGCGATGCCGTTGGCGCCGCGCTGCTGGGCGGCCTCGGCGTGATGATGACCCCGGTCGCGTCGGCGAGCGCCAGCGGCTGGGTGCTGGTTATCGTTGGCGCAATGTTGATTGGGCTGCTGAGCGAACTACGCCGCTTTCAGCGCCCGGAGACGGTGAGCGAAAGCTGAGGCTGCTTCCCGACCGGGCGTCGCGCCGGCCGGGAACAGGATTTAGCTGAAGAAGGCTGCGAGGCGCTGCAGCACCAGCATGGCGCTGTAGTAGTCAAGACGGAAGGTTTCGATGCCCAACGGATAGACGCGTTTGGCTGCGACCGCAGGCAGGTGGGCGAGCAGCGGATTGGCGTAAATTGCCTGAGCGTCCTTTTCGTCGCCGGCGAACAGGAACAGGCTTTGGCCGTTGAGGCCGGCAGCCAGGTTCTCCCCTCCCAGTTGGATGATATCGTGGCGTTTACCCTGACTCTGGCTGGCGTGCAGCCCGCCGGGAAGGGTAGCCAGCGTAAAGCCCAGCTGTTCGAGCATCTGGCCCTGGGCCGACTCCGGCGTCCACAGATTGGCGCTATGGGCCGCGGCGGTATAAACCAGTGCGCTGACCGGCTGCGGCGGTAGTTTCATCTGCTGCTTCAGCGCCGCCAGCTGCTTATCAAATTCGGCAATGCGCACCGCGGCCTGCTTCTCGTGGCCGGTAATCTCTCCGAGCTGGGTGAGCAGCGCCTGCCAGCTCTTGTCGTCGTAGTTAATGATAAGCGTCGGCGCAATAGTAGAAAGCTGATCGTAGAGCGCCAGCGCGGAATCGCCTCCGGTGGCGCTAATCAGGATCAGGTCCGGCATCTGCGCGGCCACGGCCTCGGCGCTCGGCTCGCCGATATAGAGCCGCGCCAGCTTACGCTCGCGGGCAACGATGCTCCACTGGCGCAGGAATCCCTGGCCATCGGCCACGCGGTTATTCGGCGTGGTGGCCCCGCTGGCTACCACCGGGGCATCAATCGCCAGCAGCGAGCCGGTGAGGGTGACGCTGGTGGAAACAATGCGCAGCGGCCGCTGTTCGAGGGTGTGCGCGCCGCGGCTGTCGGTGATCTGACGCGGCCAGTCGGCGGCCAACGCTGAGGTAATTCCTAAATACGCCAGCCCGCAGGCCAGCAGGGTACGACGGCACAAAGTGGGGAAATTCACGAATTTGCGTCCTGATTGAGTTGAGATAAATGCGTCTCATTTTCAACTTTGTGCCGCAGGGATGCAAGCCTAAGTAGCACAACATGCTGTTTATACGGTTGACATGTAGAGCAATACCTTTTAGGTTAGCCAACCAAAATATAAATGATAATTATTCGTAATATCTTTATCGTTTTTGGAGGATGATATGGAAACGTCACTGGCCGAGGATGTACGGGAACAAAAAATGACCCTGGCACCAGAAAGCTTCTTCTTTATGTCGCCGTACCGCAGTTTTAGTACTTCAGGCTGTTTCAGGCGCTTCTCTCATTCCGCCGCCGACGGCGATGCGCTGTCCGGTGAATTCCAGCAAAAAATGGCCGCCGCGTTCCAGGAGGCGAAAGCCGCCGGGATCGGCAAGCCGGTGATGGTCGGCGCGATCCCCTTCGATACCCGCCAACCGTCCGAACTGTTTATTCCCGAGCGCTGGGAAACCTTCTCCCGCACCGGCAAGCAGCGCTCCGCGCGCTACGCGTCGGGCCAGGCGGCGATGGACGTGGTGGCCCGCCAGGAGATCCCCGAACAGGACGCATTTATGGCGATGGTCGAGCGCGCCGCCGCGCTGACCGCCACGCCGGAAGTCGATAAGGTCGTGCTGTCGCGCCTGATCGATATCACCACCCACGATCGCGTGGACAGCGGTGCGCTGCTGGAGCGCCTGATCGCGCAAAACCCCGCCAGCTTTAACTTCCACGTGCCGCTCTCGGACGGCGGCGTGCTGCTCGGCGCCAGCCCGGAGCTGCTGCTGCGTAAAGAGGGCGATAGCTTTAGCTCTCTGCCGCTGGCGGGCTCGGCCCGCCGTCAGCCGGACGATGTGCTGGATCGCGAAGCGGGCAACAAGCTGCTGGCGTCCGGGAAAGATCGCCACGAGCACGAGCTGGTGACCCAGGCGATGAAGGCGGTGCTTGCGCCGCGCAGCCGCGCGCTGTCGCTGCCGGACTCTCCGCAGCTGATCACCACCCCAACCTTATGGCATCTGGCGACGCCCATCGCCGGGACCGCCGCGGCCGGGGAGAACGCCATGTCTCTGGCCTGCCTGCTGCATCCGACGCCGGCCCTCAGCGGCTTCCCGCACCAGGCCGCCACGCGCCTGATCCGCGAGCTGGAGCCGTTCGATCGCCAACTGTTCGGCGGCATCGTGGGCTGGTGTGATGACGAAGGCAACGGCGAGTGGGTTGTGACCATCCGCTGCGCCCGCCTGCAGCAGAACACGCTGCGCCTGTTTGCCGGTGCGGGGATCGTTCCGGCCTCCTCCCCGCTGGGAGAGTGGCGCGAAACCGGCGTTAAACTGACCACTATGCTGAACGTGTTCGGCTTGTATTAAGAGGCAATGATGATTGCATTTAACCGCTGGCCGGAAAGCTTTGCCGCCCGCTACCGTGAAAAAGGCTACTGGCAGGATCTGCCGTTAACCGAGCTGATTACCCGTCACGCGGCAAGCGATGCCGTGGCGATTATCGACGGCGAGGTTCAGTACAGCTATCGCCAGTTCAACCAGCGGGTGGATAACCTCGCCAGCTCTCTGCAGGGGATGGGGCTCAAGCGCGGCGAAACCGCGCTGGTGCAGCTGGGCAACGTCGCCGAGTTCTACATTACCTTCTTTGCGCTGCTGCGCATCGGCGTGGCGCCGGTCAACGCGCTGTTCAGCCATCAGCGCAGCGAGCTTAACGCCTACGCCACGCAGATTGAACCCGCGCTGCTGGTGGCCGATCGCCAGCACGCGCTGTTTGCCGACGATAGCTTCCTCAACGGCTTTATTGAGCAGCATCCGTCGGTGCGGGTGGCGCTGCTGCGCGGCGATAGCGGCGAGTATGACCTGGCTGCGGCGATCGCCCAGCCCGCCGAGGGCTTTATCGCCAACCCGACGCCTGCCGATGAGGTGGCGTTTTTCCAGCTCTCCGGCGGCAGCACCGGCACACCTAAGCTTATCCCGCGTACCCACAACGATTACGAATACAGCATTCGCCGCAGCAATGAAATTTGCGCGATTAGCGCCGAGACGCGCTATCTCAACGCGCTGCCCGCGGCGCATAACTATGCGATGAGCTCGCCGGGATCGCTGGGAGTATTTCTGGCCGGAGGCCGGGTGATCCTTGCCGCCGACCCGAGCGCCACGCTCTGCTTCCCGCTGATTGAAAAGCATCAGATAAACGTGGCCTCGCTGGTGCCGCCGGCGGTCAGCCTGTGGCTGCAGGCGATCCACGAATGGGGCGGCAATGCGCAGCTGCGGTCGCTGCGGCTGTTGCAGGTTGGCGGAGCGCGCCTGTCCGCGACGCTCGCCGCGCGCATTCCGGCCGAGATTGGCTGCCAGCTGCAGCAGGTCTTCGGCATGGCGGAAGGGCTGGTGAACTACACCCGCCTCAACGATAGCCCGCAGCGCATTATCAATACCCAGGGCTGCCCGATGAGCCCCGACGACGAAGTGTGGGTCGCCGATGCCGAAGGCAACCCGCTGCCGCGCGGCGAAGTCGGCCGCCTGATGACCCGCGGACCCTATACCTTCCGCGGCTACTATAAAAGCCCGCAGCATAATCTGGAGGCGTTTGACGCCGACGGGTTCTACTGCTCGGGGGATCTTATCTCGATCGACGAAGACGGCTATATCACCGTGCAGGGGCGTGAGAAAGATCAGATCAACCGCGGCGGGGAGAAGATCGCCGCGGAAGAGATTGAAAACCTGCTGCTGCGCCACCCGGCGACGATCCATGCCGCGCTGGTGAGCATGGAGGATAGCCTGCTGGGGGAGAAAAGCTGCGCGTACCTGGTGGTCAAAGAGCCGCTGCGCGCGGTCGCGGTACGCCGCTTCCTGCGCGAGCAGGGCGTGGCTGAATTTAAGCTGCCGGATCGGGTGGAGTGCGTGGACGCGCTGCCGCTGACGCCGGTGGGCAAAGTCGATAAAAAACAATTACGTCAGTGGCTGGCTGAACGCAAGCTGGGCTGAAGGAGAAGACACAATGGCCATTCCTCAATTACAGGCTTACGCGCTGCCGGAAGCCAGCGATATCCCGGCGAACAAAGTGAGCTGGGCCTTTGAGCCGTCCCGCGCCGCGCTGCTTATCCACGATATGCAGGAGTATTTCCTCAACTTCTGGGGTGAAGATAGCGCGATGATGGCGAAAGTGGTCGCCAACGTTGCCGCGCTGCGCGATTTCTGCAAGCAGCACGATATTCCGGTGTTCTACACCGCGCAGCCGAAGGAGCAGAGCGATGAAGACCGCGCCCTGCTGAACGATATGTGGGGACCGGGCCTGACCCGCTCGCCGGAGCAGCAGCGGGTGATTGCCGCCCTGGCGCCGGACGAAAACGACACCGTGCTGGTGAAGTGGCGCTACAGCGCGTTCCACCGTTCGCCGCTGGAAGAGATGCTGAAAGAGGCCGGGCGCGACCAGCTGATCGTCACCGGCGTCTATGCCCATATCGGCTGCATGACGACCGCGACCGACGCCTTTATGCGCGACATCAAGCCGTTCTTCGTTGCCGACGCGCTGGCGGACTTTAGCCGCGAAGAGCATCTGATGGCGCTGAAATATGTCGCCGGACGCTGCGGTCGGGTGGTGATGACCGAAGAGCTGCTGCCGATGCCGGCGTCAAAGGCGGCGCTGCGCGCGCTGGTGCTGCCGCTGCTCGACGAGTCCGACGAGCCGATGGATGATGAAAACCTCATCGACTACGGCCTGGATTCGGTGCGCATGATGGCGCTGGCCGCGCGCTGGCGCAAAGTGCACGGCGATATCGACTTCGTCATGCTGGCGAAAAATCCGTCGATTGATGCCTGGTGGGCGCTACTCTCCCGCGAGGTGAAATAGTGGCCGCGCTCGATTTTCAGGGTCAGACCGTATGGGTGACCGGGGCGGGTAAGGGCATCGGCTACGCCACCGCCCTGGCCTTCGTTGAAGCCGGAGCGCAGGTCACCGGTTTTGACCTCGCGTTCGCGGGCGAAAGCTATCCGTTCGCCACCGAGACGCTGGACGTGGCCGACGCGCAGCAGGCGGCCGAGGTGTGCCAGCGTCTGCTGGGCGGCATTGAGCGCCTTGACGTGCTGGTCAACGCGGCCGGTATTTTACGCATGGGCGCCACCGATGCGCTGAGCGTTGAAGAGTGGCAGCAGACCTTCGCCGTTAACGTCGGCGGCGCGTTTAACCTCTTCCAGCAGACGATGGCCCAGTTCCGCCGCCAGCGGGGCGGGGCGATCGTCACCGTGGCCTCCGACGCCGCGCATACGCCGCGCATTGGCATGAGCGCCTACGGCGCGTCGAAAGCGGCGCTGAAGAGCCTGGCGCTGACCGTCGGGCTTGAGCTGGCGGGCAGCGGAGTGCGCTGCAACCTCGTCTCGCCGGGCTCGACCGACACCGATATGCAGCGCACGCTGTGGGTCAGCGATGACGCCGAGCAGCAGCGCATTCGCGGTTTTGGCGAGCAGTTCAAGCTCGGCATTCCGCTGGGTAAGATCGCCCGGCCGCAGGAGATTGCCAGCACCATTTTGTTCCTCGCTTCTCATCACGCCAGCCATATCACGCTGCAGGATATCGTGGTTGACGGCGGCTCGACGCTGGGGGCATAGATGGCCTGGAAACGTCAGCTGACGCTGGAGGCGCTTAACGCCACCAGCGCGAATACGATGGTGGCCCATCTCGGTATTGTTTATACCCGGCTGGAAGAGGGGGTGCTGGAGGCCGAAATGCCGGTCGATGCCCGCACCCATCAGCCCTTTGGCCTGCTGCACGGCGGCGCGTCGGCGGCGCTGGCGGAAACGCTGGGTTCGATGGCCGGCTGGCTGATGACCGAAGAGGGCCAGTGCGTGGTCGGAACCGAGCTGAACGCCACCCATCATCGGGCGGTGTCCAGCGGTAAGGTTCGCGGCGAGTGCCGTCCTCTGCACCTCGGCCGCCAGGGGCAAAGCTGGGAAATTGCCGTCTTCGACGAACGCGGACGGCGCTGCTGCACCTGCCGCCTGGGCACCGCGGTGCTCGGCTAGCGCTCTATCTTCCCCCGGCTCGCGCCGCGTCCCGTCCGGGCTACGGTTTTATTTCTGTAGCCCGTTCGGGCGCGGCGCGAGCGTCTTTCTGACACCGCGGTTTTCATCCATTTTCCTGCCAGAAGTGATCTCGCTAGCAATGTGAGACAAATCCCTGCCTTCTGGCGACATCTCCAGGGTTTCGACGTTGTTAAAATCTGCGTTGTGTTCTAGAAACAAAATGTAACAGATTGATTACCCTACCCGTGGAACCCGATAATGAATAATTCAGGGAAATACCTCATCTGGACACTGCTCTCCGTCATTGGAGCCTTTGCCCTCGGTTACATAGCCTTAAACCGCGGCGAACAGATTAATGCGCTATGGATTGTCGTGGCGGCGGTCTGTATCTATCTGATTGCCTATCGCTTCTATGGCCTCTACATCGCCAAAAACGTGCTGGCGGTTGACCCGACGCGGATGACGCCCGCGGTGCGGCACAACGACGGCCTTGACTACGTTCCGACCGATAAGAAAGTGCTGTTCGGTCACCATTTTGCGGCCATTGCCGGCGCGGGGCCGCTGGTTGGGCCGGTGCTGGCGGCGCAGATGGGCTACCTGCCGGGGATGATCTGGATCCTCGCCGGCGTGGTGCTGGCCGGCGCGGTGCAGGACTTTATGGTGCTGTTCGTTTCGACCCGCCGCGACGGCCGCTCGCTCGGCGAGCTGGTGAAAGAGGAGATGGGGCCCACCGCCGGGGTGCTGGCGCTGGTGGCCTGCTTTATGATCATGGTGATCATCCTCGCGGTGCTGGCGATGATCGTGGTGAAAGCGCTGACCCACAGTCCGTGGGGAACCTACACCGTTGCCTTCACTATTCCGCTGGCGGTCTTTATGGGGATCTATATTCGCTATCTGCGCCCAGGGCGCATTGGCGAAGTGTCGGTGATTGGCCTGGTGATGCTGGTGTTTGCCATCGTCTCCGGCGGATGGGTTGCCGAAAGCGCGACCTGGGCGCCGTGGTTTGACTACACCGGCGTGCAGCTGACCTGGATTCTGGTGGGCTACGGCTTTATTGCCTCGGTGCTGCCGGTTTGGCTGCTGCTGGCCCCGCGCGACTACCTCTCGACCTTCCTGAAAATCGGCACCATCGTCGGGTTGGCGATTGGTATTCTGATCATGCGCCCGACGCTGACCATGCCGGCGCTGACCAAGTTTATTGACGGCACCGGCCCGGTGTGGAGCGGCAGCATGTTCCCGTTCCTGTTTATCACCATCGCCTGCGGCGCCGTGTCGGGCTTCCACGCGCTGATTGCCTCCGGCACTACGCCGAAAATGCTGGCTAACGAAGGTCAGGCCTGCTTTATCGGCTATGGCGGCATGCTGATGGAATCCTTCGTCGCCATTATGGCGCTGGTGGCGGCCTGTATTATCGACCCGGGCGTCTACTTTGCGATGAACAGCCCGCTGGCGGTACTGGCGCCTGCCGGCACCACCGACGTGGTGGCGTCCGCCGCGCAGGTGGTCAGCAGTTGGGGCTTCACCATCACGGCGGATACGCTGCACCAGATAGCCAGCGAGGTCGGCGAACAGTCGATTATCTCCCGCGCCGGCGGCGCACCGACGCTGGCGGTCGGGATGGCCTACATCCTGCACGGCTCGCTGGGCGGCCTGATGGACGTTGCCTTCTGGTACCACTTCGCCATTCTGTTTGAAGCGCTGTTTATTCTGACGGCGGTGGATGCCGGCACCCGCGCGGCGCGCTTTATGCTGCAGGATCTGCTCGGCGTGATAAGCCCGGGGCTGAAGAAAACCAGCTCGCTGCCGGCGAACCTGCTGGCGACGGCGCTGTGCGTACTGGCGTGGGGCTACTTCCTGCACCAGGGCGTGGTGGACCCGCTCGGCGGGATTAACACCCTGTGGCCGCTGTTCGGTATCGCTAACCAGATGCTGGCGGGGATGGCGCTGATGCTCTGTGCGGTGGTACTGTTTAAAATGAAGCGTCAGCGCTATGCATGGGTTGCGCTGCTGCCCACGTCGTGGCTGCTGATTTGCACGCTGACCGCCGGCTGGCAGAAGTCGTTCAGCCCGGATACCAAAGTGGGCTTCCTGGCGATCGCCAATAAGTTCCAGGCGATGATCGACAGCGGTGCTATCCCGCCGCAGTACACCGAATCCCAGCTGGCGCAGCTGGTCTTTAACAACCGCCTGGATGCCGGCCTGACCATCTTCTTTATGGTGGTGGTGGTGGTACTGGCGCTGTTCTCAATCAAAACCGCGCTGGCGGCACTGAAAGAGGACCATCCTACTGCCAGAGAGACGCCGTACGAAGCGATGCCCGCCGATGCTGAGAGCCTGATAACCCAGACGAAACGCGCGCATTAGCCAGCCGGTTTTTGTTAGCCAAATCCTCTCCCGCAAGGGAGAGGATGATGTGAGAGATGAAAATGTTCGATACCCTTTCGAAAGCGGGAAAATACTTAGGCCAGGCGGCAAAGATGATGATTGGCGTACCTGATTACGATAACTACGTCGCGCATATTCGCCAGACCCACCCTGAGCAGACGCCGATGACCTACGAAGAGTTCTTCCGCGAGCGCCAGGACGCGCGCTACGGCGGCAAGGGCGGCGCGAAGTGCTGCTAGGACACACCCTCAGGCGTTAAGCCCCCCGTCTACGTCCAGACCGGTACCGGAAATCTCTCCGGCCGCCGGCCCTTCCTACGCTTTCCCGCGCTCAGTGTATCTGGCGGCGGAAATTTTCCACTTTCTCAAAGGCGGCGTACAGGGTCTGCGGCGTCAGCTCCACCGGCAGGAAGTGGATGGATTCCACCGGGCGCAGGGTATGGGCAATGACCCGATCCAGCTCGTCCCGGTTGTGGATATCGATATCCAGCGCCGCCAGGGTGGTCGGCAGATTAAAACGCCGATAGGCCGCCACCAGTTGCGCCAGCACATCGTCCTGGCCGAGCAGGGCGCTCTGCACCAGAATGCCGTAGGCGACCTTGGTGCCGTGAAGAAACTTCTCCGTCTGCGGCAGCACCGTCAGGCCGTTGTGCACCGCATGGGCCGCCGCCACTCGGGTGTAGCGCTCACCGAGGCCGCCAACCATTCCGCCGCCGGCGATAATCGCATCGATAACGTCCAGCAGCGGCTGGCTCAGCTCGCCGCGCTGCTGGTCGGCGAGCGCCGTTTCGCTGCTCTCCAGCAGAACGTCGCGGATCGCCAGCGCACCGTTAATCCCCAGGCGTACGGTCAGCGGCAGGGTTTCCGGCCGCGGCGCCAGCACCACCGCCTCATACCATTTCGCCAGCGTATCGCCGATCCCTGCCAGCAGATACTCCTGCGGCGCGTTGAGGACGATCCTCGGCTCCACCAGCACCAGGAAGTTGGCGTCGTCGAAAATTTCAAAATGCAGCGCCTGGCCGGCGTCGTTGTACCACACCGACAGCGGAGTCCACGCCGCGCAGGTGGCGGCGATGGTCGGGATCGCCACCGCCGGTAGCGCAAGCCGTCTGGCCACCGCTTTGGCGGTATCCAGCAGCGCGCCGCCGCCGACGCCGATCACCACCGCGCGGTCTTCGCCCGCCTCGTGGACCAGCCTGGATACGTCGCTTTCGCTGCAGTGGCCCTTAAAGAGGATTTTTTTGGCGCCGGGCGCATTGAAGGCCTCGGGTAAAAAGGGTTCTGCGCCGGCTATTGCCCGCTCGCCGTAGATCCACAGCGCCCGGGAAAGCTGCTCTGCGCTGTAAAAATCATGCAGCCGCGCGAGGCTGCCGGGATGGGAGAAGTAGTTGGCGGGGCCGGGGACCACGCGGATATCGCTGTTGCTCATAGAGGCTGACCTTATTGTCGTTTCGCTAACCTGATGTTATGTCTGGACATCCGGATGGCTAATATTATTTCGTTTTATCTTATGCCTTTTACGCAGTTGTCAGTCAAGGACGGCTGTGAAAAATTCGTTAAATCAGAATATTAATCGTAAAGGGTAGCAGGGGATGACAGCCAATCGCCTCGAGATGCACAACATTAACCTGGCCTTTTCCGGCTTTCGGGCGCTGAGCAACGTGGCGTTTTCCCTCAAAGGGGGAACCGTGCACGCGCTGACCGGCGCCAACGGCGCGGGAAAATCGACGCTGATGGCGGTGCTCTGCGGCACGCACGCGCATTACGAGGGCGAGATTGTCATCAATAATCAGCCGGTCAATATTCGTTCTCCGCGCGATGCAAAGCAGCTTGGCATTCACCTCGTGCAGCAGGAGGTCGACGTGGCGCTGGTGCCGGGCCTGAGCATTGCCGAGAACATTATGCTGGACCGGCTGGCGCTGCCGGGCCAGGGCTTTAGCTGGCGGCGGGTCCGCGAGCAGGCCCGGGTCGCGCTGGCCCAGCTGGATATCGTTCTTGACGTGCGGCGCTCTATCGACAGCTGCTCTCTGGCCGAGAAGCAGCAAATCCTGCTGGCGCGGGCCCTGTCGCACCACTGCCGCTTTCTGATCCTTGATGAACCGACCGCGCCGCTGGATCGCCACGAAAGCGAACGCCTGTTTACCGTGGTGCGCCGCCTGCAGCAGCAGGGTATCGGCGTAGTGTTTATCTCGCACCGCATTCACGAGCTGAAGGCCATTTGCGACACCCTAACGGTGCTGCGCGACGGACGGCTGATCGAAAGCGGCCCGATGGCGGAGCTCAGCGGCGAGCAGATCGTGGAAAAGATGCTCGGCCATGAGCTCAGCGATATCTTTCCGCCGAAGCGCCCGCCGCACGGGGAAGAGGTGCTGCTCCAGGTGGAAGGGCTGCACGACGAGGGGCTGTTGCAGGATATCTCTCTGCGCCTGCGCAAAGGCGAAATTCTCGGCATCGCCGGGCTGGCGGGAGCCGGTAAAACCGAACTGTGTAAGGCGCTATTCGGCGCCAGTAAAAGCCGTCTGACGCGCGGCGAGCTGAATAGCCAGCCGTGGCGCCCGCGCGACCCGGCGGACTCCGTCGCCCGCGGGCTGGCGCTGGTGCCAGAGGAGCGGCGCAAGGAGGGGATTTTTATCGAAGAGCCTATCGCCATGAACCTCGCGGTGAGCGCCGATAGCAGCTTTTCGCGCTGGAGCCTGTTTGGCCATCGTCAGGCGTGGCGCTGGGCGGAGGAGGTGGTGGCCCGGATCGGTATTCGCACCACCGGCCCAGGCCAGACGCTGCGTCGTCTCTCCGGCGGTAATCAGCAGAAGGTGGCCATCGGTAAATGGCTGCGCGGTAGCGCCAACGTGCTGATTTTTGATGAGCCGACTAAAGGCGTTGACGTGAAGGCAAAGACCGACCTGTTCAATTTAATCGACGGACTGGCGCGAGAAGGCAAAGGGGTGATCTACGCCTCGGGCGAATTCTCGGAGCTGGTTGGTTTGTGCGACCGTATTTGCGTGCTGTGGGATGGCCGCATTGTGGCAGAAATAGCGGGCGCAGAGGCCCGCGAAGAGACCCTACTTTATTACTCCACCGGAGGAGCAGCAGCGTGAGCAAGGCCCTGACCGCTACCGCGACGGCATCGAGCCGTCAGCGATTTTTCGATTTTCTCTACAAATGGGGCATGTTGCTGACCGTTGTGCTGCTGATCGCCGTTTTTGGCCTCGCATCGGATAACTTCCTCGACCCGTTCAACATCATCAACATCTTGCGCTCGATTGCCATTGTGACGGTGATCGCCATCGGGGTGTCGATTTCGCTCACCATCGGCGGATTCGACCTGTCGGTCGGCTCGACCGCTTCGCTGGCGAACGCGCTGGTGATTTCGCTGTTCGTCTGGCACGGGTTTAGCACCACCGAGGCGATTCTGGTCACCCTGGCGCTGTGCACCCTGGTGGGGCTGTTTAACGCCTTTCTGATCGTGGTGCTGCGCATTCCCGATATGCTCGCGACCCTCGCCAGCCTGTTCGTGATCCAGGGCGTGGCGATGACCTACAGCTACGGCGGCTCGATTACCGAGAACATGGTGCTGCCGAGCGGCGAGATGGCGGAAGGGAGCATTCCGGCGGCGTTCGGCCTGCTGGGGCAGGTTCCGACGATTGTCATCATTATGCTGGCGGTGACCGTGGTTGCCCAGCTGGCGCTCTCTTTCACCACCCACGGCCGGAGGATGTACGCCATCGGCGGCAACCCGGAGGCCGCGCGTCTTTCCGGCCTGCGCATCACTCGCTACAAGGTGGCGGCGTACGTTATCGCCTCGCTGCTGGCGGGCCTCGGCGGCATTCTGCTGGCGTCGCGCATCGGCTCCTCCCAGGTTAACGCCGGCGGCGGTTACCTGATGGACGCGGTGGCAGCGGCGTGGATCGGCTTCTCGCTGGCGGGCTCGGGCAAACCGAACGCGCTGGGCACGCTGGTGGGGGCGGTGATCCTTGGGGTGCTCTCTAACGGCCTGGTGATGCTCTCGGTTCCGTACTACGCAATGGACATTATTAAAGGGCTGGTGCTGGCTGGCGCGTTAGCACTGACCTATTTTCAGCGCCGCACCTAATTATAAACAGGGTAAACATGATGAAAAAAATAACGCTTTCTCTTATCGCGCTGGGGCTGCTCAACTCCGTAGCCGCCTATGCTGAGACGCCAACGCCGGTGCCGGCGGCTATCGCTGAACATAACGGGCCGATCCGTATTGCGGTGATCCGCAACCTGGGTTCCGATGATAACACCACCCAGTTTGTGTCCGGGGCTATCCAGGAAGGCAAGAAGCTCGGCTTTAAAATGAGCACCTTCCTGAGCAACGGCGACGACGCGAAATTCCAGGACTTCGTCAATCAGGCCATCAGCCAGAAATATGACGGCATTATTCTCTCCCAGGGGCGCGATCCCTACTCGACCGCGCTGGTGAAAAAGGCGGTGGACGCCGGGATTAAGGTCGCGGTATTTGATACCGCCGTCAGCGGCGAGATCCCGGGCGTGACCGTGACCCAGCAGGATGACGCCTCCCTGACCGATCTCTCCTTTGGTCAACTGGTGAAAGATTTCAACGGCAAAGCCAACATTATCAAGCTGTGGGTCGCCGGCTTCCCGCCTATGGAGCGCCGTCAGGTAGCTTACCAGGCGCTGCTCAAGCAGAACCCTGGCATCAAAGAGCTGGAGTCGATCGGCGCCGTCTCCTCCGACGTACAGGGCGATACCGCCAACAAGGTCGGGGCGATCCTCGCGAAATACCCGAAAGGCAAAATTGACGCGATCTGGGGCACATGGGACGCCTTCAGCCAGGGCGCCTATAAGGCGCTCAAAGAGAACGGGCGCACCGAAATTAAGCTCTACAGCATTGATATCTCTAACCAGGATCTTCAGCTGATGCGCGAATCCGGCAGCCCGTGGAAGGTGAGCGTGGCCGTCGATCCGAAGCTTATCGGGGCGACCAACGTGCGCCTGGTGGCCAACAAGATTGCCGGGGAGCCGACGCCTGCGACCTACGATTTTAAAGCTGCGGCAATTCCTCAGGCGCTGCTGGCCGCGCAGCCGGGGGCGGTGAACGTGGCGTCGCTTGGCAAAATCATTCCGGGCTGGGGCCAGACCGAAGACTTTATCGCCCCGTGGTTCGCCACCCTGGAAGCCAAAAACAAGTAAGGAGCAGGTATGGCGACGGAACTCCCGCGCCCCGACTACAGCCGCAATATGCGGCTGATTGGGCATAGCGATCAGGGCGGACGCCCGGACGGCGTTCAGCTGATGGTGCATCGTGGTTTTGCCTATATCGGCCACATGGTGTCCCAGGGTTTTTCGGTGGTGGACGTTCGCGATCCGAAAAACCCCAAAGCCGTGAACTACGTTGCCGCGCCGCCCGGTACCTGGAACGTGCACCTGCAGGCGCACGACGACCTGCTGCTGGTGATCAACGCCCGGGATCTCTTTGCCGATGCCCGCTTCGCCGACGAGAAGGTCTACTACACCCGCTCGGTGGGGGAGACGGTCAGCGACGTGCAGGAGAAAGGCTGGAGCGCCGGGCTGCGTATTTTTGATATCTCCGTTGCCGATAAGCCGCGGGAAATCAGCTTTCTGTCGCTCGACGGGATCGGCATTCATCGAATCTGGTACGTTGGTGGCCGTTGGGCCTACGTTTCCGCGCTGATCGACGGTTTTAGCGACTATATCTTCCTGACTATCGATCTCGCCGATCCGCGCAACCCGCAGGTCGCCGGGCGCTGGTGGCTGCCGGGTATGAACCAGACGGCAGGGGAGACGGCGAGCTGGCCGCAGGGGAAACGTTACGCCCTGCATCACGCGATTATCGCTGGAAATACCGCCTACGGCAGCTGGCGCGACGGCGGACTGACCCTACTTGACGTCAAGGATCGCACCCAGCCGAAGCTGATTAGCCACCGCAACTGGAGCCCGCCGTTTGGCGGCGGCACCCATACCGCGCTGCCGCTGCCGGATCGCGATTTGCTGGTGGTGCTTGACGAAGCGGTGCTCGACAACCAGCAGGATGGCGAGAAGCTGATCTGGCTGTTCGATATCCGCGAACCGGCGAATCCGGTCAGCATTTCGACCTTCCCGCAGCCGCGGGAGGAGGACTATGTGGCGAAAGGGGCGCATTTTGGCCCGCATAATCTACATGAGAACCGCCCCGGAAGCTTTGTCAGCTCGACGCTGATTTTCGCCACTTACCAAAATGCGGGGGTGCGGGCCTACGACATCTCCGACCCCTACCGGCCGGTAGAAACCGGGGCGCTGGTGCCCGCGGCGCCGGCGAAGATGATGGATACCCGCCCGGGCCGCCCGCAGGTGATCCAGTCCTGCGACGTGTTCGTTGACGCGCAGGGGATTATCTACAGCACCGACTATAACGGCGGGCTGTCGGTGATCGAGTATTTGGGGTAGGGAAGGGCGGTGAATGGAGAGCCCGGGCAGCGCACTGCCCGGGAACTAACGGGGAACGGCTTAGCCGTACTGGCGAATGCGGGCGATCAGCTCGTCGACGCCGTCGACGCGTTCGGCAATCACGATCAGCGCTTTGCCGAGCGAAATCGCGTGGCGCAGGCACTCGTGGCGCATGGCCTCATCCTCAATGCTGTCGATATCGGCAACGTGCGACAGGCCGACGCTGCGGCGAATCAGCTCGGTTCCGCAGAAGCCAATCGCGTCCGCCCACACTTTTTTCAGGAATGCCGAGGCATAGCCGGGATAAGCCAGCGCCGCATCGCGGCTCTTCTCCGCCGCCAGCGCCTGGAAGCGCTCGGCAAAGGTTGTCCACAGCGCCTGAATATCGTTCAGCCGCTGTTCGCGCGCGGCGGCGGCGTCGCGAATGCCCAGATGGCCCGGCAGGCCGCAGTAGTTGAGCAGCAGGTTGCCGATGGCGGTGCCGATATCAAAGCCGATCGGGCCGAAATAGCCGAACTCGGCGTCGATGGCTTTAAAGCTGCCTTCGGCAACGAAAATGGAGCCGCTGTGGATATCGCCGTGCAGCAGCGCTTCCGCCTGCGAGAAGAAGCGGTGCTTGAGCGAGGCCACCGCCAGCCTGAGCTGGCTATCGTGGCGCAGGGCGGCAATATCGTCCTCCAGCGCTGGCGGATAGCTGTTGCGCTCATGCACCTGGTAGGGGTCGTTGAAGAACAGGTCTTCGGTTATTTCACACATCTCCGGGTTAATAAACCGCGCGACCTGGGCTTTTTTATCATGGGGATGGAGGTAAAAATCGCTGGTATGGAACAGCGCCTGGGCGAGATATTCCCCCAGCTGGCTCGCCGCCTGCGGATAGTAAACGTTGGCGATAAGCTCGCCGCGCCAGATGCGATGATCGGAAAGATCTTCCATCACCATCACCGCCAGCTCGGGATCGAAATGGTGAATTTTCACCGTATGCTGCGGGCAATGCTGATAGTGGCTGACCAGCGTCTGCGCCTCGAGCCGGGCGCGGTCGAGCGTCAGCGGCCAGGACTCCCCGACGCAGCGGACGTAGGGCAGCGCCTGCTTAACCACAATGCGGCTCACGCCTTGGATATCAAAAATTTTAAATACCAGGTTGAGGTTACCGTCACCCACTTCCTGCGCGGACACCAGTTCCGACGGGTTATCGATACCGCCAAATTGTTGTGCATAAGCCACCGCATCGCTGGCCGTGAAGGTATGGTATTGCGACATTGCCTCGATCCTCAAAAGTTCTGATTAAGCCGTTCAGACGTCTATACTTCTGGATTCCATCCTGACACAATGTGATACAACAACGCAACAGGGATTTAACGACATGCAGACACTACAGACCACCAGCCTGCGGGTAAGCGAAAATCAGCTTTTTATTCTTGACCAGCAGGCATTGCCGCAGGAAAAACGCTGGCTGGCGGCAGATAACGTCCCGTTACTGGTTGACCATATTCACGCTCTGCGGGTGCGCGGGGCGCCGTTAATCGGTCTTTCTGCCAGTCTGCTGTTAGCGCTTTTGGCGCAGCGCGGCCTGACCCGCGATGAGCTATCGCAGGCGCTGGATACGCTGCGCGCCGCGCGTCCGACGGCGGTTAACCTGATGAATAACCTCGATCGCATGAAGCTGGTGCTGGCTGAGGAAAACTATATTCCGGCCCTCGAAGAGGAGGCGCTGCGCCTGATTGAGGAAGATAAGCAGCTGTGCGCCAGCATCGCGGAAACCGGCGTGAGCCTGGTCAAAGCGGGCAGCCGCCTGTTGACCCACTGCAACACCGGCGGCCTGGCGACGGCCGGAGTGGGCACGGCGTTAGGGGTGATTGCGCTGGCCCATCAGCGCGGCCTGGTGGACAACGTGTGGGTCGACGAGACGCGCCCGCTGCTGCAGGGCGGCCGCCTGACCGCCTGGGAACTGGGCGAGCTGGGGGTGCCCTATCAGCTGATTACCGATTCGATGGCCGCCAGCCTGATGGCTAAAGGGCAGGTCGACGCGGTGTGGGTTGGCGCCGATCGCATTGCCGCCAACGGCGACGTGGCGAACAAAATCGGTACCTATTCGCTGGCGGTGCTGGCGAAATATCACGGTATTCCGTTCTACGTCGCCGCGCCGCAAACCACCCTCGACCGCCGCTGTCCAAACGGCGAGGCTATTCCTATTGAGCAGCGCGCGGCGGCGGAGGTGACCGGGGTGGCCGGCAGCTTCGGCGCGGTGCAGTGGGCGCCGGCGGATGCGTCGGTTTATAACCCGGCGTTTGACGTCACGCCGGCGGCATTAATCAGCGGCTGGGTGCTGGACAGCGGCGTCGTTACCCAAGAACAGGTAGCGGCCGGCGCATTTGCGCCCAGCGCTGGCTAGGGAAAAAGGCGAAGCGATGCCCCATCGCTTCGCGGTTGGCTTAGGGTAACTCGAGGCTTACCGCGCTGGCCGACTGCCGGTCAACGTTTTTGCCTAAGGCAGCAAGCGCCTGCCGGTAGGGACATAGCGTACCCACTTGCGTGAGCCGGCATCCCGGCTGGCTCCACTCCTGGCGCAGCAGCGGATGCTGCCGATCCGGCGCCTGCAGGTGGCGCAGGTCGTCGAGACTTTGCGCCTGGAAATAGACCCGGAGATAGCGTTCGCCGTTACTCGCATCGCGCCAGCGTTCAAGCACCAGGCTGCTGCCCGGCGGGATATTCCCCCGGCTGTAGCCCGGCAGCTGCCAGCTAAACGCCATCAGCGTGCGCACCATCGCAATATTGGTATCGTGAGCTACCAGCAGCAGCCAGCGAACGTCCGGCTTAGCGCCCTCCTCGACGCCTTGCAGCATCGCATTCAGCAGGATTGAACCGCGCTTTTGCGCCGTATAGAAAACGTCGTTGCTCAGATCGTAGTTTGCCGTCAGCAGCGGCAGCAGGGCGCTAATCTGCGCGGATCGGGTAATGTTTCCCCACGCCAGCTGGCTGAGCGGCAGGTTTTCGCTCCAGCCGAGGCGCAGCGTTTCGACCATATTAGCCATCACGCTAAGTCCTACAATTGAGACTTTACCGCTTTTCCCCTGCTTAACCTGCCAGGGCTGGTCAAAGACCGGGCAGGGCCTGTCGGCGATGCAGACGGCGTTTTTCAACAGCTGGATGGTGGGCTCCAGGGCCCGGCGGCGCAGCGCCAGGTCGCCGGCTTTTTTTTGCACCTCCGCCAGCTGCCGGGAGGGATCGGTCCGGGTTGCCGCGAACCGGTCGGTCTGGAACAGCGGGTCAGCGTCGCCGGCGACGTGGTGAACGCGCGTCCCGCATCCCGGAAACGCGCCGTCAACCAGGGCCTCAGCGGTGGCTCGCGTGCGCTGCAGCGGGCTGGCGCGGACGTAGATGTCGCCCGGAGTCGGGCAGCCGGCGCTCAGCAGCCCGAGCGCGCGGTAGTGCGCGCCCTCGGCCCGGCCTTTTTTCACGACCGCCGCGTAGCCGTGGCCGGTTAATTCCCCGTCGCGGGTTGTCCACTGCGTCCACGGGCGTTGGGTGGCGGCCTCGATGGCTTCGCGGTTGCCCGCCGTTGGCGGGCGGATCCCGTGGCGACTGAGCTCAACCACTTTTTCCAGCTGGTAGCGATCGGCGGCACAGGTTTGCCCCGCGCCGAACGCGACGGCGCAGGTGATAAACAGGCGCAACAATACCTGATGGCGTGTCGTCATCATAGAATATTCCTTATAAATTATTGGGTTATGATGGCAGCGATATCTGCTGTTCCGCGGCGTGGCGACGGGCCACGATGGCGGCGGTCACAAAGCAGAACAGGGCGGAAACCAGGCCGGTCGCCACCCAGAATTGCGATAGCGTGCTGAAATTATACAGCGTAGTGCCGTTTTCGATGACCGCCGTTTTATCAATAATGATCCCGGTCAGAAACTCGCCCAGACCGGCGCCGGCGTAGCTGGCGATGCCAATGGTTCCGAGGGCGGCGCCGGCCGCTTTGCGCGACGAGATATCGACGGCAATCAGCCCGCCGAGGAAGCAGGTTAAGGCTCCGATGGTCGCCCCAAAAATAATCATCGCCAGAATATCCGTGACGTAGCTGTGGGCTGACCACAGCATCAGGGCGAATCCGGCGGTGTTCAGCAGGCTGATAAAGCCGGCCATCACGCTGCGGTTTCGGGGGAAGAAACGGTCGGAGAGCATCCCGGCGATAATGGTCCCGGCAATGCCGGCGATAGCGTTGACGCCAATGATCCCGGAGGCCTCAATGGTCGAATAGGCCTTATCCTGCTGCAGGAAGAAGATCCCCCACGAGTTCACCGCGTAGCGATCGATATACATAAACGCCGAGGCCAGCGCCAGCGTCCATAGCGCCGGGTTGCGCATGGCGAACAGCTGGTTTTTAAACACCGAACCGCCCACTTCCTCCTGCTGCGGCTCATCGCGAATGATGTTGATTGGCGGAAAACCGCAGCTTTGCGGCGAGTCGCGCATAAACAGCAGCATCAGCACGACGCCTGCGGCGCCGAGGGCCGCCGTTGACAGGTAGCCCATCTGCCAGCCAAAGCCGGCAATGACCGCTGCGATCACCATATAGGTCATGGCTTCGCCAATATTATGCGCCGTTGACCAGATGGCGTAGAACGTCCCGCGCTCTTTACAACCGTACCAGCGCGCCAGAGAGACGGCGCAGGGGCCGACGCCCATGGATTGCGCCCAGCCGTTGATCCCCCAGAAGATCGCCAGCAGCAGGGCGTTGGTGGTCATCCCCATCAGCAGATTCATCCCGGCGCTGAGCAGCAGGCCGAGGCTCATATAGCGCACTACGTTGGCATGATCGGCAATAAACCCGTTAACCAGCTTGCCGATGGCGTAGCTGAAAAAGAGCGCCGAGCCGATCATCCCGAGCTCGGTGGGTGTAATACCGAGCTCAACGAGCGCGCTTTTAGCAACGGTAAACGACAGGCGGCAGACGTAAAACGTCACGTAGGCGACCGTCATCGCCAGAAACGTTTGCCAGCGCACAAAGCGAAAGCGCTGCTCGCTGAACGGAGCGACGGCTTTGGGCGGCGTCGCGCGAAAAAAAGCAAAAAATCCAGACATGGTGTGATCTCCGAAGGTGGGAGGCCCGACTGATTAATGTGCTTCGTCCTTGAACTGAATTATCGTTGCTATGTAGGGTACATAATCAGATAAAGCCTGACCCTTAGCGGGTTAGTGTAACGGTTGCCGAAGCATGTTTTTTAACTGCGGGTAGAGCGTTTTGCCGGCCAGCAGCAGCGGGCTGCCGTTGATGATGCCGTCATTGGCGAGGTAATCATTCGTCTGCCCCCCCGCCTCGCGCATCAGCACCAGCCCGGGCAGGGCATCCCACGGGTTCATGTGCGGTTCGTAATAGCCGATTAAGCGTCCGGCCGCCGCCCAGGCGCTCATCAGGGCGCCGGACCCGTTGCGCACAAACATGCCGCCATCGCTGAGCAGCGCGTCGAGGAACGGCAGGAAGTCCGCCGGCGTGACGCGGTGGGATGTTCCCACGCCCATCACGCCCTCTTTGACCGTTTCGGCCGAATGGGGGGCAATCGGCGTCTCGTTGAGCCACGCGCCGTGCCCCTTCAGGGCATGAAATATTTCCTGATGGTTGGGGTCATAAACCACCCCGATTACCGGTTCGCCGTCGGCCACGATAGCCAGCGACAGGCACCAGGTGTGCAGGCCGTTAAGAAAGCAACTGGTGCCGTCAATCGGGTCTACTACCCACAGAATGGGCGCTTCCGGCAGCTGCGCGCCGCTCTCTTCGCCGAGAAAGCCGTCCTGCGGGAAAGCGTTCACAATTTGCTGCTTAACAAACTCTTCGACCTGCTTATCGGCGATGCTCACCACGTCCTGCAGGTCGTGGCCCTTGTGATCGACCGCGAGGCTGCCGCGCTGCTGATAGAAGCGAAAGGCCAGCTCGGCGCCAGCTTTTGCCAGTTCACAGGCGAAGAGATAGCGGGCGTGCAGCGGGTCTGATTCCAGTGATGTCATGTTTCCTCCGTTTTGCACACGTGTGCAATCAGTGATAAAAAAAGAGCCCCGAAAGGCAAAGTGAGTGTGGCGGGGAACGGCAGATTATTCTGTGATCGCTTTGGCATAAAATGAATTTTTCATTTTGTGCTTTCGCGAATAATTAATTTCACCGGCACTTCCCGGTGGCGGGACGGGAGATCGAACCTGGCTATGCGGGTTACCAGCATCTCGACGGCGTGATGCGCCAGCAGCTCCGTATTCTGCTGAATTGTCGAGAGTTGATAGGGTTGCCAGGCGGCCTGGGGAATATCATCGAAGCCGATAACGGCCGGGAGCGGGGCGCCCGATTTGGCGGCGCGCAGGCCGTCCAGCGCCCCAAGGGCCAGCATATCGGTGGCGCAGAACAGCGCCTGCAGGCCGGGATTATCCAGCAGCAGCCGCCCGGCGGCATCAAAGCCGGCCTGATAGCCGGCGCTGGCGCAGAAGTGCGCGCTGACCTGCATTCCCCCTGCGTGGGCGATAAACGCCTCGTAGCGCTGGCGGGTGCTGAAGTTTTCGCCGTCTTCGCCAAGAAAGCCGACCTGCTGCCAGCGGCGGTGGCTAAACAGATCCGCGACCAGCTTCGCCCCCTGCGCGTTATCGCTGGAAACCCGGTCACAGCCGGCGAGTTCGGCATGACGGTTAATCAAGGTGACGGGGATTTTGCGTTCCAGGTACTCCTCCGCCAGCGACAGCGGCGGCGCGCCGGAGGTGATGATCACTCCGGCCACGTGATAGCTCAGGAGCTGTTTTAGCGAAGGGGCCAGCTGCTGCGGATCGTCGGCGTTCATCAGCAGGGGCATAAAGCCGTTGAGCGCCAGCTGATGCACCAGCGGAGCGAGCAGCTTGCTGCGAAAAGGGTTATCAAAACCGGCGGTGACGATGCCGATAAAGTTGCTGCTGCCGGTGATCATCGTGCGGGCGATAATATTGACCTGGTAGCCCAGCTCCTCCGCCGCGGCGAGAACTTTCTGCCGCGTTTTGTCCGCCACCGACGCTCCGGGAGTAAAGGTCCGGGAGACGGCGGAGCGGGAGACGCCGGCAAGCCTGGCCACGTCCTCAGCCTTAATCCATTTTTTTTCGCTCATAGTGTCCGGGTACGGGTTGTTCTCAGGGAGCCAGCGCCGACTCCGGAACCCATCGTCGGCGCGCAAAAGTAGTAAGAAGGTACCACAGAAATCCCTGAGCGAGCAGGGGGGGTGACGCGCTATGCACGCCGCGTCACCTGCGGCTTATGCCGGATAGTTGATCTGCTCCGGCTGGCGCTGCAGGATAATTTTGCCGTGGCGGATGGAGGTCAGCACTTTGGCCTGACGCCGCACGGCGTCATAGTCATTTTCCGCATCGAGGATCAGCAGGTTCGCCGGGCGGCCTTCGGCGATGCCGTAGTTATCGCCGAGGCACAGCGCCCGGGCGCTGTTATCGGTAATCAAATCGAGGCAGCGCTGCAAATCTTCATACCCCAGCATGTGGCAGATGTGCAGCCCGGCGTCGAGGATGCGCATGATGTTGCCGTTGCCCAGCGGGTACCACGGGTCCTGAATGGAGTCCTGGGCAAAGCAGACGTTAATCCCGGCGCGGTCCAGCTCCGCCACCCGCGTCACGCCGCGGCGTTTTGGCCAGCCGTCGAAGCGCCCCTGCAGGTGGATGCTTTCGGTGGGGCAGGAGATAAAGTTGATGCCCGAGGCCTTGAGCAGGCGGAACAGCTTCGAGCAGTAGGCATTATCGTAGGAGCCCATCGCGCAGGTGTGGCTGGCGGTGACCTGCGCGCCCATGTCGCGTACCCGAGCCTCTTCCGCCAGCACTTCCAGAAAGCGCGACTGCGGGTCATCGATCTCATCGCAGTGCACGTCCACCAGGCAGCCGTGGCGCTGGGCCAGATCCATCAGGAAGACCAGCGAGCTGACGCCCTTGTCGCGGGTGTTCTCGTAGTGCGGAATGCCGCCCACCACGTCGGCGCCCATTTCGATGGCGCGGGTCATCAGCTCTCGTCCGCCGGGGAACGACTCGATCCCCTCCTGCGGAAAGGCGACGATTTGCAGGTCGATAAGATGGGCGGCCTCTTTTTTCACCGCCAGCATCGCCTCCAGCGCCGTCAGGGAAGGATCGGTGACGTCGATGTGGGTACGCACGTGCTGCACGCCGTTGTCGCGCAGCATGCCGATGGTTTTCAGCGCACGCTGGCGTGTATCTTCCACGGTGACGCTCGCTTTACGCTGGCTCCAGCGGGTGATGCCCTCAAACAGGGTACCGCTCATATTCCACTCCGGCTCGCCCGCCGTTAGGGTGGCGTCAAGATGGATATGCGGCTCGACGAAGGGCGGAATAACCAGCTTTTGCTGCGCGTTGATATCGCCGGCGTCAGCCACCAGAGTGGCGGTTTGGGGGGCGATGCTCTTAATCACGCCGTCCCGGAGCTCAAGGGAATAGAGCGCTTCTTTGTGGCGCAGGCGCGCGTTGATAATTTTCATGGTTGTTCCCGTAAATGGTTTTGCGACATACGCCAGATAGCCAGGGCGACCGAGGCGTTGAGATGAAACTGCGGATGGCTGACCGGATAGCGGGTCAGCTTTTCAATACGCTGAATGCGCTGATGCAGGGTGTTGCGGTGAATGCCCAGCCGCTCGGCGGCCCTCATCACGTTGCCGTTCTCCTGGAGCAGCGTTTCCAGGGTCTCCATGAGCAGCCACGGGCTTTTGCGATCGGGTTCAATCAGGCAGCCGAGGGTGTCGTGCATAAAATCGCTCAGCAGCGTGGGGTCACCGACGGCGGAGAGCAGCTTGATAAAGCCCAGTTGCTGATAGTCGCTGATGCGCTGAGCCGGGCGCAGGGTATCGCTGAGATCCAGCGCCTGGCGCGCCTGCGACAGCGCCCGCGGGTAGCCCTGCAGCTCCTGCACCGGCGCGGAGAGGCCGCACAGCAGCGACAGCCCGTCGTCGCCTTCCGCAAGCTGAAGCAGCCACTGCTGCAGCCACTTTTTCTGCTGATAAAATTCGCCTTCCTCATCCGGGAGCAGGAAGAGAAACATATTGCTGCGCTCCACCAGCGGAAAGGGGTTGCCCTGCTGGTTAAGCTGCTGTTGCAGCCGCTGGTGCACGGTGCGGCGGGCCTGCTGTAGCCAGGCTTCGGCCTGCTCCGGCGGAAACTGGCGAAACAGGCGCTGAATGCCCTCAAGGCGCAGCGCCGCCACCCGCAGCGGGCGGGTAAAATCCAGCTGCTGGTGGAGCGCGCGCTGATGCAGGATCTGCAGGTCGGGATAATCGCCGGTTAACAGCTGCAGCAGAATATCGCGCTGCGACTGCAGCGCGTTTTCGCTGCGCACCAGCGCGGTGCCGATGCGCTCGGTGACGATCACCATTTTCAGCAGATAGGGCTGTTCGATCAGCGGAATGCCCAGCTCGTCGGCGAGGGCAATCAGTCGCGGCGGGATCGCCTGGATATAGGCGTCGCCGGTGAGGATCACCATGCCGGCGATCCCGCGCTGCTTGCCCTCCATCAGCAGGTGGATCAGGTTCTCCTCGCTGCGGGGATGATTGATCCCGGTGATAAACACCAGCTCTCCGCCCATGATCCACTCGGCGATATTTTCATTTTCCGCGACGTAGTACCAGCGCACCGCCAGCTGGATCCCTTGGTGCCCGGCGCGCAGCCGCATCGCCGAGAGTCCATCAAGCGCGAGAATTTCGCTGACCGTCAGGCTCATGGCTACTGCTCCGCCGCCGTGTCAGCCGCCGGCTGGCGTTTGCTCAGGCGGGTCAGGACGATATAGACCAGCGCGGAGACGGAGATGCCTACCAGCGGCGCAATCCACGGCGACAGGTAAGCCACCAGCGCGCCGACGGCATAAGCGCCGAGCCCCAGCCAGTTAAAGCGCGGCAGGCGGGCGGTGTGCAGCAGAGGATAGCGTCCGCCGCGATAAAACCAATAGTCGGCGAGGATCACGCCACCGATGGGCGGGATGATGCTGCCCAGCAGAACCAGGAACGGGATCAGCATTTCGTACATCCCGCCAATGGCCAGCAGAATGCCGACGCCGGCGGCGACCACGGTCAGAGTCCGGCGGCGTTCGCTGCGCAGCAGATGGCAGGCGGCGGCAGAAACGTTATAGATGGTCGGCCCCTGAATCGTCAGCAGATTGAGGCACAGCATCACCACCGCGGCGACGGAGAGCCCCTGCAAAATCAGCACTTCGACGATATCGGCCTGCTGATAAACGATGGCGCACCAGGCCCCGGCGACAATCATCAGCCCGTTGCCGACGAGGAAGCTGCCCATGCTGGCGAGGATGGCGGTGCGGCTGGAGTTAGCCAGCCGCGTCCAGTTCGTCGCCTGGGTCGCGCCGCTGGCGAAGGTGCCAAACACCATGGTGATGGCCGCCGACCAGGTCATGGTTTCGCCCGGTTCGATTTTGGTCATCGCCTGCCAGCCGCCGGCGTGATGGGCGGCAAGGTACATCGACACCACCAGCAGAATAAACATCAGCGGCACCGAAATACGCGACAGCGCGTCCAGCCCCTTATAGCCCACCAGCGCGGTCACGCAGAACAGGATCCCGAACAGGATCATCAGCGGAATGGTCGCGACCTCGGGCAGGGCGAGGATTTTGACCAGCGAGATAGCGACCGTTGCCGTCCCCCAGGCGTACCAGCCCAGCTCGGCGAAGCCGAGAATAAAATCAGCGAGCTTGCTGCCGATTTCTCCGAAGCAAAAACGCCCCATCAGCACGGTATTCAGCCCGCTCCGAGCGGCAATCCAGCCGAGTGATGCGGCGTACAGGGCCAGCAGAAAGTTACCGATAACCGCAATCCACAGCAGGTTTACGATGGAAAAAGAGACGCCAAGCTTGCCGCCTGCGAACATCGTGCCGGTAAAAAAGGTGAAGCTGAACAGAACCATGGAGATCGAAAACAGGCCCTTGCGCCCGGTCGCTGGCGCTTCGACGAGCGGAAAATCATTGCTGTTTGACATAGTGGAACCTCTGAGTGGCTATCCGAATGGCGATGCAGAGGGGTAGCAAGAGGTATGCCAATAAAATCGGGGCAGGGTTAACACAATGCGCTGTGCACTATGCACATAAAAAACCATTAACCCGCAGGTGTTTGCCAGAATAGTGTGCACAGTGCAAAGTTTTGCACCGCCATGGAGCAGTGCCGAAGGGTATTTTCAGGACGACGCGTTTTTTTCCGCTGCCGCCCGGTAATGCGCTTCCATCTCATCCAGCGCGGCCTGATTTTCCAGTCCCCACTGATACATCTGTTCAATCGGCTGGGCGAAGGTTTTGCCCAACTCGGTCAGCGCATATTCCACCTTTGGCGGCACCACCGGATACACATGGCGACTAATCAAGCCGCGCATCTCCAGCTCGCGCAGGGTCTGGATCAGCATCTTTTTTGAGATTCCCTGCAGGCTGCGCTGCAGTTCAGCAGTGCGGCAGCGATGGTTCGGCCAGTGCCACAGCGCGTGCAGCACCATGGAGGACCACTTTAGCGAAAAAAGATCCATCAACCTGCGCGGGGCGGAATCGGCATAGAAATAGAGTTTCCCCTCGACGATAACCGGCATTTTTGCTCCTCTCGTTTTATGGTAACCAAATGGTAACTACTACCAATATGGAAACCTCATGTCTATAGTGTGCGGCCTTTTTACAGCCAGACCTGAGGTAAAGATGAAGATTCGTGGAATGATGGCCACCGCTGCCGACCAGCCGCTGCGGGTGGGGGAAATGTCCCTGCGCGACGTTCAGGATAACGATGTGCTGATCGATATTCTCTACTGCGGCGTGTGCCACTCCGATCTGCATATGGCGCGCAACGAATGGGGCGTCAGCCAGTACCCGCTGGTCCCGGGCCACGAGATTGTGGGTCGGGTTCGCCAGAGCGGTAAGGCGGCAACGCGCTTTACGCCGGGCCAGCTGGTGGGGGTGGGCGTCATGGTCGACTCCTGTGGTCAGTGCGCCTTTTGCCAGCAGCATGAAGAGCAATATTGCGACAGCGGCTTTACGCCGACCTATAACGGCACAGACCGCTATACCGGCGAGCTGACTCGTGGCGGATATGCGCAGAATATCGTCGTTGACCAGCGCTTTGTGGTGAGCGTGCCGGAGAATCTTGACCCGGCCGGTGTTGCGCCGCTGCTGTGTGCCGGCGTTACCCTGTGGTCGCCGCTGCGCTACTTTGACGTCAAGCCGGGAGACCAGGTCGGGGTGATCGGTCTTGGCGGTCTGGGGCATATGGCGGTCAAGCTGGCCGGCGCGCTGGGGGCGGAGGTCACGCTGTTTACCACTTCGCCGGAAAAAGGCGAAGATGCGCGGCGTCTGGGGGCAAGTCGGGTGGTGATTTCCCGCGATAGCGCACAGATGGCGGCCTGTGTCGCCAGCCTCGATATCATTCTTGATTGCGTCGCCGCCCCGCACGACCTGGATCCCTATCTGGCGGCCCTGAAAACCAACGGTCGACTGGTGCTGGTGGGGATCCCCGACAGTCCTCACCCAGCGCCGGATGTCACGCCGCTGGTGTTCCGTCGCCTGAGCATCAGCGGCACCTCCATCGGCAGCATCCAGGAGACCCAGCAGATGCTGGATTTCTGCGGCCAGCACAACATTACCGCTGACATCGAGATGATTCGCGGCGAGGAGGTTGAAGCGGCGTTCAGCCGGATGCTGAAAGGAGAGGTGAAATACCGCTTTGTGATTGATATGGCCGCCACGGCGCTCTAATTGCCACTGCGCCCGATTTCTGCGGGCGCATCCTGTTTCTTTCTTGCAGAATGATCCTCCGCGCTACCGGCAGCCCATAGCGTGTAATGTTGGTATCATGAAAACAACTGGTTGTATCGTTGTTGAAATTGCTAATTTCATATGCATTTCTGATATAACCATTATCAATGTCGGTCTTTCCTGAAATATTGTTCGCGCCAGCGAGCGGTGTTAGTATCGGGTAAATAGCCATTTAGACGGCTAAAGAACCTTATCTCGGGTTACCCTGCTGGCCGTTTTGCCTCAGCGCAGCGACGCCGCTGCCTGCAGCAGCATCCCCCGAGCGTAAAGGTTCTCCAAATACCATCGCTAAACTAAGGAACTGCTATGTGGCAAGAAAGACTCGCGCAACTGGTCACCACCTGTCATTGGATCGGCGCGAAAGGCTGGGCGCCGGCCACCGGCGGCAATATGTCCGTGCGCCAGGATGAGACCTGGTGCTGGCTCAGCGAGTCGGGACGCGATAAGGGCAGCCTGACCAGCGAAGATTTTCTGCAGGTGGATATTGCCAGCAATACCGCGCCTTCCGGGCGCAAGCCCTCGGCGGAAACCGGTCTGCATACCCTGGTGTATCGCCTGTTCCCGGAGGCTAACGTCGTGCTGCACGTCCATACCGTCAACGCCACCGTACTGTCGCGTATTGAAAAAAGCGGCACCCTGGCGCTGCAGGGCTATGAAATGCAAAAAACCCTCACCGGCCAGCACAGCCATCTCGACACCGTCCCGGTGGCGATTTTCGATAACGATCAGGATATCGACGCCCTGGCGGCGCGCATTGAAGATTACGCCCAGACCAACCCGCTGCGTTACGGTTTCCTGCTGCGCGGCCACGGCCTGACCTGCTGGGGTAAAGATATCAACGAGGCGCGTCGTCAGCTGGAAGGTCTGGAATTCCTGTTCGAGTGCGAGCTGATGCGTCGCCGCTACGAGCGCGACTAATATTCAACGGGCGATCGGGTCAGGCATGGATTTTTATCTGGGTATCGATATCGGCACCTCGCGGGTCAAGGCGGTGCTGTTTGACGAACATTTTCAGGCGCGGGCCAGCGCGGCGGAGAGTACCGGGCCGCGTCTGTCGGCTAACGGCTACGCCGAGCAGGATATGGCACAGCTGTGGCAGTCGGTGATCGCTATTTTGCGCCAGATTGCGCAACGACCGGAGCTGCAGGGCGGGCGCTTAAGGGCCATTGGCCTTGCCGGGCAGGGCGAAGGGGTGTGGCTAAGCGATGCCGAAGGCGAGCCGGTCGGGCCGGGGATCCTGTGGAGCGATACCCGCAGCCGGGAGCTGATGAGCGTTCTGCTGCGCCGTCCGGACTTCGATCGCCGCTTCTTTGCCGAGACTGGCACCCACCTGCAGCCTTGCAATACCAGCATGCAGCTATGCTGGCTGCGGCACTATCAGCCGGAGCGGCTGGCTGCGGCGCGCTATCTGTTTTTTGCCAAAGACTGGATCCGCTTTCGCCTGACCGGCGTCGCGGCGCTGGATATCACCGATGCCAGCACCTCGCTGCTTAATCAGCAGAGTGGGGAGCTCTCGGCGGTGGTGCTGAATGAAATGGGGCTTGCCGATCTGCAGCACCTGTTCCCGCCGCTGCTGGCGCCGGATGCGCAGGCCGGCACCCTGCGCGACGAGGTGGCGGTGCTGACCGGACTAGCGGCCGGCACGCCGGTGGCCGCCGGCGCGCTCGACGTGTGCAGCGCGGCGCTTGGCTGCGGCGCGGTGAACGACGGCGATATCTATACGATCCTCGGCACCACCTGCTGTACCGGCATCGTGTGCCACGGTCGCCAGACGGTGAACGTGGCGACGCGCTACGTCACCCATACCGAAGCGGGGAGCTTTATCAACCTCTTCCCGATGCAGGCCGGGACGCCAAATATTGACTGGCTGCAGCAGCATATCTCCCTGAACCCGGATCTCCAGCAGCTTGAGCAGGCGATTGCCGACGTCGAGCCGGGCAGCGGGGGCGTGTTCTGGCAGCCCTATCTGAACGGCGAGCGCGCGCCGTTTTATAGCCCGGACGCGCGGGCCGGCTACTTTGGCATCAGCCAGCACACCACCCGCGCCGAGCTGCAGCGGGCGGTCTTTGAGGGGCTGGCCTACGCCATCGTCGATTCGCTGCAGGGCTATCCGCAGGGCGGAGAACTGTACCTGACCGGCGGCGGCGCGGCCTCCGCGACCTGGCTACAGATTATTGCCGACTGCAGCGGAAGAACGGTGGTCTCCAGCACCTTTAACGAACTCAGCGCCCGCGGGGCGGCGATTCTGGCAGCCCGCAGCGTTGACGGACTTGCGCACTACCCGCAGCTGGAGCAGACGCGCTATCAGCCACATCCACGGGCGCACGCCCGCTACGCCGCGCTCTATCCGGTCTATCGCCTGCTGCGCGAACAGATGCTGCCCGTCTGGCAGGCCAGGCAGGAGGCGCTTCAACGTATTTCTCAGGAATCAGACCAATGAAAATTGTTTTTACCGCCGAACACTCCGGCGATCTTACGGCGTTCCAGCAGCTGGGCGAGCTGCGGGTTGAGGGATGGGCGCTGGGCAAGCCGAAGCTTAGCGCCGGCCAGCTGATCGACCTGGCCCACGATGCCGACGTGCTGGTGACCAGCTACGACGACGTCACGGAAGAGGTGATCGCCGCCTGTCCGCGCCTGAAGGTGATTGCCTGTACCCGCGCCAATCCGGTTAATATCGACGTTAAAGCCGCTGCGGCGCGCGACATCCGCGTGCTCTATACGCCGGGCCGCAACGCCGACGCCGCGGCGGAGCTGACGCTTGGGCTGATGCTGAGCCTGGCGCGGCATATCCCGCAGGCGCACGCGGCGCTGAAGCGCGGCGAATTTACCCACGCCGACAACGCGGCGGCGGTGACTCAGGCCGGGCTGCGCCGCGACGTGGTGTGGGACGTCAGCCCGCAGAGCCCCTACGAGGTGTTTAAAGGCAGCGAGCTGCGCAATAAGACGCTGGGGCTGATTGGCTACGGCAATATTGGTCGCCGGGTGGCGCGTATCGCCCGCGCTTTCGGCATGGCGGTGCTGGTGGTGGACCCGTTCGTGGCGGCCGAAGATATTAACGAACCGGGTCTGCAGAAAACCACCCTCGAAGCGCTGTTCCGCGAGGCTGATATCGTCAGCCTGCACCTGAGCAGTGGCGCCGGCAGCGACGGGCTGGTGAACGCACCGCTGCTGAACAGCATGAAGCCCGGCGCGCTGCTGATTAATACTTCCCGCGCGGCGGTGGTTGACGAGGAGGCGCTCATTTACGCCCTGCGCCACGGCCCGCTGGGCGGAGCGGGGCTGGACGTCTATCATCGCGAACCGCTGTGGTGCGATCACCCGTTTGTCACCGAGTTTGCTAACGTGATTATCACGCCGCATATTGCCGGCGCGACCCGCGAAAGCATCAGCAAGCACACGGCGATGATTGCCGCCGATCTCCAGCGCTATGCGGCCGGTGAGCCGCTGCTGTATCAGTGGCGCTAAGCGCGGGGCTGCAGGCTATTCGGCCCGATTAGCGGCCATAAATGCCAGGGTGTGGTCCCAGTCGACCACGCCCGCATCCGATCCCAGGCCGGTGGCCACCAGCGCCGCCACCGCTGACGCCACTTCGCAGGCCTCTTTTTCATTCAGCCCTCGGGCCAGCGCGGCAATAAAGCCGCCGCAGTAGCTGTCGCCGCAGCCGGTGGTGTCCACCGCCTCAACGCGCCACGGGGCGATATGCTCGACGCGGCCCTCGCGGGTCAGCAGCCAGGAGCCGTTGGCGCCGTCTTTCAAAATGCAGGTCCCGACGCCAAGGTCGAAGAAGAAGCGGGCGATCCCGGCGGGCTCGCTGCGTCCCGAGAGATAGGCGGCCTCCTCCAGCGAGGGCATAAAGTAGTCTACCGACGGCAGCAGCGGGCGCAGCAGATCCAGGGTTCGCTCATTGGGGGCGATCAGGTCGAAGCTGGTGGTGACGCCGCGAGCTTTGGCGGCCGCCAGCAGCCGCGCGCTCTGGCCCTGGTCCATTGCCGCCAGCAGCCCGGTGCCGCCGTGATGCAGAAAGCGGCAGTCGAGAATCGAGGCAAACGCCTCTTCGTCGATGAACAGGGCGTCGGAGGCGCCGCGACAGTGCAGCGCGGGCCGCTCGCCGTTCGGGCGGATGGGCAGGATGGTTGCCGAGGTTTCCTTTTGCGTCGTGCGCTGAATCATCGAGCAGTCGATCCCCAGGCGCGCGTAGCTGGCGAGAATAAAATCGGCCTTTTCATCGTGGCCAAGGCAGGCGACGGCGGCGGTGCGAACGCCGAGCTTCGCGGCGTTGATATTCGCCCCCGCGGCGGTGCCCGCCGGGTTAAGGCGAATTTGTTCGATAAAGGCCACTCCGCCGCGGGGCGGGATGTCGAGAACCGGACGGCCGGCGATATCAAGGATCGTCAGGCCGACAAAAACGGCGTCAAAGGCTGCCATAGATACTCCGTTAACGATGCTGCTGACGCAGACGCGCCTGCCAGAAAGAGAGGGCCAGCGCGACCACCAGAATGACGCCCACCAGCGCGTCTTTGACCAGGTAGTTAAGACCCATCAGGTTCAGGCCGTTATCAATAATCGCGAGGAACAGCACCCCGCCGAGGGTACCGGCGATGCTGGCCCGGCCCTGGCGGTTAAAGGCGGTGCCGATAAAGACGGCGGCAATCGCATCCATCAGATAGGACTGGCCGGCCAGCGGCGTAAACTGGCGCAGGTTAGCGGAGAGGATCACGCCGCCGATGGCGCACATGGCGGAGGCCGCCACCAGCACCCATAGCATGGTCAGCCGATCGCGGATCCCGGCGATCCGCGCCGCTTCCCCGTTCTGGCCAATGGCGCGAACGTATTTGCCAAAAAGCGTGCGTTCGGTAATCAGCCATGCCACCAGCCACAGAGCCAGCACGATAACCACCGGCGTCGGAATGCCGGCGATATTGCCTACCGCGAGATCGTGGTACTCCGGCGCCATCCGGCGATAGGAGATCGAGCCGCCGCCGTCGGTGTAGATCCGCTCGGCGCTGCTGGCAATAAACCAGGTCCCGAGCGTGGCAAGGAAGGGGCGGATCTGGCAAATCAGGATCAGAAAGGCGTTCAGCAGACCGATGATCGTCCCGCCGAGCAGGGCGTAGCCCACCGCGGCCTGCCACGGTAGGTGCCAGGTTTTCAGGGCCACCAGCGCAAAGGCGGCGCCAAAGTCGAGCGCGACGCCCACCGAGAGATCGATGGCCCCGGCGCTGACGATAAGGGTCATCGCCATCGCCACAATCAGCAGAATCGCGCTGCCCTGCAGCAGGTTGGCCCAGTTATCAACGGTCAGAAATACCGGGTTGGCCCAGCCGAACAGGGCAATGGCCAGCAGGGTGATAACGCCGAAGCCCGCCCGCGACAGATAGGCCAGCGGGCCGCCGGCGGTCTGGCCCGGCGATGAGGATTTGAGCGTCAGCTGGCTCATTGATTGCCTCCTTGATGCCTGACCGCAGATGCCGCCAGCACGATAAGGATCAGGGTGCCTTTGATGGCGCCCATCCAGAAAATATTGACCCCCAGCAGCCCGAGGCCGTTGGAGAGAGCGTTGACCAGCACCGCGCCAAGCAGCGCGCCCCAGATGGTGACGACGCGCCGGCGCGAGAAGGCGGCGCCGATAAAGGTTGCCAGCACGGTCTCCAGCAGCAGCGGCGTGGCGGTGCCGCTGGAGCTGCCCGAGCCCTGGCTTAAGAGCGGCAGGATTGCCAGAGCGGCGGCGATGCCGGCCAGCAGCCAGACGTAAACCGTCAGCCGGCGCACGTTAAGCCCGCTCATTTGCGCCATATCGCGGTTCCCGCCGACCGCCTGCAGATGCTGGCCGAAGCGCGAATGGTGCACCAGCAGTTGGAACAGGGCGAATACCGTCAGCAGGTAGATCAGCGGCCAGGGAATGCCGAGCAGCGTCTGGTCGCGAAAAGCCACCATCAGTGGATCGCTGACCGCAATGCGCCGCTGGCCGGTGAGCAAATCGGTCAGGCCGGTAAAGGCGACGGAGGTTGAGAGCGTTGCCAGCAGCGGCGGCAGCCCGGCGACCAGCACCAGCCCGGCGTTGATCGTCCCGCAGGCGAGGCACACCACCAGCGGCAGGAGGAGGAGCCACAGATAGGAGATCTGCCACTCCACCATGCCGAGGCTCAGAAGCGCGACCCCGAGCACCGCGATGGCGGGCAGCGAGAGGTCGATCCCGCCGGTGACCACGTCATCGCCGCCGACGGCAATCACGCAAACCAGTCCGAAGCAGAGAATGGCCAGCGGCACGCTCTGCACCAGCATCATGCTGATATTCTGCCAGCTTAAAAAGAAGGGCGACTGGAGGCTGAGCCAGACCAGCAGGGCAAAGAAGAGGATCAGCGGAAATTTTTCAATAAGCGTCGTCATGCCCGGCAGGCCGCGGCGCTGGATACCCGTACTCATAGCTGTTGTTCCTGTCCACCGTTAATCGTTGCCAGCAGGGCGTCGAGCGTCAGCCCCTGGGTGGTGAGATTCGCCACCAGCTCGCCGCGCCACATCACGAGGATCCGATCGCATAATCCCAGCAGCTCCGGCGCATCGCTGGAGGAGACCAGCACCGCGCGTCCGCGATCCGCCAGCTGGCGGGTACGCTGATAGATATCGCTGCGGGCGCCGATATCGACTCCGAGGGTCGGTTCATCGAGAATAAAGAGCCGCGCATCGGTGCCCAGCCAGCGGGCCAGAATCGCCTTTTGCTGGTTGCCGCCGCTCATCAAGCGCACCGGCAGCTCCGGGCGGCCGGGGCGGATAGAGAGCTGCTCAATCCAGCTGCGGGCTTTCTCCAGCGCCCGGCCCCGGTGCTCCCAGCCGAGGGTGGCGGTGTCCGACAGGGAGGCCAGGTTAATGTTATCGGCGGTGGAGAAGGGGAGGATCAGCCCCTGATGGCGGCGGTCGCGGGGCACCAGCGCCATGCCGGCGCGAATTGCCTGCTTCGGCGTGCGGATGCGCTTCGGTTGGCCGTCGATGCTAATGACGCCGCTGTCCACGCGCTTGAGTCCATAGAGAAGGTCAACCAGCACGTCGCGCCCGGCGCCCAGCAGGCCGGCGATACCGACGATTTCGCCGGGCTGAATATCAAAGGTAATGTCGCGCAGCTGATGGCCGTCGCCGAGCGCGCGTACCGACAGCAGCGGGGCGCTGGCGTCGGCTTCAGGCGGTGCGGACTGGCGCGGGGTATAGAGCTGCTCGATTTCCCGGCCGACCATCATTTTGATCAGCGCATCGGTATCCTGCAGCAGCGAGCGGTCAGGGTAGCCCACCACCTCGCCGTTGCGCAGCACGGTTCCGCGATCGCAGAGGGCGGCGATTTCGTTCAGATAGTGGGAAATATAGAGAATGGCGATCCCCTGCTCGCGCAGGCGCAGGATCGCCGAGGAGACCAGGCTGGCCTCCTGCGCTTCCAGCGGCGCGGTAGGCTCGTCAAACACCACCAGCTTCGCGGCGCCGTCGATCAGCGCCCGGGCGATTTGCACCAGCTTGCGTTCGGCAAGGCTGAGATCGCGAATCAGCCGTCGCGGGTTAATGCTCAGCTGCCAGCTGTCGCGGAAAAAGGCCTCGGTGGCGGCGTTCATGCGCTTTCTGTCCAGCGCGCCCCAGCGGTGGTGATACTCCTGGCCGAGAAAAACGGACTCGGCCACCGTGAAGTGGGCGATCAGGTTGAGTTCCTGATGGATAACCCGGATGCCCATCGCTTCGATGGCGGCAGGGTTGCCGAACGGGATCGGCGCGCCGTCGAGGGTGGCGCTGCCGCTATCGGCCTGGTACACGCCGGCAAGGATCTTGATCAGGGTGGATTTTCCAGCCCCGTTTTCGCCGATCAGGCCGTGAATTTCACCGGGATTCACAAGCAGCGTGACCGCATTTAATGCAGTCACGTTGGCAAAGCTTTTGCCGATCTGGCGCATGACCAGACCAGCGGCGGGGCGCTCCCCGCCGAAGGGTTGATTAATCACTGCAGTTCGCCATATCCCAGCTGTTTGTAGACCGCTTTCGCTTCCTGCGGACCCTTAACCGGGACCACCGGAATAAAGGTTTGCAGCGGCAGAGCCTGCTTAGCGAAGTAGTGCGCGACGTTGTCGGCAGACGTCTGGCCAATCAGGTGCGGCTGCTGGGCGACGTTAGCGACGAACGGGCTGCCGGGCTCGGCCATAATCTCCAGGGTTTCCGGGCCGGCATCGATGGCGGTGACCTTCACGTCCTTATCGCGGCCGGTCTCTTCCAGCGCCTGCACGATCCCGATGGCCGGCTGATCCCAGCAGGCGACGTGGATAGCGTCCAGTTTGCCTTTCGGATACTGGCTGAGCAGCTCGAGGGTTTTCTTACGCGCATCTTCCGGAGAGTTGGCAAACTGTTCGGCCAGCTCCGGCTGAATAATATGAATATCCGGATAATCCTTAAGGACATATTTCCACTGGTCGTAGCGGATGCCGCAAATTCGCAGAGAGCTGGAGAACGCATTAAATACCGCAACGTTGCCTTTGCCGCCTAATTCATCGGCCATATAGCGGCCAATGGTTGAACCCAGGGTGTAGTTGTCGGAGGTCGTGTTATTGACGGAGTATTTGGATACGTGGTCTACGGTAAATACCGGGATGCCGGCATCGCGCAGCGCTTTAAATTTAGGTTCAACGGCGCTGTCGCCGAGAATACTAATTACGGCATCGACCTTACGTGATAATAAAATATCGTGGTTATTGGCGTGTACCTGATTATCACGACCGCCGTCTACGCCGATGACTTTACCACCCAGTTTTTCAACCTCTGCGGTGGCGCCTTTATAGGCTTCACGATCCCAGAAGTGCTGGGTACCGACAACGGCGACGCCGATGGTTTTCCCCTGCAGCGACAGGGGCTCTGCGGCGGAGGCGCTGACGGAGACGAGCGTCATCAGACCCAGGGCAGCGGGCAGTAATTTTATTCTCTGCGACATTCTTATTATAGTCCTGTGATAAAGGTGTTTGCGGATTCGTAGCATGACAATAACGACCACGCAACCTCAAATACAAAATATGTCTAAGTTATACCAATAATGGTATATCGACGGAATAGGGCAGGGAAACTTAATTTTACCCGCTGTAACCTGAAAATATTTCATGATGGTGAAATTAAGCCATTTTTATATTGTGGGTATAAGGTAAAAGCGCTGACTTTTATTGTAAACGGTAATTGCTGCTTAATGATGGCTATATTTATGGTGGGATATGGTGAATATAACTCAAGGCTCGCGTAATGCGGATGGTTATCGGCTAAAGTGACAGGATATTATAGTGTCATCGGCATTTTATCTTCAGCCCGCTCCCGACTTATTATAGCGGCCTTTATCGGGTGACAACAAAACGGGCAACATGAATAAACAACATAATCTGGCGGTGATGCACTGGGGAACCTGGCAGGTGCAAACCCGCGATGGCGTCATTGACGCCGTCGTGCCGGTCGCCTGGGATAAAAATCCCTCGCGCATTGGCCAGTCCCTCACCGATGCGGTCACCAGCAATACGCGCATTCGTCGTCCGGCGGTGCGGGCCGGCTATCTCAAAAATGGCCCCGCGTCGCGAGAAGGTCGTGGCAAAGAGCCCTTTGTCGAGGTGAGCTGGGAGGTCGCGCTCGATCTGCTGGCCCGTGAGCTGACCTCGGTGAAGGCGCGCTGCGGGAATGAAGCCATATACGGCGGTTCCTACGGCTGGGCCAGCGCCGGGCGCTTCCACCATGCCCAGAGCCAGCTGCACCGCTTCCTCAAGTCTTTCGGCGGCTACACCGCCAGCACCAATACCTACAGCAGCGCCGCGGGGGAGCGTATTTTGCCGCACGTGCTGGGGCCGCTTAGCCCGCTGCATCGCCAGCATACGCACTTCTCCGAGCTGGCGCGGGAGTGTCAGCTGTTCGTGGCGATTGGCGGCCTGCCGCTGCGTAACGCTCAGGTGAGCGGCGGCGGCGCCAACGATCATATGCTGAAGCACTGGCTGGAGAAGATGCAGGCCAACGGCACGCGCTTCGTTAATATCAGCCCGGTCAGCAACGATCTGAGCGCCGTGAGCTCGGCGCAGTGGCTGGCGGTGCGTCCGGGAACCGATACCGCGCTGCTGCTGGCGCTGTGCTACGTCCTGATTACCGAATCCCTCTACGACAGCGGCTTTGTGGCCAGCCACACGGTGGGCTTTGCCCCCTACCGCGCCTATCTGCTGGGAGAGTGCGACGGAGTGGCAAAAACGCCGCGCTGGGCGGCGGAAATCGTGGGGATTTCCGAGCAGCAGATTATCTCCCTGGCGCGCGAGATGGCCAGCCAGCGCACGATGGTTAATATCTCCTGGTCCATCCAGCGCGCCCGCCAGGGGGAGCAGGCCTACTGGGCAACGGTCGCCCTGACCGCGCTGCTGGGGCAGATTGGCACTCCGGGTGGCGGACTGGGCTTCGGCTATGCCTGTACCAACCTGGCGGGCGCGGCGCGCAAAGCCTTTTCCGGCCCTCGTCTACCGGCGGGGAAAAATAGGGTTAACGGCGTGATCCCGGTGGCCCGGCTGGCGGATATGCTGCTGCATCCCGGCGGCGAGTATGAGTTTGACGGCCAGCATCTGCGCTACCCCGATATCCGCCTGGTCTACTGGGCGGGAGGCAACGCCTTTCACCATCACCAGGACCTTAACCGGCTCAGCGAAGCGTGGCGACGGCCGGAAACGGTGGTGGTGCACGAGCAGTACTGGACCGCGCAGGCCAAGTTTTCCGACATTGTGCTGCCGGTGACTACCTCCCTGGAGCGGGAGGATATCGGCAGCGGCGGGCACGACGGATTTATGATTGCCATGAGCGCGCAGATCCCGCCGGTGGCCGAAGCCCGCGACGACTACGCGATTTTCTGCGATCTTGCCGCCCGCTTAGGCTGCGGCGAGCGCTTCAGCGAAGGGCGAAGCGTCGAGGAGTGGCTGCGGCATATTTATGATGAGTCGCGCCCCCGGGCCCGGGAAGAGGGCATTGAGCTGCCGTCGTTTGATGATTTCTGGCAGCAGGGGGTGCTGGAGTACAGCGCGCCGGAGCAGCCGCAGGTCTTTCTGGCCGACTTTCGTGCCGACCCGCTGGGTGCTCCGCTCTCCACGCCGTCCGGCAAGATTGAGCTCTTCTCGCAAACCGTCGCCGACTTCGGCTACCGCGAGTGTCCGGGCCATCCGTGGTGGGACGAAGAAGAGGCGAGCTGGCAGAGGGAAGAGGCCAGTCGCTGGCCGCTGCATCTGCTGTCCAGCCAGCCGCGCACCCGTCTGCACAGCCAGTACGATCACGGCAGCGTCAGCCGGGCGACCAAGATTCAGGGGCGCGAGCCGCTGTGGATGCATCCCCAGGATGCGCAGGCGCGGGGGGTAACCGAAGGCAGCGTGGTGAAAGTGCATAACGCCCGCGGAGCGATTCTGGCCGGGGTGCATCTCAGTGAGGGGATCCGCCAGGGGGTAGTGCAGATGGCCACCGGCGCCTGGTACGATCCGCTGGATCCGAGCGAAAAAGGCTCGCTGGACAAGCACGGTAATCCGAACGTGCTGACCGAAGATCGCGGCAGCTCGCGGCTGGGTCAGGGCTGCAGCGCGCAGAGCTGCTGGGTTGAGATTGTCCCGTGGCGCGAGGCGCTGCCGGCGATTACCGCTTTCGATCCGCCGGCGTTTATCAGCGCGGACGCGCTGTCCTGAACGCCAGCCCGGTGGCGCAGAGCCGCCGGGCTGGACGAAGACGACTACGCCAGCCGCGGGTAGGCGTCGGCAATATCATCCCCGGTAAACTTCGCCACCCAGCCTTCCGGGTTATCGAAAATGCGGATGGCGGTGAAGTTCGGTTCCGAGCCCATATCAAACCAGTGCGGCGTGTCGGCGGGGACGGAGATCAAATCGTTCTTCTCGCACAGCACCTGGAACACCTCATTGCCGATATGCAGGCAAAACAGCCCGGCGCCCTCGACGAAGAAACGCACTTCGTCTTCACCGTGGGTATGTTCGTTGAGAAACTTCGCGCGCAGCGCCTCTTTCTGCGGGTTGTCCGCGCGCAGGCTGATGACGTCCCAGCTCTGGTAGCCCTTTTCGGCAACCAGCCTGTCAATGGCGTGCTGGTAGGCTTCAATCACCGTTTCCGGCGCTGGCGCGACGCCCAGGTCGCGGTCTGCCTGCCAGCGTTCGAAGCGGACGCCTTTGGCGTTTAGCTGCTGCTGAATCTCTTCGCCGTCGGTGCTGTGCCAGATGGCGGTTGCGGCGTCGTGGTCAGAAAAAATCGTTAATGCGCTCATGCAGGTATCTGCTCCGGATGAATGTCGTCAAAACGCTGAATCTGCGGATGATGGCTGGCGGGGTCGCGATCGCCGCGTACCAGCTGCAGGGTGCGAAAACCTGCCTCCTCGGCGGCATCCAGCTCCTGATGGATATCGGAAAGGAACAGGATAGCGGCGGGGTGATGGCCCAGCTGTTCAGCAATGTTGCGGTAGGACTGCGCGTCGCGCTTCGCCCCGACCAGGGTATCGAAATAGCCGCTGAACAGATGAGTAATATCACCTTCATCGCTGTAGCCAAATAACAATTTCTGCGCGGCGACCGAGCCTGAGGAATATACATATAAATCAATTCCCTGCGACTTCCACTTTTCCAGCGCCGGCAGAACATCGGGGTACAGATGGCCGGTAAAGTCACCGTTAAGGTAGCCATCGCGCCAGATAATTCCCTGCAGCGCCTTCAGCGCGGTGGATTTGCGATCCTCCTGCATAAAGGTAAACAGCGTCTCGATAAGCTCGGCGGTGCCGGCTGCGGGGTCGGCGATTTCGTGGCGCAGGTTATCCAGGATCGTCTTGACCGGCTCAGCGTACTGCTGGGCGGTCACGAAGCCTGCTAACCGTTCACGGGCGTACGGAAACAGAATGTTGTGTACGAAGCGAATGTCGCTGGTGGTACCTTCAATATCGGTCACGATGGCGCGGATCATGGTTTCTCCAGAGTGGGCGTTACGCCGCATTGACGGTGGCGGCAGACGGTAGCCGGCCAGACCTCATTATTTATACACGGCATTGGGCAAACCGCAGTGTGGCTTTTTGCATAATGGCGCATATAGACGTCTAAGCGTCTCGATTGCCAAATATTAACATCGTGTTATAGTGGCTTCAACAACAGCATTACAATCGGTAATAACAAAATGAGCAATAAGCCACTGATTCCAGAGAGTAAACTCCCTTCACTGGGCACCACTATTTTTAGCCAGATGAGCGCGCTTGCGCAGCAGCATCAGGCGATAAATCTTTCACAGGGCTTCCCGGATTTTGACGGGCCGCGCTACCTGCAGGAGCGGCTGGCTTTTCATGTCGCCCAGGGCGCCAACCAGTACGCCCCGATGACCGGCGTGCCGGCGCTGCGTGAAGCCATCGCCGATAAAACCGCCGAGCTTTACGGCTACCGACCGGATGCCGACAGCGATGTGACCGTGACGGCGGGCGCCACCGAGGCCCTGTATGCGGCCATTACTGCCCTGGTGCGCGCCGGGGATGAGGTTATCTGCTTTGACCCAAGCTACGACAGCTATGCCCCGGCGGTTGAGCTTTCCGGCGGCGTGCTGAAGCGCATTGCCCTGCAGCCGCCGCATTTTCGCGTTGACTGGCAGCAGTTTGCCGCTGCGCTGAGCGAGCGTACCCGACTGGTTATCCTCAATACCCCGCATAACCCGTCGGCGACGGTCTGGCAGCGCGAGGATTTCGCCGCGCTGTGGCAGGCGATTGCCGAGCGTGAGATTTACGTGGTCAGCGATGAGGTTTACGAGCATATCTGCTTTGCGGCGCAGGGACATGCCAGCGTGCTGGCCCATCCGCAGCTGCGCGAGCGAGCGGTGGCGGTCTCTTCGTTTGGTAAAACTTTCCATATGACCGGCTGGAAGGTCGGCTACTGCGTCGCCCCGGCGGCAATCAGCGCCGAGCTGCGCAAAGTGCATCAGTATCTGACGTTCTCGGTGAATACGCCGGCGCAGCTGGCTATCGCCGATATGCTGCGCCACGAGCCGGAGCACTATCGCCAGCTGCCCGAGTTTTACCAGCAGCGTCGCGACCTGTTTATCGAGGCCCTGCGCGCCAGTCGCCTCGAGATATTACCCTGCGAGGGCACCTACTTCCTGCTGGCAGACTACAGTGCGGTTTCCGATCTCGATGACGTCAGCTTTTGCCGCTGGCTGACGACGGAAATCGGCGTGGCGGCGATCCCGCTGTCGGTATTCTGCGCCGATCCGTTCCCGCATCGGCTGATTCGGCTGTGCTTTGCCAAGCAGCCGGCAACCCTGCTGGCCGCCGCGGAGCGTCTGCGCCAGCTGTAGCGCGCGGAAGTCATGTCGCTGAGAGAATTAACGATCGCCGGGCGTGATAGGCCGATCGTTAATTCTCGCTTATTACCGCTTTCGTTATTTTAATTTCTGGTGATTGGTTGGCAGATATTCATGTGGCCGATAATTAACGGCGGCCGCTATTATCGCAATGCCGCCTTTTCAATCAGCGAAGCTAAAACCGGGTGATCCATCTGCACCCGATTATAAATCATATGAATCATCGCCCGGGGAATATCCGCCGGAGCAGGGAGTACTTTCAGTCGGCGGTCAAATAGCTGCGGGCCTGACGCGACTTTTGGAATAAAACCGATGAAATCAGTCTGACTAATAATATTGAGGATGGCAATGTGTGAGTCGCTGCTGAAGGCGATATTTCGCTCGGGGAACAGTTTTTCAAGCCGGTAGTCAACCGCCTGCATTCCGGCTTCTTTGGTCAGATAGTCGGTAAAGCGCTCGCGGGAAATGGCTTTCACAGAGGTGAGGTCGGCTATGCGCGGATGATTCTGCCGGCAGACCAGCACCATCTCTATTTCCGCAAACGGCAGGCACAGGGTAGTGGGAGTGGCAAGCGGCGAGAGGCTAAAAATCAGGTCGGCTTTGCGGTAGGCGAGCAGGCTCTCCGCCGACTCCGAGGCGAGCTGAAGGTCGTGGTGCTCCACCTGCAGGTTGGGGGCGTCGTAGAGCGCGCTGATAAGCGTTGCCGAGCAGGGCGAGAGGAAAAACTGCGGGCTGTAAATAACAAAGCGTTTACTCAGCTCGGCGCCGTGGACGATATTAATCGTCTGCTCCAGCTGGTTGAGGTTTTTCTCGAGATGGCGATGAAGATTAACCGCCAGGGTGGTAGGGCTCATCCCTTTGCCGGAGCGGATAAACAGCGGATCGTTGAGCTGATTGCGCAGGCGCTGCAGCGACTGGCTGACGGCGGAAGGGGTAATAAATAAGGTTCCCGCGGCCTGGCTGATACTTAAATGCTGATAGATACATTCAAAAATAACCAGTAGGTTAAGATCGAACTTTTTAAGTTCGTAAAGTTTAGCCATGGCTAGCATCCTTTCCGTTTCTGTGTCCGGTGTGAATTATTATTTTTATTCCATTTGTTTGTTGTATTTAATTTGCGTGGCGATTGATGGACTGAATTATTTAAGGCCGGGTTTATTGGTGACTCTGAATGTATATGACCCAAAGTGATTTAGCCAGACCCTTTTGTGGCGAATAGTCTGGCTATGCGAAATATGGCGGGACGCTTTATTTTTCGCCCATCATCACCTGCAGCTTATCCGCTTCCGGTAGGCCGACAACCTGCTGCAGCATATTTTCTTTATTCATATAGTAAATAGCCGGCGTGGCGTTCGCCCCCAGCTGGTCCATCAGTTGCTGGTTCTGGTTGAGGGTGCGCATTTTCTCCTCGGGAATTTTCGCCGGGATCTCAATTTTCATTTTTCCAGCCGATTTTTCGTAATCGTGCCAGGTTTTTGCCGGATCGCGGCTGGCGAGAATGGCGGCGGCCACCGGCGTACTCTCCGGTTTGATAACCCCGACCAGCAGCGTGCGAATCTGCACTTTCCCCGACTCTACCCAGGGCCGAGCCTGCTGCCAGAACTGCTTGCAGTACGGGCAGAAGGGGTCGGCGAAGACGTAGAGAATAATCGGCGCCTCTTTTTTCCCGTCAAGCAGCCAGCTGGCGGCCTCCATCTGCTTCCACATCTTCTGGCCTGCCGGCGTATAGAGTTCCTTCTGGAACAGCTGTTCGCTAAGGTTGGTGCCGTTTTCGTCATACATGTAGCCGGAGATGGCGTGCTTGCCGTCGGGGGTGAGGTAAATAGCGACGCCCATGTCCTGATATTTACCCAGCCAGCCTTTCACTCCGCCCGGCGCTTCGAAGGGTTTAATGATGGTAATACCCTGTTTTTCTATCGCTTTTACGGGGGCAGGGAGGTCTTCTGCATAGCTGCATAAGGGTAAAAGACTCAGGAAAAGCAGACGTTTTAACATGATTATTCCTTGTAAAATCAATGGAGAAGGTACAGCAGATGATGGAACCTATCGCAGCTATAGGCAAGGCCTGCGCCCGGACAGATTGCCCTTTGCTGAGGCGGATGGTGTAATCGCCCATGCTGTTACATTAAGGTAATGTAGAGCGCAACGCATAGCCAGCCTGCCTGGCCCTGAATCTACCCTCGGGTATTTCAGGTAATAGGGCCGCCTGAAAGGGCGGCCTTTTTACTTTATCGGCCTGGCGAGTACCGCCGATTGCGCGACTTGTCCTGACGGGTTCACAAAGTTGTCTTGTTGCGGTTGTTAGATATTGCTTATTGATTTGATAATGCAAACGCATTGGTCGGGTCAGGAAAAATTCGTTACCTTAGACCTCAACGAAAACACGGAGGAAGTATAGATGTCCTTAATTAACACTAAAATCAAACCTTTCAAAAACCAGGCGTTCAAAAACGGTGAGTTCATCGAAGTCACCGAGAAAGACACCGAAGGCCGCTGGAGCGTTTTCTTCTTCTATCCGGCTGACTTCACTTTCGTATGCCCGACTGAACTGGGCGACGTTGCTGACCACTACGAAGAGCTGCAGAAGCTGGACGTAGACGTCTACTCTGTCTCCACAGACACCCACTTTACTCACAAAGCATGGCACAGCAGCTCTGACACCATCGCTAAAATCAAGTATGCGATGATTGGTGACCCGACTGGCGCCCTGACCCGTAACTTCGAAAACATGCGTGAAGACGAAGGCCTGGCCGACCGCGGCACCTTTATCGTTGACCCGCAGGGCATCATTCAGGCTATCGAAGTTACCGCTGAAGGTATCGGCCGCGATGCGTCTGACCTGCTGCGCAAAGTGAAAGCGGCTCAGTACGTTGCTTCCCACCCTGGCGAAGTTTGCCCGGCGAAATGGAAAGAAGGCGATGCGACTCTGGCTCCGTCCTTAGATCTGGTCGGTAAAATCTAAAAATTCCGGCGTCTTTCATGCCACAGGTGTGTTGGCTACGCTTAATCACCCCGGTCACTTACTTATGTAAGCTTCCGGGGATTTATAAGCTTGCCGCCTTCCTGTGACAAGAAATTCTGGGAATTTGCTTCATACACGGGTGCTTTTGGGTGCCCGTTGTATTTCAACACCATGATGCAAGCCGCATTCAGGCAGCCGCGAGGCCGCTTGCATGATGACGTTTTAAGAGAGGGATAACGAGATGCTCGAAGCAAACATGAAAACCCAGCTCAGGGCCTACCTTGAGAAACTGACCAAACCTGTTGAGCTGGTTGCGACGCTGGACGACAGCGCTAAATCGGCAGAAATCAAAGAACTGCTGGCGGAAATCGCTGAGCTGTCTGAGAAAGTGACGTTTAAAGAAGACAACACGCTCGCCGTGCGCAAACCGTCTTTCCTGATTACGAATCCAGGTTCTACCCAGGGGCCGCGCTTTGCCGGCTCTCCGCTGGGGCACGAGTTTACCTCTCTGGTTCTGGCGCTGCTGTGGACCGGCGGTCATCCGTCAAAAGAGGCTCAGACCCTGCTGGAACAGATCCGCGATCTCGACGGTGATTTTGAGTTTGAAACCTACTACTCGCTTACCTGCCATAACTGCCCGGACGTGGTGCAGGCGCTGAACCTGATGGCGGTGCTGAACCCGCGTATTAAGCATACGGCGATTGACGGCGGGACGTTCCAGAATGAGATTACCGATCGTAACGTGATGGGCGTTCCGGCGGTCTTTGTCAACGGCAAGGAGTTTGGCCAGGGGCGCATGACGCTGGCGGAAATCGTCGCGAAGGTTGACACCGGCGCGGAGAAACGTGCCGCAGAAGAGCTGAACAAGCGCGACGCTTACGACGTGCTGATCGTTGGCTCCGGCCCGTCCGGCGCGGCGGCGGCGGTTTACTCGGCGCGTAAAGGCATTCGTACCGGCCTGATGGGCGAACGCTTCGGCGGCCAGGTGCTGGATACCGTGGATATCGAAAACTACATTTCGGTACCGAAAACCGAAGGTCAGAAGCTGGCCGGGGCGCTGAAGGCTCACGTTAATGAATATGATGTGGACGTCATTGACTCCCAGAGCGCGTCGAAGCTGGTTCCGGCGGCGGTAGAAGGCGGCCTGCATCAGATTGAAACCGCCTCCGGCGCGGTGCTGAAGGCGCGCAGTATCATCATCGCCACCGGCGCTAAGTGGCGCAACATGAACGTGCCGGGTGAAGATCAGTACCGGACGAAAGGGGTAACCTATTGCCCGCACTGCGACGGCCCGCTGTTTAAAGGCAAGCGCGTGGCGGTGATCGGCGGCGGCAACTCCGGCGTCGAGGCGGCAATCGATCTGGCTGGCGTGGTTGAACACGTGACGCTGCTGGAATTCGCCCCTGAGATGAAGGCGGACCAGGTGCTGCAGGACAAAGTTCGCAGCCTGAAAAACGTCGATATTATTCTTAACGCGCAGACTACGGAAGTGGTCGGCGATGGCAGTAAGGTGACCGGACTGCAGTACCGCGATCGGCTGAGCGGTGATGAGCATCACATCGAGCTGGCGGGGATCTTCGTACAGATTGGCCTGCTGCCTAATACCACCTGGCTGGAAGGCGCGATTGAGCGTAACCGGATGGGTGAAATTATCATCGATGCGAAGTGCGAAACTAACGTCAAGGGCGTGTTTGCCGCGGGCGACTGCACCACCGTACCGTACAAGCAGATTATTATCGCCGCCGGCGAAGGGGCAAAAGCGTCTCTGAGCTCGTTCGATTATCTGATTCGTACCAAAACCGCATAATAAAAGAAAGTAAGACCGACCTGCACAGCAAAGAGGCTACCCTTGGGTAGCCTCTTTTTTTTATCGCCTTTCCACTGGTCGTCGCAGACGAAGCGGCGTATCCCGCTTATCGGACAACCATTACCGGAATATGCGCGTGGCGAATAACGCTCGAAGCGTTAGAACCGAGCAGATGGGTGCTAATAGACGGATTGCGTGAGCCAATGACCACCACGTCGGCTTTAATTTCGTTGGCCAGCTCGTTAACCATATCCCGCACGTTGCCGAAGCGTACGTGCTTTTTAATGCGTGAGGGATCGATGCTGAAGTGCCCGGCCATGGTGGTTAGCCGCGTTTCCGCTTCATGCTGCAGATGCTCTTCAAAGCGGCGCAGGTCGGCGGTGAATCGGCTCATGGTGAAGCTGGATGAGCCTGGCAATACGTGGAGCAGGTGAATAATTCCGTCCTGCTGGGCCAAAAACTCCGCATGGCGGACGGCTTTGTCGCTTAACTCCATCTCAAAAACGTCAACCGGCATAATGATTGTTTTATACATATGCATTCCTCCTTGTTCGACTGTTTCTATATCAACATATTATACAAAGATATTGTGCCATTCAGGTCGCAAAACTGTCAGGTCGGGTTCAGGGAGGCGTAAAGTTTGTCAGGGCGGGGAGGGCAGAAAGAGGATGCGAAGACACCCTCTGGATAAAGCGCAGAACGCCTCAGGCGGCGGGAGAGTTAGCGGTGAAATTCACCCGCGGCTTCCGGCTGGTACAGCAGCTCGAGGACTTCGAGGTGCGCAGAGGCGCCGCCCGGTAATTCCCAGTGAATGGCGCTGCCGACCTTCAGGCCGAGCAGTGCGGCACCGACGGGGGCGAGTACCGAAAGCTGGGTGGCGCTATCGGTGACCTGGGAGGGGAAAACCAGGGTGCGCACGCGCTCTTCGCCGTTGGACAAATCACGGAATCTGACGGTGCTGTTCATGCTGACAACATCATGCGGCATCGCTTCTGGCGCCAGCATTTGTGCGCGATCCAGCTCGTCGTTCAGCGCATCGGCGACCGGAGAACTGGCGAACGCCGGCTGCTCGAGCAGCCTGTCGATGCGTTCGGCATCGAGCTCATTAATGATGATGGTGGGTCTGGTCATTGCATACTCCATGTTATCCAGGAACCTGTCCGTAAAAGAAAACCCTCACCGAAAATGGCAAGGGTTAATGTCTTCCCATCATACTGAGACTTGTCGGCGGTTTGAAGTGATTAAACGCACATTCAGCAACGATCGCGAAAGGAGGCAGATGAAATTTATGCTACTGCCGTCACAGCCAGAAAAATTGTCTTATCCTTTTATGCGGTATCAGGCTCGCCCCTTCCACTACATGCAGGAGACTCTATGAGCGGTTTTGACAAACTTACTCTCGATGACGGCAGCTATCTGTATTTCAAAGATTGGGGGAGCGGGCAGCCGGTTGTTTTTAGCCACGGCTGGCCGCTAACGGCCGACGCCTTCGAAGACCAAATGCTGTTTCTGGCTGATAACGGGTTTCGGGCGATCGCCCACGATCGCCGCGGCCATGGCCGATCGGCCCAGCCCTGGGACGGCCACAATATGGATACCTATGCTGACGATCTGGCTCAGCTGACGGCGCATCTCGACCTGCGCGACGCGGTGCACGTGGGCCATTCCACCGGCGGTGGCGAGGTGGCGCGCTATATCGGGCGCCACGGGACCGAAAGGGTGGCCAAAGCGGTGCTTATCAGCGCCGTGACGCCGATAATGATCCGCACGGATTTCAACCCGGGCGGCGTGCCGAAGGCGGTATTTGACAGCATCAGGGAGGGCGTTATCGAGGACCGCGGCGCGTTCTTCTATGAGCTGACCGCCGCGTTCTACGGCTACAACCGCGACGGGGCCAAAGAGTCAAAAGCGGTGCGCGAAGGGTTCGTCGAACAGGGGCTGCAGGGGTCGATTAAGGCGCTTTATGACTGTATCAAAGCCTTCTCGGAAACCGATCTGCGCGAGGATCTGCGCAAGATGACCATTCCAACCCTGGTTATCCACGGCGATGACGACCAGATCGTGCCTTTCGAAACCTGCGGTAAAGCGGCGGCGAAAATATTGCCTGACGCCAGATTAACCGTCTACAAAGGCGGGTCGCACGGGATTTGCACGACCCACAAGCATCAGATTAATCAGGATTTACTGGCGTTTATTCGCGAATGAAGTCCCCGCGGCAGCTGGCGCCGCCGCATGATTAAGTGCCGACCTTATCCACAACAAACTGCTTGGCGCAGTTGCCCGGATGGGGCTGGGGCAGGAAGGAGTCGGCGGAGAGCGGCGTATTGATGGCCGCGGCCTTGATGGCTATTTGTATTTCGGTTAAATAGGCCGGATTGCCGCTGCAGGTCAGCTTGAAGGCCTTAACGCTCTGTTTCCCCCAGGCCTCGGCGATGGCCGCATCGAAGTCGTCGCGGCTGACGCTCTGTCCGTAGTGCTTCGCGAGGAATGCCCCGATGGCGCTGTGCTTCACTTCGCCGCCGAGGCGGACCATGGTGCCGAAGTAGCTGTCAGGATCGAAGCCAAAACAGACGCCGTGTTTTGCGTATTCGTAGCGCTCAAGGCACGAGTTGCCGCCGGAGCCGGGCATCACGCCGTTGAGCTTATTGGCCATCTCCAGCGACAGGCCGGTTTCCGCTGCCTGGCATTTCCGTCCGGCTTTGACCTCCGGCATATTGGGTATTGGGCGCGTGGCGCAGCCAAAACGCATCCAGCGGCGATCGTCCACGCCGCGAGCGGCGATGGATTTCGGCAGACCCGGCCACAGGCCGTGTACGGTGAGATAATCGGTTTTGTTGGCCGTTTCCTGCTGCAGGCGGCACTCTTCCGGTTCGCCGCGGTTTCGGTCATGCATGCTCTGGCAGAAACCGGTTTGCCAGGATAAGGCCAGTACGTAGCGGTCGAAATCGCCGTATTGTGTTGCGGTGAGCGGTTCAGCGCCGACCTGAGTTGCCGTTAGCAAGAGGGCAATGGCGACGAAATCCTTCCTGAACATTTTTATTCCTGATAGTGGATGGTAATGAGTTCCTCGAATTATTAAAGCATAAAAAAGGCGCCTGCTGGCGCCTCAGACTGCTGACTAACCCCACTTTTTTAGGTGGGGTTCTTCTTTTCTAGCGACCGCAGGTCGCGATCGCTATATTTTTCCATGACCTCGCCATTTGAACATTCAGCTCGCTCAAGGCGGTTTTCGG
>NZ_CACSIS010000011.1:0-190524 GCF_902705905.1 Klebsiella sp. 18074 | reverse complement strand
CTAAATGAATACAATAGTGAGCGGCCTCATGAATCCCTGAATAACCTGACGCCGGAAGAATATCGGCTGATGGCTGAGAAACCGGAAATCTCAAAAAGTGTTTGGAACTAAAGCTGGGATACTTACAATAAGCCCAGCGTTTTCCCGTCCAGATATAAGTCACATCACCGCACCAGGCCTGATTAGGCTCGGTAACAGCAAACTGGCGATCCAGATAATTAGGGATCTCAATGTGTTCCTTAGACGCCTTCTTATAACGATGGCCAGGTTGCTGACAGCTGATAATATTGAGCGCTTTCATTAGCTTTGTTGCCCGCCAGCGGCTCAGTTTTATACCTTTGGTGGTGACCATCGCGGCAATGCTTCGCGCTCCTGCTGAGCCGTTACTTTCGCGATAAACTTCACGCACAAGGCTCAGTAATGCCACTCTCGTGGCGTCAGGCTTCCTGGGCTGCCGCCAGTATTTATAACTGCTGCGATGAACCCCAAACACGTTGCACACAACGGCAACAGGAAACCGCGCCCTGAGTTTCTCAACTAATGAGAATTGTTCAGGGAGTCTGACATCAAGAGCGCGGTAGCCTTTTTTAATATATCTCTTTCCATTTCAACGCGTTGAAGTCTTTTCTTTAGCTCGCGTATTTCAATCTGCTCAGGTGTCATGGGTGAAGCAGTGGGTGATTTTCCCGCTCGCTCTTCTTTCAGTTGTCGAACCCATTTGTCCATCGTGGATTTGCCGACATTCATTGCCGTTGCAGCGGCGGCAACGGTGTAGTGCTGATCGAGTACAAGCTGGGCAGCTTCGAGGCGAAACTCGGGGCTAAAATTACGTCTGTTACGTCCGGTCATAATGTCACCTGTTTTGACTGTGAGGTGATGATATCACCTCTATTCAGGTGGCCAAATTCAGTGTGCCACTACACAACATAAGGACATGAAATATCAACGAATAGGGAGAACTTTCAATATTTCCGAGGGCTAACAGGGGCTATCTGCTCCTGCTCGATCCAAGGTAGATTCTTAATTTGGAGTTTCGCTAGATCTCTATAAAGCGCTAAAATAGCTGGATAGTGCTTTGCTGACTCCAGCGCCTGCATTAATTCGACTACAGGTTTATCAACGAGCTCATCATCAGCCTGAGTCAATGCTTCAGCCCCCACCCCCATCAGATATGGCTGAATATCAATATCAAGTCGCTTCGCCAAAAATGCAAGAATACGATAGCCACCGGCATCTCGATCACCCCAATGGTAAATCGGTATCTCCATACGCAGTTCAGCGATAATGATCTCTATTACATGTACCCAAGAGCGCGGCGGAAAGCCGGCGGTGTAAATAATCACACCCAAATCATCAATTTCGCGCACATACCGCTCGAAACTAGCACGATTTTCAATGAAAAGCACATAGGGTGGCCGTTGTCCCCACACAATGCCTTTGACTTCATCCGGGGAAACACCGATTCCGTAGTGGAGTGCAGATAAATCGATAATCCCCCTGCAATGCAACAACCCATTGGCTTTGAAACGCATTGGTATTGGGTATTTACTAATCCCAAAATACTCCAGCAGCTTAACCCCATCGTCAAGCAAATCCACAACATCATCGTCAATATGCGGCAACATCAACTTTCGAATAAGACCGGAAAAGCTCTTACATTCTAACTTCTTGGAGTTGCCATACAACATGGCACTGAGGGTCCGAATATCGGGAACATTCTCAGAGACAGGTAGTTGAACGATCCACTCAATAACTTTCATTGCATCAAAAAGTCGGTCTGCCTGGTTGCGATTCACACCACAAAACGTCTTGTTGCTCGACCATTCCTTGGCAATCTCCAGCTTCGTATTATCCCACCAAGGTACATTGAACACCGTTGTCTCTAAATGCCGAAATGAAACTTTGATTTCATCAGCCTGTGGTATAACTCCCTGACTATCCATTAATCTGTAGCCATCAACGATCTCGATATACTCAATATGTTTAAACGCTCCCAGCGCGACTTTACGCTGATAGTGGATATTCAAGTATGCAATGGATTCCAACGTCTTATGCAGCGCCGTTTTGGTACTATTATTGAGGGCGAAGTACCAACGATAGGCGTGATCTGTGATACGTATCCTGCACTCAAGTTCCACACCTTCTGGTTTATCTATCTTCTTGATCAATTGATTGATGAACTTCTCAACATAAGAGTTCATATCATTCGACCATCTCGGCTTTAGCTTTCAATTCAGCAGCGCGTTCAGCCACAAGCTCTGGATGGTAAACTGGATTACGTTGGTCTATAAGCTCCTGCCCTGCCTCGAAAATCTGCGTGTGGTCAATCACCACATCTCTGTCCTCACGGCAAATGGTATAAATTTGCTCCATCTCTTTACCAATTTTCAAGGTCACTTCTGGCGGGGCAGCAATCAGTAATTGCAACCCGATTTCTTTAAGAAAGGCCACTGCTGCGCTCGCATTGCCACCATCCATGTTATTGAACGCTTCATCAAGGAGTACCAAAGACGCCCCTCGATCTGAATGACCACTAATCTTGTAAACGTTCATAAAACTCGCAGCCAGCGCAATATACGCTGGTGTTTGTTGCTCTCCGCCTGAACCTGTGCTTTGCATATCTGCCACGCTGCGCTCAGTCCCGGTGTCAGGGTTACGCATCTTCATGTCATAGGTGAAGAAACTGCGATAATCACTGATCTCATTAATTAGATCGTCACCACTGAGCAATGCCTCTTTCAACAGGTCTATAGCAGGATGTTCTGATACTGTTTCGAACATTGTCCCAACTAACTCGGTCTCTTCTCTATCTGCAGTCGTAATGTACTCGTAGACGGTGCGCAAGCTCTCTATCTCGCGAACCTTGAAGTGGAAGCTGTAGATGTGGTCGTGAAACGGGACTTTCTTGAGCAAGTTATTGAGTTGATTGAAGGTATATCTCATCTGCTCAAAGCGGCTTTGAAGCTCCCCTACTATGATGCCTCGAAAGTTTTTTTCCATCTGTTCAGCAGCTTCCCGGGCCGCCTGACGATGCACTAAAAGCTGTGCTGCCAGGATACGCTCAACCCATTCCGTACAATCTGCCTCAATAAAGTGGTACGCCTCTGTATTCACGTTATCAGTTTTTGCGGCTTCAAGAAGCGCCTGACGATTCGCTATATCCTCTGCAAAGTCTGTCGTGAATCTAACGACCTTGTAATACAGATCTCCACGTGTATTGAGCGCCTTCTCCCGTTCAACCTGAGCCTCATTCTGGGCTTTGTTTCGAATCAGGGAATAGCATCCTTCTTCGCCCCCAAACTTCTGCTCATAAGTTTGCCAGCGTTCATCTGCTTTGGCGGTATTGTGTATAGGAGATTTTTCTGTTTCACTGCGGATTCGTTCTGCCTCGTCCCTATTTTTTGAGAGGCTTTCAATCTCGGTGTTCAAGTTATTTAACGTTGCAATAGCGTTCTTTTGTTCGGCCGTGGCATTGATGATCGCCGTATTACATGCTTCATAATTGTCGTCAGCCTGCGCCTTTGCGGCTTTGAGCTGTTCATCTTTCGATGTCAGCGGTTTCAACTGTTCCTGAGCGGCAGACAATGCTTTTTTATCTTGCATCAGGCGGATACTATTTTCCCGTACGGACGATGAGCCCTCCACAATAGATGTAGATAGCCCAGCCCAGTTGCGGTTAAGCCTGCTCAGCGTTTGTGCTGATCTCTCAACGCCAGAGAGCCGTTGTGCGAGCACATCCCGTTCATGCTCCAGGAGCTTAAGCTGCTCAGCTTTAGCCTGTTTCCCCATCAATAACCCGCGAATATGAGCGGTACCGCCCACCGTTCCACTACCGGTCGCAAGGCCTGATGCCATTAGCGCTTTGCGCTCTCTTCGTAGTTCATCGCGCGTTGCCGCCATCTTAGTTCTATCCAGAATGATGTTCATAAAACCACGAGCGATCGGATCGCTGGTTTCGATCAGCTTTGAAACCATTCTTTCAGTGGGCGCTTTGTTGGCGGCTAAAGCATGATCAGGGTTAATCATGCGTACTCGTTTGAGTTGCGGCTCTCGCTTCTGTGCAACTTCGTACACTTCCAATGCATGGTCAAAATCACGTACACTCACCACCAGTGCTTCGCGATTCGGACCCAAGTACGACTCCACTGCTTCTTGCCAGTCTCTATCAGCGATCTCACAGAGGTCACAGACGGGCATGGATTCTATTCTCTCTTGTTTGAGTAATTCGATGACCTTAGCCGTCGCCGGATTGATGTCCGAAAGTCCCTTTCTCAGCCGTTCAATACGCACCTGCAAGGCCTTACATTCATGCATGGTTTGTGTTAAGTCGTGGCTCACATTTTTATCAGCCACTTCTATACGTTCAGCTATCTCGTCCAGTAATTTTTTTGCGCTTTTAAGTTTATCGGTTACCTTAAGCGTATTCTCATGTTCCGATGCTGAGAGGCTCTCAATGCCTGCCCGATTGAGAATGTCCACGGATGTCGCCCAGTGCCGGGCTAATAGCTCGAAACTCTGGATACCCAGCGTGTCAGGAAATCGTTGACGGATAACTTCACGCACAGCATTTTGCAGTGAAAATATTCGGTTGGTAAGACTGTTTGTGGATTTAGAAACGGCGCTTTTTGCAGCATCAACGGCTCTACTCAGACTTGCAGCATCAGAATTTTGCCACGCGATCAGGGCATCATCACGACATTGTTTCAGCTCCGGCAGTCGTGGCTCTTCTCTGTCAATGGTGCGTTTAGCTGCTGTCTGGCGCTCTTGCGCAGCTATTTGAGCATCTTCTGTGCGGCCAAGTTCTTCATTGAGCCGAACAGTATCGGCCTCTTGCGAAACCCAAAGAGCATGGTGGGCATTGGCGTAATGCCGGGTAAGCTTCTTCGCTTCGGCAATCAGTAACTCGCGCGCATTTTTGTGGCTCTCGGCACGTGCGATTTCCGCCTCAATACGCTGGTGCTCAAGAAGATCTTCGCGCAATTGATAGGTTTCAATGAGGTCGGGAGGAAGAATAAAGTCCCTGATAAATGGATCAATCGGGCTGTCCATTTTCAGTTGTAACGCATTTGATAATGTCTTAACCAATAAATCAGGTTCAATTTTGGCGCTGCGCGTCTGATTAACCGACATCGCCTCAGCCATTTTTTCACGTATCGTCCGCGCACTGTCAAGCAACTCATAGCTCATCGCACCATGACGCTCTTTGGCATCCTGTTTCATGCGGTCAACAAAGTCACGCCATGGTAGAAAGGCGTCATCCCCGGACAGTAAATCAGCTTCAGTAATGTGGCGGCCTTTAATGATATGCCCGCGGGTCTCAATGTTTGGTGACTGGCTGTTGGCATAAACAGACAGTCCAAAAGCGTAAGGACATTGATGATTATCGTACCAGTTTAAGAAAATGTAAGTATTGGCATTCTCACGTTGGCAACTCTTTGCATCGTTTTCTTTGAACTCGCCCAGCGCATAACTACGCGCAGAACGCCCAGAGGTTTTGGTTTCAGAGGCAGAGTTGTAGCGGGTTTTACGTTGATCCCCCCCCATCAGAACAAACTGGATCGCATCAAAAATCGTTGTTTTTCCCGCTCCGTTTTCGCCTGATACTAGCGTGGCTGGAGCATTGAGATGGATCGTCTCCAGTTCAAACAGATACCACTGCGCCAACACCACATTATGAAGAATATGTGCTTGTATGGGGTTATTCTGCACTGTCATCGTAGACCTCCAGTGTCTCAAGATCATCAGTTCCTTCGAAAACCGCTTCGCCAGACGCAGATTCAGGTGTGTAACTATCCATAAAGCGGTTAAGCATGCCCACATAGGTTTGATCGACCACACGGGTAATATTAGGGAGAACGGTCAACTCGTGGAGTTTGGTATCGGGGTCTTTAATTCCGAGTTCAATAATTCCCTTCTTCCTTAGGTTCTCCAGGGCATTATTGGTTTCTGTTATGGGGGGCATCTCCCCCCTGACATGTTCGTACTGATTAAGAAGCTCGACCGTTGGCGGTGTTACACACCCAAGCTCCGTACGTCCCATCGACGCTTCAGCGTCATACATTTTCCGTAGAATGAGCAGGAACAGCGTAGAGGTGATATCCAGTTGCTTACCAGAACCACGCGGTAAAATCCCCGCATAACCGAAGTTACGATCGTAGTACCACCCCATATCCAACCCATCAAAAAGCTTGTTAAAATAAGCCAGATTATCCTCACACAACTTGAAGTGCTCTTTTTGGCCGCGTTTTCCCTTCCATACCCATTGCTTCTGCAGTAGGTATGCTGCCGTGTTACGTAAGCTATCGGCATAGTCAGCAGATGTCTTGGCCTCGATATCTTTCAACTCTCTGAGCACAATTTCACTGGTCATGTGTGCGTTTCTCCATAGTGACGATCCGACGAATTATGATGCGACGACCGGCCATCTGTTTAAGGTCCGTCCACTCCCCTTCATCGAACTCAACGCAGTACATGGACTGCAGAGAAAAAAGTGGATGAGTTTTCGATATGCCTTGTGCCAAAAGGCGCAAATGAAGCGCTGCCATCATGTCATCAGCGGTATCGATCCTAAGATCATCCGTGGTCATCTGTACTCGCTCTCCAAGATTCGATTCAATGAAGTTGGCAACACGTGTAGGGTCGCATTTCTGGAAACTGATATGTTCTTGCTTGAGCTGGTTGTATGCCCGTTTTTCCCACAACGGTTTTGGCTGTCTGCGCACCGTCGGAACAGGCAGTATTGACTTTGCCTTGGGTGTGGCCAACCGGCAATCAGCAAGGAGTTCTTCACCTATCAACGGGCTAGGTAATGAGCCTAACAAGGCTTCACTCCCGATGCGCTCAAGCAGCGCCTGAATCTGTTGCCCCATATTACTTGGGGTATGCACGGTATACTTGATCTTCTCATACATCTGCCGGGTTATACGACGAGCATAGTCCTGCGTTTTCTTGAACAGTGGAGCAATTCCGTCAAACGCTTTGCTCAATCGATCTAGATCTGCTTCCACAAGCTGAACCGAAGGATTAGAAATATCATCACGCTTATAGGCTCTAGCGCATGCTTCCAGGCGCTCTGAGCTGAAACGGATATCGCTAACTAGCTTACGAATTTTACTGGCATGAAGGTTGGGGTTTCCTTTCAGGGAGAGTTTCTCAATATTGGGTAGGAAGAGTTCGGCCAAGTATTCTTCAAAGTAAAAAGTGAAATGGCCACTACCTTGGACGGAACCACCGCTAATTGCATGGTGGATTTCGCGGATATTGCCCACGAGAGCTCTGAGTCGATTTAAGAAATCCTCCATGTCATCAGCCGCTTTGCGCACTAACGATCCGTTGGTTGGGTCTTTAACCACTTCAGAAAGGTTCGAGCGTACCGCCAGACACACCACACCTAACGAGGGATGCTCAGCACTCATATTGCCAAGGAAGTTCAACAGCCTACGAGCATCTTGCGCCATCCAGACGACGTATCGATACCCGCTCTCCTGCTCTTCTCGAATCCACCCCGTATCTCGCAACCGGTTATAGACATAATGTTCCAGAGCGGGATTTCCTATCGTTGACTCAACCGACGCTATCTCAAGGCTCAAATTCTTATTGGCGATATAGTCTCGTAGAAAGACCCGTACCTGTTGCGGCGTAGGTTCATCTACCAGTTGTGTCGGATCCAAGAAAGTATCGAGATCGACTAATAACGCAAGCATCGATCGTCCATTCTCGCCCGAGATCGGTTTAAACAGATTGGTATTGAGTGTGTTAAAGCTCACGGAATCGTCCTACGCTCTTTCGTTACTTTTTGAGTTCACCTGAAAGTACAACATAGCTATATGTATATTTTATACACCCCATTATTAAGTAATGGTAGTAGATATTTATACAGTGCCAACTTATACTTTCGGATGTCTGCACATTTAAGATATTAGAAGGGCCACTATATGCAGTACTCACAGTACATGAAACCCGCGATCGCATCAGACACGCAAACAGTCTCCGTAACGGATTTAGCCAGTAAGCGGCTAGAGACTGGGGCATACTCGCACCCTCAGTGGCTGCGTTTGTGTTACATTGAGCGTCAGTTGCTCTGGGAGCGTCGGCTAACAACGACCATGCTGATGGAAACCTTTGGTATCTCACGCCCTCAGGCTCAGAAAGATATAAAGCTTTACCAGCAACTCTCGCCTAAGGCGCTAAAGCCATATCAGTTGGGTATTCCCTACTATCAACCTACTGACGGGTTTGAGCCGGTGTTATTATCCAAGGCAGATTTGCAGTGGCAGGCCATTGAAGAGTTCGCGCCGCCCATAACTGCACACACCACTGAAATGCCCATGCTGTTACGCCATCATAATTTGCGTGTTCTGGCACGATTACTCTCGGCCATTGAGCACCAGCAGTCTATTGAAGCTGTAGTAGCAACAATGAATTCACCTAAAGGACGTAGCCGACGGCTAACACCCACGGCTATCGCGTTCGTTAATAACCGTTACCACGTACGCGCTTTTTGTTGGGATAATATGGCGTATCGCGATTTTCTCATTGGTCGTTTCAAAAACACCCCAAAAGTAGTTAAACTCTCGAAAAACACGCAGAACTGGGGCGATAATGCACCTGCCTTTGAACGTTGTAGAGGTGTCCCACCTAATCCTGATACTGAGTGGGAGCAGATGATCGAACTTGAGCTGAGGCCTAATCCACACCTCAGCCAAGATCAGCAGGCATTAATCGTGATCGATTATGAGTTGGATCAGGATGGAATCACCAAACGGTTCGCGCTTCGCAAACCGCTAATCGGTTATTTTCTGATCGACAATCGCATTCCTGCAAGTGAAGCTGAATACAATCTTGCTGTTAATGAAAATCCTAAGGCTTGGCCAGTATTTGCCTTCATAACTGACTCAAATAAACTTGCCCACGAACTCGGATTTGACCCAAGTTGATTTCTAGTAAGAAAAAGTTCTGTAGAATATTCGAAGTATCTCAGAGCTAAGTTGGCCGATCCGGGCCAAATGTCGGCTTTGGGTTATCAGGTTCAATCCACATTAATTTAACACCGTGACGAGGAAATAGACTCATCCTTTGTTTAACCACTCTCCTGGTGTTTTCCACTTCAACAACCGCTCAATTGCCGTATCGTCAGACAGGAACTGACGGGCAAGTTGCAGGCGTTCCATGACCTGTATCTTCTGCTGGTTATCAAGCATTGCTGCATCCATCTCTGCTTCGTAAAAAAACTGCTCCAGCCGTTTGTCTTCTGCCCACTGGGCAATAATGGATTTCAGCTCAGTACGACTGGCATTACGCGCTTCCTCCGCCTGCTCTATCCGCTTCTTTTCCAAGTAAATGGCTTGTTCCCGCTCACGCTGAATGCGCCACTCCTCAGCTTCAATTCTGGCCTGTTCTAGTTGCTTTGAAATTAACGGAACAGCCTGTTGCATTGCCGAAATCATCTTAGGGATCTGACTAATTAATCCACATTGTTTTGTCTGCCGGAACTGAAGTAACCATTTTGCGGAAGTATAAGGTGAGTAAAGCTGCAACAGAAATCGCCCAGTAGGCAAGGTATGTTTCGATACGTGAAGAAAAGGTTCACTATTTCTTCCCCGTATCCATCTCCCCATCTGTTCGTCACGTACATAGCGATTCTTGACTTTTTTCGCTGGAACATACTCCGTCATTTCAGCAAGACTAAACGCAAAGTACATATCCTCAATACAAATAATACTTGGCGTATAAGGCCGCCATAGATTGCCCCTGCGATACCCACCCTCTTTCGAATCTTCCTTAATATCAATATCCGCACGATGTAGCCTTTCTCCCGGTGCATCCAACGTAACCCGGTATCCCTTATTTCCCAGGGCATCAAAGAATCTACTCAGGAACTCTATCGCACTATCAAATCCCGTATCAGAAACGTTGAGATCCAATAATTTCTTTTTCGTAGGCTTGTAATAGCCATCTTCTGTAACCGAGGAGGCCGGCAGATACGTTTTAAGATCATTTATTAACCCATAGCCATTCCCTGTAACAGGAGCTTGCTTTCGGGTTACGGAAAGTACTGGTTTTGGTAACGCAGTGGTGGAAGGTTGCACTGGTGGGTTGCTATTCTCAAGCGCCTTCACCACCTTATCCTTTTTCAGAGCTGGTAGCTCGGGGATTGCAGGTGCAACCCCTTTCGCCAGCGCTTTCCAGTAACCCGCAAGCGGCCTGGGTATACGCATTTCACTGCATTGTTTCGCCAGTAAATCCGTACTAATGCCATACAGGGCAGCTATACGCTCCGCAGGCTCACGCCAGACCAAGTGATACAGCGCTTCCCGATCTTGGGGGAAAATATGTGCAGCATCCTGTGGATTAATATCTGACATCACATTACCCTTCTTTGGCTAAAATTATCAGAAATCTTTGCCTGCTGGTCATTGAAAGGACTCTGGCCGGGCTCTCCATCGATTGACGTATCAATCGCGTTCGAAATGCCCGTTACCAGCAAAAATCTCTCTGTCAAATAAGATATATTCCTGTGAAAGTGCTTACAACTACACTTCCACTTATTGAATACTCGACAATCCCATCAAAACAATTCATTGATAAAGAAAAGTCGTACCACACAATCCGGGTGAACAAGAATTGGCTGTAGCTGTGATAACTGGCCTCAGCTGGTAGCATCAGCCAAAGTGAGTACGAATGTGAGTACAAGATTAGTTAATAAAAATAAAAATGTTAAATATCAATAATATAACAATAAGATTACGGTTCAACGTCTCATGCGGTGTCAGAAAATCTCATGAAACTCACAAAATCCTCTAAAATCCACGCAATTGCGTGGATTTTTCATTTCAGGCGCTTTGCGAAGTATGCCGCGGCCTTTTGTAGCATGGCCAGTTCTTCATCCCGTTCAGCCAGTTGCCGCTTAAGGCGGGCGATTTCAACAGACATTTCCTGCTCACGTTCGGAAGAAGAATGGGCATTCTTTAGCTTGCTGCGCCAGGCATAGAGCTGCGATTCATACAGGCTGAGTTTACGGGCAGCGGCAGCGACACCGATGCGTTCAGCGAGTTTCAGGGCTTCATCGCGGATATTCGGGTGTGTACTGTTTACGGGCCGTTTTGCTGGTTGATGCTGGTTTTGTCATGAGTAATCACCGCTGGTTGAGAGTTTACTCACTTAGTCGCGTGTCCACTATGATGGGTCGGATCAGATACCCATCCCCGGGAACTGCTCCGGATGGTATATCAATATGATAGGTTCGGGGTTGTTGTTCAATTATGACACTCCCAGTGCTTTGTTGAGCATAAGCCCCTGATGCCAGCGAAATTAAAGCTGGTATCAGTAGCCACTTCAGCATGAACTTTATTTCTTTTTATTCCTATACAAACAGTAAATTCTGATCACCAGAATAGATTTTCATTTTTAATGGAACATGATTAATCTGTATGAAATCATTAGGAGTCTGAGGTAGGTCGCCCCCTGTTACGATAAATGATTCAAAAGTATCTTCTTAAGGTCATTGAGAGACATACTTATCATCAGAAAAATACGCGGAATAATCATGGGCACCACCTTTTTTTTTCGAAATTCAGGATTTATGGTAAAATATTACTGATTCAGTCATGAAAAGCACCAAACCACTCATATGATAAAATAAGTAACCTGTTGGAATTATTTTACGTAGCAGAAAGCATCTTATTAAACCGCTAATTTCCATTAACTCATTCAGGAGACAGCATTATGGGGCAGGTGGAGGTTTTTAATGCAAGTAAATCAGATATTTATGTCAGCCTTAATAATGGCAGTTTTTTTACAGTAAATGCTGCTACTCAAGTTTCATGGCAGGCGGGTCAAGCCGCTACCCCGCCCACTTTTGTTAACAATACCACGGCCACCACCGGGCAATTGAAGCTGGGTGACAATATAATAACAGCTTATTCATCAACTTCCGGTCCAGCCACGGCAGGAATCTGCACAATAACTATCCCCGAAAATATTCCTATAAACTCAATACAACTCTATCTTTTCTGGAAAGATGCTACCAGTGTTGCGGCTATTGTTCTGCAGGATGGACAACCTTTCCAGGCGGTAATCATCACCAGGGCAATCACAAGCACATTATTAACTGCCGTCTCTGCCATTCAGTATCCATTAGAAAACAACAAGATGACATCCCCCTCTCATCCAGCAGGCAGTCAGATAAAAATTAATTTGTAATTTATTTTGCAAAAATAATTTTTACTCCTATAGTTTTTACTTATGTTGACTAATTGGGATTAATCCTAGTTAGTCAATGGCCTGTTCAGTGTGAAGTTTAAGCCTGATTAAATATATTTTCTCATGTTGTAGTAAATATAAACTACGGCGCAGAAAGGCGCGCCCGGATCAACACTCAACCGCTGATAGCAAGGTAATTATCTCATGTCAAACGCATATATTTTCAATGCATCAGGTGTCGCCATTTCAGTAAGCGTAAACAATGGCAATTTCCTGTCCGTAAACCCGGCAGACAGTACCACCTGGGTGCCAAGTGTTCCCTCGACTCAGCCTCCGTTTGTCAATAATATCAACCCTGGCAACGGCCAGCTAGGCCTTGGCCCGAACACGATTACCCTCTACCCATCGACCTCCGGGCCGAGCCACAGCGCCAACTTCACCCTCAATATTCCGACCGAAGTTACGGTCAGTTCACTGCAGCTGTATCTGTTCTGGAAAGACGCCGAAAATGTCGCTTTCGCAGCACTGAATGGCGGCCAGTTTATCCAGGTATCTCCAGCTAACCTCGCATAAACTCAGTGCATTCATTAAATTAATATTATTTTTAACAAATTAACCACCTGAAAGCACAGCCCTAGATTAATCATTTACGCCGAAAACACCACGCCTGAATAATATTCATTCAGGCGTAAACACCTCAGTAACTGAATGCAGTAAAAGGGGGGGGGCATGGCAAATGTTTATACATTCAACACCAGCGGCGTGTCGTTAATGTTCAGCATTAATAATGGCGATTTTATAAAACTGCCCAACACCAGCGGTAGTTTTCAATGGATACCGTTGCCCCCTGCTAATTACCCTGCTTTTTACAATCAACTTAACCCACCCAAAGGCGGATTAGGATTGGGCAATAATATATTGACAATGTATCCTGCAAGCAGCGGCTCGCAATATGCAGGAACTGTGAATATTGACATTCCAGAAGACGTTAGTGCCATCTCAATACAAATATATCTTTACTGGAAAGACGCGAGTCATCTCGGCGCAGTAGTATGCAATGCCGGGAAATATATTAAAGCTATTAGCTTACCGTAATTTTTTCCCTACACATAGCAACACTTGAGGAGCTTGCCATTTATGTCGAGCGTCACCAGCCCCTTACCTGAGATATATCCTGGGCTTTATTTGATTGCTGCGCCGGGATCGTCAGAAGCCAACGGCAGCCCGCTGTGGGTTTATTTTTTGACGGCCACTAGCGGCAGTTCGCTTGCAAAAACACGAAAAAAGAAAACGGCAGCGGCAAGCGCCCCGGAGGTGACCTTACAAAGCAGTTGGGACTCAATTTCAGGCTGGTATTTTTTCACTCCGCAGACCATTAACCCGCAGCAGGCCCCAGCCTTTATTCGTGCCGCACGAAAAGGGTTTCCTCCGCTGTCAGGTTCATCTGTCGTGGCGCACAATATCCTATGGTTGACCCAACAGGACGCCATCACGGCCGCTCTCCCCTGCATTTACTCACAAAAAGTGGGGCAACTCGATGTCGTCACTAACGAATCTCAGTTTAATTGGTCAGGCTTATCCCTGACCATGCAGAGCGGATTACCGCTGGCGTTGATCGTCGAGAACGGCTATCCGTCGCTGCAGTTGAGCACCAGTAACCCCGGCGATGCCGATCTGATTGGCCTGCAGTATTATCAGGTCCCCCAGACACTGGGCTACCGTAGCGAAGGCTGGTTGGTCAATATCTGGCTGGATGGCCCCGCGGCCGGCAGCTTTAATTTCTCCGTGGGCTTAAACATCCCACAATTGCTGAGCAACTTTGGCGGGGATTTTCATTACGTACCCGGTACGCAACTGAATAAGACGCTTGCTTATCCACTCTACGACCCCACGCCGTTCCAGCCCGGAAGTTACTGCGCGTTTGAGATCTGGCTTAATCCGCTGCTGCCACGCCAGACCAGCGCCACACGCTTTCAACTCGACACGACGGGGAGGATCGGAAAAATCAGCTGGCAAAACCAGGCCTCTCTGCTGAAATCTGATTATTTCTACGCCAACGACGGGGCAACGCTGCGGTTTCAGCCTGTCGATCCGTGGGCCTCGGAGACACCCGCCCCCGATACCGTCGGGGCAGGATTTGCATTCTCATGGCGCCCTGTCGTCTCATCCCCCCCTTCCCCCGGAGAACTCTATCTCTCTCCGATCGGTGATTACCGGGTGACACGAGTCCAGTCCCCGTCAACCACCATCACGTTACAGGTCATGCCTGGGCTGTTTACCCGCGAATATTTTCGCATTAACAGCGACGACATCCTTCGATTTGTGGCCGATCAACCTGCACGAGCGGGGGCCTTTTCGCTCCAGCTCACGCCGGATGCTCTCGCCCATGATGCCAGGGATATTCTCGACGCGACCTATACAACCTCGTGGGCGCAGTGGTATTCCCTGCCCGCCGAGGCGCGATATTACGGCCAGCCAGCTTCCGCCCCTTTTTTCGGTGATATTGCCGGGGCCGCATTTCCAATAGCTATTGATGTCCTGCTGGAAACATTCACCACCAGCGTGCTATTCCCCTGGGTTCCCTATGGCGGACTTGATGAAAGCCTGGCCGGGAGCGGAACCGATCTTATGCGTTTTGAGGCGACGGTCATCGGCGCCGTGCGCCACGGAATGCTAACTGAACAGTCTGGCGGGCCGATTTTCATGCCGCAAAACACAACCGAAGCCGACCCAGGATTACGCAGCGCCACCACGCCACAAAGCTTATTATTTAATATCGATGAACAGGGCAGCTTGCGCAGCCTGACGCTGTCAATGGAAGAGGCTCACTCTGCCGCCAGCCCGCCTGAGCCACAGAGCTTCCTGCGTTTTTCATCGAAAGGTTCACCGTCACGCGTGCCAACCGACCTGGCATTGACCCTGACGCAAAATCAGCTCTTTTATGTCGTCACCGTGCCGGGAGATGACTGGGCTTTTGACAGCACGACATGGCTCGGCGGCTTCCAGTTCAATATGGGCTTTGGCGAACAGGATCCCAGCACCTCTGAGCATCAAACGATTATGGTGTTTAAATTCAACACCACCGCCACGCTGGCAGAGCTGTGTCAACAACACACGCTGTGGACCGGCGCGCAACGTTACAACACTGACCCCGCCAAAGTGTCAGGCTCGTTAATAGAGGCCATCGACTTCGCCCGCAGCCAGGCTCATGCGCCAGACAACCCGTTTGAAAACTTCAACCGCATAGTGAATGACTGTGCCTGGACCGGCGTGCTGTTTTTCAACGCGGCCATCAATGGCAACGGAATGCCGCCAGACCTGCAAATGCTGCTCGGCGGTATCAACGGGGGTCTGAGAGCCCACCATGTTGGTATCCAGGGCAATATGTTTGATCACCGCGCATCTCCTGCCCAGCTGGATATCAAAAAGTCATCGCTTTTTGGCGTGATTTTTTATGACGAAAACAGCTCGCCACCCAGCCCTGCGGTGCAACAGGAGGTGGTTGACTATGAAGTGGAAACGTTAATTGTCGTGTTCAGCCACTCGGCTGTAGCACAATTCAATACCACCGTAGGTTTGACGCTGAACCAACTGTTCAGCCGCAATGTTGCCTTGCGCTCTCACCCCTCGCCTGCGACGGCGAGCAACCCTAATACACTGAGCATTAAAGGGAAATACCAGACCACCAGTGACGGCGTCGGCAGGGTGGTGTTTACCAGTGATAATGGCTTTATCTACGACATCGTTCCAGCCAGTAATGACGCCACCTACGTGGTGAAAACTATCCGGTTTGACAATGCCTCGCTGGTACCGGTGAGCAGCACGCCGAGCGGCAGTCCGACCATGGGGACATGCGTCAAAGCTCAGTTTGCGCTTGGCGGGCAATTGTGGTTCAACGCCACCCCCTTCCCCATCAGCGGTGAACTGGATCTTTTTTCCTACGGGCAGGAGAACACCGGCCTGCCTATTTCGGGACTGACAACCCACATTGAGTTCACGCTAGATGCTGCCGGCAACTGTATTTCTGACAGTAAAAAAGTCACCCTGGATATGAGCACGCTGAACGTGCAGCCAAAAAATGAGGCTATCCGCCCCGACAGCCTGCTTTACAGCATCCCGCTAAAGTTTTCGCGTTTCCTGAGCGCAACCGACGGCAAGCCGCTCAACGCCAGCGCGCTGGGGGCGACAACCGTCAATATTCTGCAACTGGAAGGCCATCTGCCCACTGCTGGCGCATTGCCACCTCCCGCTTCACCCGAGCCACCGCGACCCGCCGCCACCCTGCCGGTCTCCTACGCCACCAGCTCCGCTCGATATGGCCTGGAATATGACATGCAGCTCGGCTCATTGGGCGCGCTAGGGGCCAACGCCCGTCTTAACGCCAAGGTCATCCTTGGCTGGGGGCCTTCAGCGACGGTGCCGGATAACGACGCGGCTGCGTTGTTTGTTCAACTCCCACAGCTCTCGGCAGGTGCAGGCGGTTTCGAACTCGAAGGGATCCTGAAGACCACGTTCGGTGCAGCAAATCTGTTGAAAGTGGATCTCAAAGATAAACAGCAGACGGTGTACGCCTTTCTGTTCAATAACATTCAGCTCAGCGTCTTCGGCTATCGCTTCCCACCTGGCGTACTGATTGATTTTCTGGTGTTCGCTGGGGCCGTAACGCCGGGACAAAAAGTCGCAACCAATACCAATAATCTGGCCTGGTTTCTCAGTGCGCAGCCGCAGAAAAAAAGCCCATGAGTGGAAAGAAGGAGGCAGCGATGAAGTTAACATCCCACGTCGTCAACGACGTGATGAGTTGGTTAAACCAGAAATACGGCCTCGCTTTACCGCTGTTGCCGCTGGCTGGCTGGAGCCGTTCGGTGGTCGCCCTATGGCAAAAAGCAGTCAATAAATTGCCCGATGACGCGCCGCTACCGCAAAGCATTGACGTCGAGGGCGACTGGCAGCCGCTTTCAGGCAGCCGTTTTACCGTGACTCAGATTCGGATTGTCATTCGCCAGTCCGATACAACCGGCAGTACCCCTTCAACCACAAGAGGAACGCAAGATGACTAGATTGGCGGTGGTGGGTTCTCCTCCCACAAATCCTATTACGGTAGCGATCAGCAGCTCCTTTCTTATCAACGGGCAGTCGGTGGCGATCAGCAGCCAGGATATCGATAACGTCAAGAAAGGGATTAACTTCCAGCTCGCGCAGCCGGTGACGCTGGGCAGTATCAATAACTTTCTCGACTGGCTAAAAGACACCTTTGGCGTGCCGCTGACCTCGAAGGATCTGGGGGATATGATCAACAAGCTCCCGGACTCGCCGCTGGTCATCAAAAACATCAAAGATGCGCTAAACGGCATTCTGGCTGCCGCCATCACGATAACCGTGCTGTCGGTCAATACTGCCAGCGGCGAGTACCGCTTTGGCGTCACCATGACGCCCCAGACTCCCATCAACATCCTCAATGTGTTGAGCCTGGAGACCATCGGCGTGGAAATCGGTTCAGTAGAAACTGTGCCGACTAGCCCGTAAGCCGAGGTTTGGTCGTTCTGACTTGCAGAGAATCTAATCCCCACATCCACTCACTGATGGGCCGATCATGACTGATATCATTCTAAAAATTACAGGGAGCGCCTTTAAGGTGCCTATGGACGTCGCACTGCGGGTGGCTGGCGGGCCGGTCTCGTTTTCGCTTAGTACCGTCGAGCCTATCTGCCTGAATGATATTTGGGATCTGTTCAGTAGTCAGTTGAAAACAGTGATTGGAACGGGCTTGCCAGAGATCCCCCCAGGACCATGGCAGCAGATAATGCGCGTGGGGATTATTCCCTCGCTGTGGGTCACACCAGATCGCAACACTGGCAATACAAGCTCGTTTTTACAGCTCACGCTTGCAGAAGAACTGCACCTCGGCACTCACTACAACGCAGGACCTTTTGACATCACGATTGAACCGGATATAACGATTCTCGGCCTGATGATCGGCTATGACGGCGCAGGCGACGGCCTGACGGTAAAAGCACGCATCAAAACCACGGTCAGCAGCGGTAATACACTGCTCGCAACGGGCAGCCCGACACCAGAAAAAAGCAAAGAGCAACTGGTGAATTTCCCCTTCCCGTTGCCCGCCCAGAACTCTATCTCCTCGTTCGAGTTGAACTATCTTGGGATTGGCCAGCGAATTGGTCCTACGGTGAAGCTTCCTGCCAGCGGCAACCCGATGGAGATCATTTTTAATCAGTTGGAAACCCAACTGGTGGGTAGCGATCCTGAAACCATTATTACCGAGCTGGCAAAAACATTTTACCAACCGGATCGCGATTGGTTTATCGCAGCGGATATGCGTTTGCGCGAACTGCGCCTGCGGATGCTGTTTAACGATCCCGCGATGTACGGCCTCGAAATTAGCATTCCGATGACCAGCCCGCCGTCGTTTTTCAGCGGCCTGCTGTTTGAAATCCTCTACCAAAAACTGGGGCCTAATCTGGGGGTCTACTACGGTGCGCTGAGCCTGCCTTATGGTATGAGACGGATTCCGCTGGAGGGATTTATTCTCATCCTGCCCGGTTTTTCCGCCTGGATTTATACCAATGGCGACTTTCGCATTAACGTCGGCTGGCCGGTCACGCCGAATAACGCGATAGGCGTTTCCTTCGATATTCTTACCGGCTGGGCCGGGTTCTATTTTGCCAAATTACGCAGTGGCGATAACCCCGGCGCGCTGCCAAGCGTCAACTACAACCCTATCCTTGAATTTGGTATCGGCGTCGCGGTCACGGCCGGGATCAGTATCAATGCCGGGCCTCTCAGCGCCAGCCTGGAAGTCAATCTCTCAGCCAGTTTCCAGGGTCTGCTGGCATGGAAAGCCAGCGGTAGCTCGATAGCCAATAAGCCGGATCACTACTGGTTCGCCGGCAGCGCATCGATTTCCGTCGTGCTGCAGGGCTGTGTCGATTTGGCTATCATCAAAGCCTCTGTTCTGGTCAGTTTCAGCGTCAGCGCTGGCGTTGCCTTTGAATGCGGTTATCAAACGATAATCCCGATTGCCGCTTCGGTAAAAGTCAGCATATCGCTGAAAGTAGTGTTCTTTACTATCCATCTTTCTTTCCACACAACTGTCCATCACACGTTTCATATCGGCAAAGGCTCTCCTGCCTCGCTCAACGGTCCTCTTGCGCCAGGACTAAGTCCATTATCAAACAACTCGCAGGAATGGCAGGCGTTGTTCTCACGTGCTAAATCTCTGGCCGCGCTGCAACGTTCCCAACTGATCGATACGCTTCGCCCGCTGCACGACGTCCGGGAACCTCCGCGCTTTCGTGCCACACCGGCGCCGTGGATGCGCTGGCAGGCCGATGACATAACGCAGGTTGAGCTTGAGGTAATTTTTGTTTTACAGCCTACTGTTGTGTGGCAGGCGCAACACCCGCCCGTCGTCAATCTGATTGCCACGCTGGTGATGGATTGCCCTTCGCCAGACCAGCCACCGCTGGCTTCTCCCGCGATCGCCAGCGGTTACGAAGAGATGATCATTCGCCTGGTGAAGTGGCTGCTGACTTTCGCGCCGGATAACGGCGGAGATCGGCCGCTGTCAGTCACGCTGCAACAGGTGGCCGATATGCTCGGTAACGGCAGTGCGCAGCCTGGCCCGGAGTTTGGCGGCAGGAATGGGTTCCTTGACAAACTGAACGCCTTTTTTGCCTCTAGCCTGCGCTTTGTCCTCCGCGGGCTGGGTTCCGGAGAAGCGCCCTTTGATACGGCGGCTATGCTGCCAATGTTTGACGCATTGCATCTGCAGGCCAGCGGCATAGACATTGATTTCTCCCGCTTCAATCTGACCCCGAATAACTACACGGAAGCGGTAAAAATCTATTTTGATAATGTCGGCCTGGTAGGACCATCCGTCCCGGATGGCAAGCAGAAGGCCAGCCTGCGGGCATCAGATACCCCGCCCGACGGCCCAAGTATGGCCAGCTATTTGTTCGGCGATTATTTCCTGATGATTGCGCGCTACACCCTCTCGACCCTGATTGAAGATGCAAAGCAGTACGAAAAGCAGCAGGATACCGCACTCCGCCGCTGGGCCAAACGTGCGACATTGGCCGGGATGGATGCGCAAAATCCGCTAATCACTCAGGATGCGCAGGATCTCGCCTGGCTCACAGATAATCCCACAAAAGAACTTAGCGAACTGCTCGACAAACTGGCGTACTGGAGCATCGCCGGGTTTGGTTCACGCTATTTGATGTCCGGCCTGCAACTTCCCGATCCGTCTCACATTCCGCCCATAGTAACGCCAGACAACATAACCAGTCTGCCAACCTCTTCGCTGTATGTTCTTTCCGGGCAACAGTTTGCCGTCAGCGGCAGCCCGCAAGATGCGCAGGCCACGCTCAGCTTCACTCCCGGCCTGGAGGTCGACTGGTTACGTTTTGGGAATGGAAGCCCACAGAACGCCACAGCTCAGTTTACGGTGCCTGCCGCGTTACCGGATAACCCCGACCCTCACTGGATTTTTGACGCCGCACCTGCGTCACCCGCGCCGGTCGCCCCCGGTACATTGCTGATTCAACCCTTGCCCGGCGCTATCGCGGCCCCGCTCGGGTATCAACTGAAAAACAGCCTGGCCTGGCAGAGCCCGGACGCCCTGCGCACGCTGTTTATTTTCCCCCAGCCGCTGCTTAAACTCCTTCAGTCGCTGGCGGGTGGCACCTTACGCCTGGTACCTGAAGCCAGCAGTTACGATGATGATACGGACGATGCGCCAGTCAATGCATTTGGCTCGCTGCAAATCCGCCTGTCGCTGACGCAGGTGGCCACGCCCCAGGGCAAAACGCCAGGCTCGCCCTCTTCACCAGACCATGCTAAGACCGCGCCGATCTATCAATTGAACGGCACCGATGAAACAACCCGCGAGCTTATTTATCAGGCACTACAAAACGCCGATCTTTCCCACGCATCACTGCGACTTCTCTACCTGCCACCGGGTAAATCTGAATGGGTATCAGACACGCTTTCGCCGGATGTGCTGCTGGCGAAAATGAACCTGTCGACCCTGAATCAGGTCGCGCAGGTTAGCCTGATGCATACGATGATGCGGGCCACGTTTACCTCCGATAGCGATACCGCACGCCTGAGTAACGTAGAGAATTTCCTGCAGCTCGTCTGGGAACTGAGCGTCGTGCGGGCGCCAGGTTATTACCTTTATTACCAGACTGCCGATGGACAGGGATTACCGGATTCGCTGTTCGCGGATACCGCGGCGTCAAACCGTTCACCCAATGATCCAAACCAGCAGGCCGTGGACGGCACTTCCTCCGGCACTGCCGATTTTATGATAGTCGTCGATTTTGACACCCAGCCTGCCAATGCGCTGGTGCTAGCGTCATACCACAACAGCCTCTGGATAACGGCACAGCACGATCTCGCTGCCCTGAACTGCCGGGCGTATGACAGTGCCGGAACGCCGCTGTATGTCTGGCAATCCACGCTTGCACCAGGAAATATTGGCTTTACCGCCAGCTGGACCCCGGCTGGCGATACCTCTCCGACGGCAACAATCCCGGTGCATCATCTTTACCATTTGCTGCAGTACCGTATTACTGAAGCCAGCCCGCAGTGGCGTGGTTCGGTGTGGAGCCTGCCGGTTGGCCCGACGGAAAACGGCGAAACCACTTCGCCGGCGGCCACATGGCAGCTTCAACAGCAGGTGCCACTTCTGCCGTTCAGCGCGCTTCCTGGCACAAATCCTTATGCGCTTATCGGCCAGACGGTGAATCTGGCATTTCGTCTGTGTGATATGTATGGCAACCCGCTGACCGAAGGGCACAATGACAGCTTTACGCCGCTCTACAGTGACCCACTGATCGCGCTGGGAGAATGGCCTGGGTTGCAGAGCACTTTCTTCTTTGTGCCGGACACCACACAAAGCGCCTGTCTGCAAATCCGGCTGGCCTTTAACCCGGATATCGTTGACAGCGTGGCATCTCCAGGCAGCGACCCACGTGAACAGTGGCGCCGAATGGGGGATAAATACCGCCGCATTTGCCAGCAGCTGACGGACAGTGGAACCCAATATGCCCTGACCTGTAGCCTGCTTCAGGGGGGAGTACCGGGTGATTTGCAAAGTCCGTTACTGACGGCAGCACAACAGATTCTTGACTATATAAATGCCCAGGCTACAGGCAGCCCGGCGCATTACTCACCCGACGGCGAAATGCAGTGGTCGCTGGATTTCACGATTCCGTTTACCCTGCTGGCCCAGCAGGAACACGACATCGTGGCGATTGGCGTCAGCGCCCGCGCCTGGCGCGATCCCGCTCGCGTTGACAGCAATGTTTCGCAAAAGCTGCCGCAGATCATAGAGGTTACCTACCCACTACTGGCACAGCTCTCACCCGAGGCCAGTCCACAACATGATGGCGGAAATATCACGCCCTTTGCCCGCAGTTTCGAACAGGCTTTCTGCAACATTGACGGTAAGGGAGGCCAGCTCAAACTGGCGCAGCGCGCCGGGGTCCAGGTCGGAAGTAGCGGCGATGCCTCCCAGGAGCTGTGGTCGGTCCGCTTCGCCAGCAGCCTCGGATTCACTGTGCAATTCGCCAACGATCCACGCTATTTTGCGCTGCGTCCCCTTAATACCAGCCCACGTAACAGCCTCGTTGACGGCGTTCAGTACAACAACGTCGATATGGATGCCTGGGCAAAAAGCTTCTTCAACGCCTTTGATACCGTGATGTCTCCACAGATGGGCGTGGCGATTGCCAGGCTTGATGCAGCCAGTTACAACCAGCTGATGCATGCAAAGCAGCTGCTGGCAAAATCTATTCCTTCCGGGCTGGTGTCGGTGCTGCAAAAAGATATCGACAACGGTGGCGATGTTAGTGTCGCGCAGAAAAGGCTGGAGCAGGCGCTGCTGGAAAACCTGTCGAGTGCTTACATGGTGTCGACGGTTGTCCAGTTCCCAGCCGAGGTGGAGGTTAATGGGAGCGCCGATGACACCAGTCCCCAGAAAGCCCCGCAGCTGTATGGCATTCTGCAACAGCCTGCGGCAGGTTCACCGCTTCAGGCGGGCGATAGCAACAATCTGTATCAGTTTACGCCAGTGACGCTGGATCTGACTTCCGGCACGCAATGGGCCACCAGCCTGCTGACAGTTGCGAAACCGGGCGATCAATCCTTTATTTCGCTCCCACTGGAATACCAGGTCAGCTATCTGCAGCACGATTTTGCCGTGAGTGAGGAGCAGCAAGGTTACATCCCCAGTACCTGGCTAAAATTCGTACTCCCGGAAACCACACAGCTCACGATGCCGATCACCGATCTCACCTCGCCTCCAGGCAGGGTTGATATCCCCATTCCGCTGCCGTTTGAGCCTCCCTTGCCGGTATTAGCTTCACAGCAGGGTCTGGGCGTCGCGATGCATTCCCCCGCCGGTAGCCCTGGTTCACTGGCTGATGAAATCGCCCAGGCGTTGCAGTGGTGTTACCAGACTCAGCTTTCGCTGGATCTGCAGGATCAGGATGATTTCTATTTTGACGTCGAACGTAACGTACTGGCCCGGCAGCCGCTGAAGCTTAACAGCCATCAGCAAACCGGCCCGATCCTGGATGGCCTTTTCGCCGCTCTGGCACATTTTACCGAGGCCTGGCCTGCCCTGGCACCAAAGCTGGAAAGCCTGTTGCAGTTGTCCAGTAGCTCTGGCTCTCCCGCCCCGGATGCCGACGCGATTCTGCAGGAGTTCTGCAAGTTGACCAGCGGCATTGCCACCAACTGGCCAACGAACTGGTATCAGCCTATGTCACTGATGGCAAATGTGCGTGAAATCGATCACTTTTGCCTCAGTTTCAGCGATAAAACGCTGCAGCTCCGTGGCCGCACTGATGACGGCGGGCAAAATCCGGCTATCTGGCCCACGCTGCAACTGGCGGGGAATGTCCAGTGGGCACCAGACCGTAGCAAAGCCACAAAACAGGGTGAGTGGTGGCAAATCAACTGCACGTTAAAACAGCGACCGGACTTCACCACCACGGTGCTGCGCTGGGAACCTCTGGCTATTCTCACCTGCCAGAGCATCCAGTTCTCCGCCTGGAGCGTTCGCAACGACGAATTGTTGAGTGACGAAAAAACAAACACTTTATTTATCTATCAAACCGATACGCTGCGTTTTCCCGACGTGATGATTCCCCTGATTGAACGGGATAGCCTGCCAGCGGTTCACGCCGGGGCAATTAGCCTCGGCGTACTGCAACAGATGATTCAGCAGCTCATCACGCCGCTAACCAAAGTGGGTAATCTGGGCATCGATCCGGTGATTAATTTGCAGGTGAACTATGCCTGGCCATTGCGTCCCGGCTCGGACCTTCTGGTGGAGTCCCCGGTCCTGATGATCAACGCTCTGGAGATAAATAATACGTCACCGCAGCCTCTTGCCGACCAGATAGCAGCGGAAGTCTGGCAATGGTATCAGCATGCCGCGCTGCAGGCCTCAACGGCGGCCAGGATGTCCTTCTCCCTGACCCTGTTTGGCTCCGTCGGCGACCAGCAATTACCGCTGGTGCAAATCAACAATATCCCCGTGATTTTTGACTGAGAAACAAGGAAAGCCGATGGAAAGTGCCCAGTCGCTAGTTCAACCGCCCACCTTGCCGGCAAATTTCGCGGACTATTATCAGCGCCACGCCGGCGAAACCATATTGGTGTGCGGCTGCGGTAACTCACTCAACCAGTTGCACGACGCGGAGCACTACCTGACCATTGGCGTAAACGACATTGGCCGTAAATTTCATCCGGATTACCTGGTCGTGCTCAACTCACGCCATCAGTTCACCCCCGAGCGCTTTGCGCATATCGAGCAATCACAGGCGAAAGCGATATTCAGCCATCTTGCACTGGATATTGCGCATCCGGTGATGGTGCGTTTCATGCTGGGGCAATACGGCGGCGTGGAGATAAACGACCGTCATTCGTTGCCTTACACCCGTAACTCCACCTACGTTGCGGCGTGCCTGGCAATGTTCATGGGCGCTAAACGCATCGGTTTTATCGGCATGGATTTCACCGACCACCACTTCTTCGCACAAACGGGGCGTCACTCGCTCAGCCATGAACTGCCGAGAATCCGCCAGGAATACGCCCGGCTGGTTGATGCCGCCGCACGCCATGGTGTGGAGGTGGTTAACCTCAGCCAGCACAGCGCTGTCGAAACCTTGCCGTACCAGTCGCTTTCCGCTTTCGGCCGCCAGGCGAAAAGCACTAAATCCCTGAATATCGTCTCTTATGCCACCACGCCAGTTGTCGGAGTGCCAAAACTGTTGAGCGAATGCATCGAACATTACACCCCGCATCGGTGCCGCACCGTATGGGCGACAAACCACTATGGGAATGGCATGCGGTTTGAGCGTGAAGTGGAGTGGGAAAAACAGCCGGATATTGCCTGCGCCCTGCTGGAGGCGGCCGATCTGCTGATCGTGCATAACGGTTTTACCGCGCCGCAGCACAAGGCATTGCTGGCGAACAAACCGGTGATCACCCTCGCCCATAATTACATCAGCAATGTCGATCGACAATTTGTCGCGCGCGGCATGCCCGGGCTGGTGGTAGCGCAATATCAGGCCTCGCTGGAAGAGTTCGCACAGTGGCGGGCGGTACCGAACCCGATGCCACTGTGCAATCCGCTCTTTGACAATGCCGAGAAAGAGGCCACGGTGACCATTGCTTACACGCCGAGTGTGAAACATGACGAGTACCCGGCCAATCATCGTTTGTACTGGCACGGCAAAGGTTACCAACGAACAATGGCTATCCTGACGCGACTGGCACAGCGCTATCCACTTCGCCTACTGACGCTGGAAGCCGGGCAGGTCGATTTTACACAATCGATGGAGATGAAACGGCGCGCGCATATCGTTATCGATGAGTGTGTCACCGGCAGCTACCATCGCAACAGCCTGGAAGGCCTGGCGGCAGGTGCTGTGGTGGTCAATGGTTTAGGGCTGAAACCCGATATTGCCGCCGTTTTACAGCAGTGTGCCCCTGACGCCAGCTCCCCTTTTGTTTGCGCCAGCCTGGATACGCTGGAAAATATCCTCAGCGAGCTGATAACACTTGGCCCCCAGCTCCTGCGCGAGCGCGGCTTGCAAAACCGGGCCTGGCTACAACAACACTGGGATTTTGCCGAGCAATGGCCGCAATTCTGGTTACCGGCGATACAGGCGCTGTTGGGTAACACACCGCCTTCTCTGCATCCACGGGCGCCGCTACTTCGTAACACGTCCACCGTGCCACATCTGGCGACGCCCGCAGAGCTCGATGATGGTGTGAGCATTATAGTGCCGTTCGCCGGAAAACCCCGGATAGCGGCATTGCAATGTATGCTGGCTGGGCTTAAACAGCAGCCTGACGTGCGCCGCGTGCTGGTTGTCGAATTGGATAACCAGCCTCATGCGCAGGCCGTTGCGACGAAGCTTGCCGACGACTACCTGTTCGCCTGTACATCATCGCCATTTAGCAAAGCGCGGGCTCTGAATATCGCCTTACCTTTTGTGCATACCCGCTACCTATTGTGGCTGGATGCGGATTTACTGCTGCCGCAAGATTTTATCCGCCTGGCCTGGCAGGAGTGCGAGGCGCGGCAACTCGACTGCCTGATCCCCTGGAGTACGATCAATTTCCTCGGCGAAGAAGAGAGCCTGCAGGTGCAGGCTGAACAACGTCGACCAGAAACCTGTTCGCCGGTGTTCCAGCAACGCAGTGGCGCACAGGGAGGAGCCGTGCTGGCACGGACCGATTTTGTCCTCCGCCACGGCGGTATGGATGAAACGTTTGTGGGTTGGGGGGGAGAGGATAATGCCTGGTTCCACAAGGTCAGCGTGCTGGGCACGGCGGCCTTCACCCGCGACACAGGGCGCCCACTCTGGCATCTTTATCATCCCCTGAGTGCCGGTTACTGTCGCCAGCAAGAACATATTGCCGCCAACCCACACTACGCGCAGAACGTCCAGCGGTTGCAACAACTCCGTACGGTTCACCATGGCACAGCTTTTAGTCAACACTTCCCGCCGCCCGCAAAATACTCGGCCCCCTGGGACGGTAGCGTGACGATGGTTTGCCCGGTAGAGCACTCCGTGCTCGCGCAGCAGCTTCATGCGATGTACGGCGAAGCGCTGCGCGTGGTGACACAGCCGGAGCAACTGGCGATTAGCCCTGCTTTATCCTCCCCAGATACTGCACCCGATATTCTCGTTAAGCAGGTGATCAAAGCCATTTGCACTCATCATGCACAACGTGCCGCCAGCCCTACGTCTGGCACTTTCCCCGAAACCTCAGTCACAGGAGCAACACGATGAATACCCGGTACCTTTTGCCTGCCAGCATCGCCGCACTGCTGTTTGCCTCTGTCAGTAACAGCTATGCCGATGATTTCTCTCAGGCAGCCGCCAAAATAGACAAAATTAAACCCAATATTCCTTACTCCACCTTTTGCTCCGCCACGCCCAAAGGTGAGGATAAAATGGCCTGTCAGATAGCCAGTATCCCTACGATTGCCCTGCTGGTTTGCCAGAATACCGACTATGACGGCAAGAGTTGCAACACGTTGATTAATGAGGAAGTCAGCAACCTGACAAAGGTGAAACAATCCGGGCTGGCGACGGTCGATTTTCGCCCCAGCCTGCTGACACCGCTCAACTGTGCCACTGAAAAGGCCAAAACCTGTACAGGTTACCTGGCCAGCTGGGTAAGCCAGGGTAAATTCGTCAACCTGGATGACGCTATCGAGGCAGGCACCATTGCGCAGGTAGCTGATGAGATAAAAAGTAATACCTCAGCAAAAGGGCTGGCAGCCACCCGCTCGGACCTGAAAAAAATTGCCAGTTTCATGACGCCAGGGGCGGATAAATACAGCCGCATTTGCGATCTGCAGGGCTTTTACCTGCGCAGCGGCGGTTTTTTGATTAATGATGTTCCGACCCTGTATGTCAAAACCACTCCCGCTCCGGCATGCTGGGATGGGATGCCTGACTGGCAAAAATCGCTGGACGGCATTAACCAGTTGGTAAAACTCTTGAATGAGAAGTGATCCCTGCCCCCGGCTAGCACATTTTGCTGAACGGGCATTACACCTTCCAGGGCAACAATGAAATTATTGACTTGGATGCACTGGTTGCGGGGCTGAAACTGGGGTGGGATATATCTGAGCCTAATGGTTTTCCCCGCAATCGGCCAGAGAGAACGCCCCGCACCACATTCTTAAGAGATTTCAGGATACGGCTAAACAAGGAGCACCAGCCGTTGCCATGAAAGCCCGGCGCACCGTTTCTCATCCGTTTTCGGCCTGGCAGCCGTCACAGTGCCTTTGGCGGCCTCCGGCCGGAACAATTTGAACACGAAAACCTCACTTAGGGCGGTGTCCACATTACGTGGGTAGGATCACCTTTCGTTTAAGGCTTAGCGCGGCGAATCTGCATATCGTTTAAAGGCATGTGTATAGTAAGCGTACAGCGGGAACCGTCTGGTCATAATCTGATGCATCCGACAAAGTGGTGTCCACCAAATAAGTAGTGGGAACCAAAGTGTCAGATATGCAGAAAAATGTGACTCCCGGCAGGCGTAAAGGCTGCCCTAATTATTCTCCTGAGTTTAAGCAGCAGCTCGTTGCCACCTCCTTCGCATAGCGCTCTGCAATATCTTTCCAGCGGGGAAGCTGCCTGTCCAGCGCAGCACAAATCTTGCCACCATAGCGATCGGCAAGTGAAACAACCTGAATAGTCGCGACACCAAACTCATCCTCCACCGCTTCAACCACATCACGTTCTTCTGGTGGGTACTGAGTTCCTCGCGCAAGAGGCTAAACTTCAATATTTATCGGCGCCTCCTGAGAAGTAACCTCCTCTCTGCATACCAGAATCACGCTTTCACATCAGATTTCTCATGCAGAAAAAAGAATAAAAAATCATTAAAAATGAATAAATAAACAATAAAAGCAAAAAAAAACAGATAAAATCTGCAAGTGAAATTTAAATTACCTGCTCTTTAAACCTTCTTTCACCATGCAAATAAAGCCATGTAGCCTGGAAACAAAAATGAGAAGCCTTCCACAAATTCGGTTGAAACCGGTTGCAGAAAGTATGCATAAGGATGATTCTTGAAACCGGTTGCAGGAATCATCGAACTCAGGACAACACAATGGCAAAAATTAGAGATTATTCGAAACTGGCAAGTGACATACTCAGCGAGATAGGTGGTGAGGAAAACCTTGTCAGCTACGCACGCTGTGCGACCCGACTCAGACTGGTGTTAAAAGATACGCCAGCCAGAGCTGTTGAGAATATCAAACAGCTCCCGGGCGTTATTACTGTCGTGATCAGTGGGGGGCAGTTTCAGATTGTTATTGGCACGCATGTTTCAGAAGTATATGAAGCGCTTGCAAGCAATATTGATCCAACGAAAATTCAGGACGGCGGCGAAAAGAAACGGATTATCGATAGTGTTATATCCGCAATGTCATCTGTTTTTGCCCCTATTATCTATATCCTTGCCTCTGCAGGTATTCTTCAGGGGATTTTAATTACAGCAAAATACTTTTTCCCGGCATTTCAGAGCACAGGGGTCTTTAGTGTTCTTAACTTCATTTCATGGACACCCTTTACATTTCTGCCGGTCTTCATTGCAGTCACTGCATCAAAATATTACAAGTGCAATATGTTCATCGCACTTCTGTGCTGTTGTGCGCTGATTAACCCTGATTGGGCAACCATTGCAGCTCAGATAGCAAAAGGGGATCTGATTACATTCATGTACTTACCCCTTGCTAAAACCGTCTATACATCCTCGGTTCTCCCGCCACTGTTTCTTGTATGGGGATTATCCTACCTCGAGAAATTTGTTGAAAAATTGCTGCCACAAGTTGTATCAGCATTATTCACTCCTCTTATCTGCGTTGTCATTATGGTGCCTCTGACATTGGTCCTGATTGGCCCTGTCACTTCTGGTCTCGCAAACGGAATCGCGATTAGCTACAACTGGATGTTTGATACCGCACCCGCACTGGCAGCAGCAGTCATTGGTGGTTTGTGGCAAGTGGTCGTTATTTTTGGTGTTCATTGGGGTATCACCCCGGTGGTTATGGCTAACTTCGACATGTATGGACGTGACTCCTTCCAGGCATTTCAGACAATTGCTGTTGTCGCACAGATGGCTGCCGCATTTGCCTGCGCGATTAAATCAAAACGCCGGGAGTTTAAAACAGTTGCTTATTCTGCTGGTCTTACCGGGGTATTCGGCATTACTGAACCCGCCATCTATGGTGTAACCCTTAAACTCAAAAAACCCTTCATCTGTGGTTGCATTGGTGGTGCTATTGGGGCTGTCGTGACCAGTTTCTTTGGTAGCTACTATTACGCATATGCAGGTCTGCCGGGTTTGCTGACCATTGTGAATGCTATCAGTGCAGATAATCCGATGTCGTTTATCGGTGAACTCGCTGGTGTACTGGTTGCCGTTGCTGTCACCTTCCTGTTGGTATTTTTTGCCGGATTTAAAGAACCGGAGGAAAAAACCACTTCCCCAAAAGAGCCTAAGAAAGTCATTCCCGCTATCCCTGAAAATGCCCCAGCCCTGACTCTGACCAGCCCAATTGCAGGCACGATTCTTCCGCTTAGCGAAGTAAAAGATGAAAGTTTCTCTGGCGGTCTGCTGGGTGACGGGATGGCATTCATGCCTTCAACAGGGGTTGTGGTCTCACCCTGCGATGCGCAAGTGGCTACAACTGTTGACACTCATCATGCAGTTGGACTGCTCTGCGAGAATGGGGCTGAACTGTTAATCCACGTTGGGTTGGATACTGTGAAGTTGAACGGTAAGTATTTTTCTACCGAGGTAAAACAGGGCGACATAGTCAAAGCCGGAACGCCCCTCATCTCTTTTGAAAAAGAGAACATTCTGGCATCGGGTTATGATTTAACTACCCCATTTCTTATCGTGAATAGTGATGATTTTACTGTCAGTAAATTGAAGGAACAGGGAATTGTCGGACAGGGTATGCCGGTGATGACCCTGGCCTGACAAAGAGGCTGACAATACGAGGGTCGTTCAAATAGTTGTCCGACCCTCTAAAGGAAGTAAGACATTCACTAAAAGTTTTAGCAGCAACACTTCTCAGTGAAGCACTGATCTCAACCTATTATAAATGGTCATACTGACATGCAATTTTCTAAAATATTTCGTCTTAGCCCTGTAATGTTGATGATGCTCATTCCTTTAAGTGCAAAAGCCGTTCCGCAGGCTCAGCCTTCTGACTTACGACTTGAACTGCAAAAGCAGCCGTTACTCGTCGAAGATCTCAATCACTTCACAATGAGCTGGGTGCTTAACAGCACACAGCGTAATGATGTGCAGACGGCATATCGAATGGTGGTAGCAACTTCTCCTGATTTTATTGATGCCAGTGGCAATATTGCGACTGAAAAACTTCTCTGGGATTCTGGTAAAACAGCCACATCAGACTCATCCGGAGTAACTTATCGCGGACCACATCTTTCTGCGGCGACACGATACTACTGGGCAGTTCAAACATGGAACCCGCAAAATGAAGTGAGCCCCTTCTCTTCCGTAAGCCATTTCGACACCGCGCTCAAAGATAACTGGCGTGCCAGGCCAATCTGGACAGCCCAACATTCAGAAAAAAATACGCAGGAAGATGACTGGGCGTTTTTCCGTAAACAATTCAATGTTAAAAATAAACAAATCCAACGCGCCATTATCTATGCCACAGGCACAAATCCTATTGAGTCCCGCCAGTACGTCTACAAAGTTAACCTGAATGGGAAATTTGTCGGTCTGGGTCCGGTTCGTGGTTACGACGGAAAAACGTTTTATAACGCTTTCGATGTTACTCAAAACATCAAGTCTGGCCAGGATAATGCGATTTCCGCTTCAGCATTCAGCTATGGTGATAAAAAATCATTCATGGCCGAATTACGCATCTACTATACCGATGGTGATGTGCAAATTATCGCGACAGACGAATCGTGGAAGTCATTGGCCGGGAACGCTGTTTTTCCGTACTCAGGCGATATGCACGATCCTGAAGCCACGTCTTGGGTAGGTTTTCGCTACCCATACGAAAATATAGATGCAAACAAATACCCTTCGGGTTTTCAAAATATCGGCTTTGATGATTCAAAGTGGCAATCCGTTATGACTAAACCCGCCCTTGAGAGTCTTGTGGGTTATCCGGCAGAAAACCTCGCTAAAAAAATTGTCTCTCCAGCTACTGTCAAAAAAACCGCCAATGGTCAATTTTTACTGGATTATGGCGTTACTATCGTCGGTGGTATGAACCTGGCAATTGATACGGGTAATAAAGGCGGGGAAGTTGTCACCATCAAAGCGGGTGAAGTACTGAAAGATTCTGACAACGTGAAATGGCAGACCGCAGCACTCATCAATAATAAAGACGAATGGACGCTGAAAAACGGCTCTCAGTCGATTGAACATTTTGGATTCCGCGTATTCAGATATGCACAGATCTCAGGCCTCCCGGCTTTTGTTACCGAAAAAAATCTTCAAAACTACCTGACAACATTTACGTTGCAGTATCCCTTTGATGATCAGGCGGCAACGTTCAACTCATCTAACGCACAACTCAATAAAATATGGGCATTCTCACGAGATTCCATTAAAAATCTCAATCACGACTTGTACGTTGATTCGCCAAATCGCGAAAGAGCCCCCTATGAAGCAGATACGTATATTCAGCAATTGAGTAACTATGCGCTCAACACCGACTATGCCCTCGCCCGATTCTCGGTGGACTGGTTAACTCATAACTCTACGTGGCCGATGGAGTGGAAAGTTTATAACATTCTCAACGCTTGGAATGATTACCTCTATACGGGGGATCGGAAACTGATCGAGAAAAACTTTGATCTGTTGCAGACAAAAATCCCAGCCAAACTGTTGAAAGGGTTTGATCCACAAACAGGTATTGTTACCGCCAGTTATGGCGACGGTGGCCCGGGACCGGATCATGACATTGTTGACTGGCCGAAAAAACTGCGCGATGGCTATAAATTTTCGGACACTCATAATGTCACTAACGTCTTTTTCTATGCAGGTACTAAGGCACTGTCGCAAATAGCAAGCGCGTTAAACAAAGCAGAGGAAAGCCAAAAATACGCAGCGTTGTACAACAAATCCCGAAGCGGAATTCAAAAAACATTCTTTGACCGGCAGCATGATACGTTCAAAGATAATATCAATGGCGAATTCCACATTTCCAGTCAGGCCAGTTCATTTGTCACAGCCCTGGGTGCAGCGTCCCCTGAACAAGCGGTGAGAGCGGCAAAATACCTCGCCGATCAGCGTATGCTCAAAGGCAGTGTCTACAGTTCCCTGTTCGCACTCACTGCTATGGCCGAACATGGGCAGGCAGAAGAGGCAGTTAATCAGATGACAGGCATGAATTCTGATGGTACTCCGCGTGATAACAGCCACAACTGGCGACACATGATGGAACTGGGTTCCGGTTCAACCATGGAAGCATGGAATGAGTCGGATGATTTTACCGTCAGTCATTCTCATCCGTGGGGCACATCACCCGCTATTGTCATCCCTGAAAGTCTGTTTGGCATTCAACCACTGAAACCCGCCTGGGCAGAGTTTCAGGTTAAACCTGCACGAGCAGGGCTGGCGAGTGCATCTGTGAAAATGCCGACAGTTCGCGGAGAGATCAGTGCATCGTATGAGATTTTGAATAACGTGTGGCAACTGAATGTGTCGGTTCCTGCGAACACCAAAGCATTTATTTATATCCCTGCCAAAGATAATACTTTTATTAAAGAGAGCGGCGTGGACTTAAAATCTGTACCAGGATTAAAAATCATCGGCAAAGAAGATGGTTTTATTAAAGTCCTGGTAGGCTCGGGGAATTACAAATTCACATCAATTAACTAAACAAGAAAGAACTAACGCGGTAGCTGAATAAGCTACCGCATTCACTCTTTTATAATCGCCACATTTTCTTCAGGTGACTTGCACCATACCAACTTAAAATAAACTCACACTTATTACTCAATTAATACCAGCAACCAAAGTGGCAGGGAAACCGTCATTTAATATATTTTTTGGGAATTGGCCACACATCAGTTACACACAATAATTTCACCATTGCGATAGGAAACTACTTTGCACGTTTCCCTGTCACTAAAACAATAGAATGGAATTACCATGAGAACATCAAAAAAATTACCGATAGTGATAGCAATTATTTCCGCATTACTTCCTGCCTCTGTATTCGCTCAGGAAAATATCAATATCAGTCAAGAGCAGTTAGAGAAATTAATATCACAAGCTGTTGATAAAGCATTGGCCGAACGGGATGCAAAAACCACCGTTCAACAATCCAAAGCTGATCCCATCACTGTAGAACACAAATCTGTTGCTACACCAGCGGTAGCGCCTTCTCCGGATATGACAATCCCTTATGGGTTTAAATTCTCGGCTTATGCACGCTACGGCGCTCATTACCAGGCGGGTGACGAGAAGTACGTATCAGTTGACGGCTCTTATAATGGATCATCAGGCATTGGGCGTCTGGGCAACCAAGGGTATGGCGGAGAGTATTCACTGATCAAGACGTTCAAAGGTGAAAATGGCGCTATCTGGGATGCCAATGTGATGATTGAGCACTGGAGTGATGAACTCAATCTGAAAAAAGCCTACGTCGGAGTGACTAACCTCTTTGAATCTCAACCCAATTCCTATTTGTGGGCAGGTAGGGATTTCCATCAAAGGCCGTCACAGGAAATCAACGACTACATGTGGATGAACCATGACGGTCAAGGGGCGGGGATTAAGAATTTTAATATTAATGGCATTTTGTTCGATGTCGGAGCGGTAGGCTCAGTAGAGTCCTGTGATCCGAAGGTCGTTAAGGCCGGAGATAACCCCTCGCGTATTACGTGTACAGGTGGTTCAGATACGGGTGACAAGGGTAATTATGCAGTAACGTCAAAAATCCATGGTATGAAATTAGGCATTCTGGATGTTGCTGCTTATGCCAACTACGGTTTCGATTCAAAAGCGATTGACAGTGACGAACGTAAACATGCGTGGCAAGGTGCACTGGTTCTAAGTCATACCACTGACCATTCAATGAATCAGCTTATTAGTCGCTATTCTGATAACTCGGATAACAGTGTTTACAATAAAACCAACGGGCTGCACTCCACCTATATCAGCTTTGATGGCATGTATACCTTCAACCCGCACGCTATGGTCAGATACCTTGTCGCATATCAGGATTATGACAATAGTAAAAATCCAGAGGATAGCCGTAAAAACTATGCCGCAATTGTGCGCCCGATGTATTACTGGAACGATATCCACTCAACCTGGCTCGAAGCAGGCTGGCAGCAGGTCAGATATGATGAAGGCGGCACCAATAAAGGCTGGAAGCTGACGCTTTCGCAAAATATCTCGTTTGCAATGGGACCGGACTTCCGACCTATGCTGCGGTTCTATGTCACCGGTGGCCAGGTGGATAATCAGCACACTGCACTCATTACGGATACTGAAGACACCCGTCTTGACTCCTTAAACGTAGGTGCAATGTGGGAAGTCTGGTTTTAATCATTGAAATTTAGGAAGAGCATCCTGATAAAAGTGTTTTATTAAACACTCTTCTTAATTTAGATAACAATATGTCACAACCTTGCAGGTAAAGGTGAACATTGAGCAACCTTTACCTGCAAGGTTAAATTATATCATGCCGGTAGCCTTTCTTTTAAAACGTAGACTAACATCACAGACACCTCAATTAACACCCCTTAAAATTCGCAAGGATAATGAGAACGAAGAATAATCATTGTCAGAAGTAACAAATAAAACATAATCATTAAGGATAAATATTCAACAAAGAGGGTACATTTTGTACCTGTTGCTAAAGTGAGTGAAAACTATTAACTTATGCATCGCATGGAATGTGAAATTGTGATTGAAAAGTAAAATCGGTTCTATGAAGCGAGGATGTAATGATTACAATGCTTGACGTTGCTAAATGCGCGGGAGTGTCCAAATCGACTGTTTCCCGTGTCTTAAATGGCAAAGATGTCGTCAGAAAAGAAATCAAAGAGTTGGTTTATAAAGCAATTGAGAAAACCGGATACCGGCCGAACCTCCTTGCGCAGCAGATGGCAACTCAAAAAACGAGTATGATTGGTTTGGTTATCACCAACGAAGTCTACGATGGCCCCTACTTTTCAACCCTGGTCTACAATGCTGCTAAGTATTGTGAAAAGTATGATCACCGTCTCATTTTCGCAGATGGAAAGCACACTGCTGAGGAAGAAGTTAGTGCCATCGATTTTTTAGTGGGGATGAAGTGTGCCGGAATTATGGTTTATACAAAATATCTGACTGCACGCGAACTGGATAAAATAGTTAAGTCATGCCCTGTTCCCATTGTGGCATTAAATCAGAAATTAAAAACCAATGCGGAAAATTCTATTTTCATAGACCACTACAGAGGTGGTTTGAAAATGATGGATTTTTTATACAGCATGGGACACCGTAAAATCGCATATATTTCTGGCAAGAAGAAATCTCGCAGCAACTCAGCTCGCCAAAAAGCATATCGAGAAAAAATGGCTGAATATGGCCAGGCTGTAACCGAAGATATGATTGTCCATGGGACATGGAGTATGCAAAGTGGCTATGATGCAACCGTTGACTTAATGAGAAAAAAAGCAGAGTTTACGGCCATTCTTGCGGGCAATGATGATATGGCCCTGGGCGCAATAAAAGCACTAAAAGAAACAGGAAAATCGGTTCCAGAAGATATTTCTGTAACGGGTTTCGATAACTCAAAAATTGGACATTTCTTTTCACCCGCGTTAACAACGCTCGAAGTACCGCTTGAAGAAATGTTTAAGCAAGCAGTTGAGTTAATTCTGAACATACCCTCAAAGCATGTTTATTCAGAGCTATCCGGAACACTTGTCATCAGAGAATCTGTACGCAAAATTGACTAGCTTAAATAAATCCACATGACTACTGGGCGGAATCTTTAATAAAAAATAACAATCTGTAAAAATCACATCTGGCATCTAAATGATACCCATTACTATTGAGAGCTTTCGCGTAAGCGCTCAATATGAATTGTCAGAAACATCAGTTCATCAAGAGTCATAGAGTAGTTGTGATTGACCATTAACCAACTTTTAATTTTCTCTGAGCAACTGTATGCTATGGGGAATTTCTCTTTAATCCCAGAATATATTTCATCATCACCAATTTTTACAGGCTCACGACTTATCATCCGTAAAGAAAAAAACTTCAGATGCGTCACGATTCTTTGAAACTCGAGTGATTTTTCGTTAAGGCTAATTTTCAAATGTATTTTAATAATATTTAAAATATCTTTAACCATCTCAGCAGAATTCATCGTATCTTGTATATTTGCATTCTGTCTTGAACTGATGATATGAAGAGCAATAAAACCAGCTTCATCTTCAGATACTTGCTCTTTAAGCATAGTATTAATCAGAGTGACGGCGTCGGTTGCTATCTGATATTCTTTAGGATAAAAAACTTTCAAGTCCCATGCTAAAGGGCTTTTTAGATGTAAATTTTTGCTGGCGCGAGAAATAGCAAAATAGAGATGGTCACTTAAGGCCAATAAAAGTGACAATGGAGATAGTATTTCTGATTCACTTTCAACCATTAAAACTATTTTTCTCGTTACCTGAATGATGTCATCCGGTATATGACTGAAAAGTTCATGATAATACTGATCAACATTTTTTCCTTGCTGCAAGAATTGAGCATCGAATTTGCTTGCATCTGCCATATCACCAACTTTCTTGCCAAATCCAATGCCTTTCCCTAACGCAACCAACACCTCTCCGTTACCATTTTCAGCAACGATTGCGTTATTACTTAATATTTTCTGAATTATCATCTATTCTTCTTCATTTATAAGTATTAGCGTGATGCCGAAGCACCACGCTTTTCAAAATTAGCTGTTATTATCAAGCCCATTTTTTGCGATGACGTTTTCATACCAGTATGAGCTTTTCTTCCTGATACGGCTCAAATCTTTCAAATCATATTCGTCACGATTCACATATACTAGCCCATATCTTTTTGAACAACCCTGGTGCGTCGAGATGAGATCAATCGCAGACCAAGGAGTATAACCCATAATCTCGACGCCGTCAGTAATAGCCAGTTGCATTTGCTCAATATGTGCTTTCAAATAATCAATACGGTATTGATCGTTTATAGTGCCATCAGATTCAAGCTTATCAAACGCCCCAATGCCATTTTCTGTAATCAGTAATGGTAAATTATAGCGACTATAAATTGCTCTCAGGGTATTACGAAATCCAACCGGGTCAATTTCAGTGCCAAATTGAGTTCGAGGAAGATGACCGTTGGAAGAACCGCGGTGAACGCCGTCCTCCCCTGACTTAAGAAATTTATTCCCACCCCGGATAACTTCGTCATTCCCATCACCCCGACTGGCTTCAACTGTCTGAGTAGTATAGTAATTGAACGCAATAAAATCTGGCCGGCCACTTGCAAGAATTTCCTCATCACCTTCTTCGATATCAGGAACATACCCCTTTTCTTCAAGATATGCCCATGCAAGATGATTATATCGCCCATAAACGGCCATATCCAGATAGAGCCAATTGCGGATTGCGTTGTAGTTTTCAGATGCCAGCACATCTTCCGGTTTGGGACTTGCAGCATAAATCAAAGCAATGTTAGGAGCAGGTCCAATCAGCGAACCCGGGTTCTTACGATGCAGACTTGCCATCACTGCAGCCTGAGCAACCATCATGTGGTGATTCTGCTGGTATAGATGCTTCTTATTATTTTGAACTTTTGGATCGACTGTACCTAACGCATTTCCTTGCAATATCATCAAATTTTGCTCATTGATTGTGAGCCAATACTTGACCTTACTCCCCAGCTCATCGAATAACACGTCGGCATACCGTACAAAAGCATCAACCGTTCTACGATTATGCCAGCCGCCAATATCCTGTAATGCCTGCGGCAGATCAAAATGGTACATAGTGACAATCGGTTCCATTCCATGGTTACGGATCTCATCAATAAGATTGTGATAAAAATCGAGCCCCGCACGATTCACGTCGCCTTCTCCCAGAGGAAATATGCGCGTCCAGGCAATAGAAAATCGATATGCCTTGAATCCTATTTCAGCAAGAACGCGGATATCATCTTTGTAGCGATGATAGTGGTCGCTGGCGACTTTAAAATCCGTCGTTCCCTCAGGATATTCTGCGCGCATATCTATCACCGATGGTCCTTTGCCATCTTCATTCCATGCGCCTTCTATCTGATAGGCAGAAGTGGATGCACCCCAGAAAAAATTACATGGGAATGGTTTAAGATTTTTATATTTCATACTGTCTCCCTCAATGTGTGGAAAGAATTAGCAATGGTGCACCAGACTGAATTATTGGGTGGTCCTGAGTGCTCACCATATGATATTTATCGGAATTAGTGATAATGATGGGTGTAACCGTGTTAAACCCTGCGCGCTTAATTTCAGCAAGATCGCATTCGACCAGTAAATCACCTTTGCTGACAATATCGCCTTCTGTCGCATGCATTTTGAAAAATTTACCACCTAGCTGAATGGTATCTATGCCCACATGGATAAGCACTTCGGCACCGTTGTCAGAAAGCAAATGTATTGCATGCCCACTTGCCAGAGTGGAAACCACGGTCCCGTTAACCGGTGACACAATTCTCCCCGATGTAGGTTCGATAGCTATCCCATTGCCCACAACTCCGGAAGAGAACACGTTATCCTCGACATCCAATAATGGAACAATGGTGCCGCTCACTGGTGAATAGATTTCCTCAGCTGTATTCATTGATGTCACTGCGTTTACGGGTACATACGGCTTTTCGGAACGTTCATTTTTAGCGGGCACATCTTCTTCTTCCTGAGGATCCTCAAAACCAACGATATACGTCAGGATTGCGGCCAGCACAAAAGATGTTGTTATCCCAATAAGTAATCCAACAAAACCTTCACCGTAAAATATAGGTAGCGTTACAAGGCTAGGAATACCAACCGAGATTGCAGCGCTATTGGAATAACCCACAATGCCACCGCCAACTGCCGATGCTAGAACAGCACAGATAAAGGGTTTTTTTAGCTTTAACGTAATGCCATAGACTGCAGGTTCAGTGATCCCGAAGATGGATGATATGAACGCACCACTGGCAAGTGTCTTCATTTTCTTATTTCGAGTTTTCAACAGAACAGCAAGGACAGCACCGGATTGCGCAAATACAGCAGGAACAGTGGAGGCTTTGAGGGTGCTTCTTCCCAGCACGGTAATATCGTTGATGATAATAGGCGTAAATGCCCAGTGCATACCGAAAATAACGAATATCTGCCAGCCTGCGGCGAACAATGCGCTGGCAATAATGGGATTAAAACTGAATATCTTAACAAACACCCCAGCTACCGCTTCGCTTGCAAATATACCAATCGGACCGATAGTCATCAATGTCAACGGGACCATGACTAACAGTAAAATGAAAGGTAAAATCACGTTCCTTACCGCTTCATGGATATATTCCTTGATCATTCCTTCAAGTAAAGACATGACATAAACGGCGAGAATAACGGGCAGTACAGTACCTGTATACTTCATCATCATGACCGGAATACCAAAGAATGTGACATCCGTATGATTCGTAAAGAAAGCGACAATATCAGGGTAAATCAATGCGCCAGCCATCGTCACCGAAACAAAAATATCCGTTTTGAATTTTCTTGCCGCCGTGATGGCAAGCAGAATGGGCAAGAAGTAAAACATACTGTCTGAGGTGGACTGAAGAATCACCGCTGTCGTTTCTTTCTTGTCCAGCCAGTTATTCGCAAATGCAATGCTCAGCAAACCTTTGATGATACCTGATGCAGCCATTGCGCCAAGAAGTGGCGTAAAAATAGACGAGATGATATCTACCAACCGACTAAGAGCTGGTGCACGTTTGCCCGACGAAACGGTCTTCAACTTGCTGCTGGTATCGTGCGTAATCAAACTATCGAGTGCCCGAAAAACCTCTGCCACCTTATTGCCGATGACAACCTGAAACTGTCCTCCTGACTGCACGGTAGTTATCACACCGTCCAGTTTTTCCAGACGCGGGATTTCCACCCTCGAGTTGTCCATGAGTTCAAAGCGCAGCCTGGTTGCACAATGAACGACTTCTGATACATTTTTTTCACCGCCGACGGCGGAAAGGATCTTTTCAGCCAACTCCTGAATATTCATACATGCCTCATAGATGGGGTTGATGCTTTTCTCCGGGCAAAAAAAAACCTGATACGGGAAACATGCGTTTTAAAGGCATGCATCCCGTATCAGGTCTCGCTCGGAAGTTCCGATGACGTCCAGACTTTTAAGATAGTAAGTTAAGGATAACATCCGCAAGCCAGAGTTGCTGAAAACGTGAGCATCATCATGTTTTGTTATTCTCTGGACAAATAACTCCCCCACCCTGCAAGTTATTATTCCGCATGTTATTAATTCCCGAGTGAAACTAATGTAGAGAAAAATTCTACCGGAAACATTTTATATATATTTCGAAAGACTCATGCGTTTATGGCTCAACTATCGTAATGACGACTTTGCCTTTCGCATGTCCTCTCGCCAGATATTCCAGTGCAGATTTTGTTCGTTCAAAAGGAAAGGTTTTATCGATAATCGGCCTGATATTTCCTGCATCTACCAGCCTTGCAATTTCTTCCAGTTGTTTTCCATCAGAACGAATAAACAGAAATGAATAATCAATATTATTTTTTTCAGCGAGGCGAATAATTTTTGCGCTCAGCAACCAGATTATTCCACGCATCAGGGCATTCATTCCCCTCTTACGAGCAAACTTCACATCAGGTGGACCAATAAGGGATATCACTTTCCCCCCGGATTTAACAATTTTCATAGCCCTGGCAATCTCATCGCCTCTGAGCGTGCCCAACACTACGTCATAATTACTCAGAATTTCTTCAAATCGCTGATTTTTATAATCAACAACGTAATCGGCACCCAGATCTCTCACGAGATCGATATTGCCCGTACTGGTTGTGGTCGCCACCGTGGCCCCGAGATGCTTCGCCAGTTGTATGGCAAACGTACCGATCCCCCCCGCCCCTGCGGGAATAAACACTTTATCGGCAGGCTCAATTTTGGCTCTTTCAGTGAATGCCTGCCATGACGCAAGTGCTACCATCGGCAAAGATGCAGCCTCAACAAAACCAAGACTTTCTGGTTTAAGCGAAGCCGCATGTTCCGGCACTGCCACATATTCCGCGAATGAGCCGATATGTAAATCGAAAACACTGGCAAAGACGGCATCACCTGCTTTAAAACGTGTGACCTGAGCGCCCACTTCCTCAACAATTCCTGTAAGATCGCTTCCCATCACCATCGGTAATTTGAATTTAAGGATAGGTTTGAACATTCCTTTTGGAATCATCGTATCTATGGGGTTAAGACCCGCAGCATATATTCTGACAAGTATTTCATCCGCTTTAATCTGTGGACGAGGGATATCGTCAAAATAAAGCTGATCCAGGTTACCGTAGCGCTTGAGCAGCAGTGCTTTCATCTTATTCATCCGATATAGAGAGGTACTCGCCGCATGCCACATACGGCGTTAACAGGAAAGACCCGGTATTAACTGGGTTACACAAGCGTTGCCAGATCGGCCGCATCAAATCCCTGCAAAGCGTGAGTCTCTCCGGAATGGACTTTTTGTACCCAATTAGGGTCTGAAAGCAGCACGCGCCCTACAGCTATCAGGTCAAATTCTTCACGCTCCATACGGGTATAGAGATTATCCAGTGCTGCAGTCCCAGTGCCTTTACCACCAAATGCACTGAAGAAGTCGTCGGCAAGCCCTACAGAACCCACGCTAATGGTGGAAGCACCAGTGAGTTTTTTCGCCCATCCGGCAAAGTTGAGTCCTTCATTACCATCGATGTCCGCGAATTCAGGCTCCCAAAAACGGCGCTGAGAACAATGCAGAATATCAACACCCGCCTCCACCAGCGGCACAAGCCAGTCGGCCATTTCTTGCGGAGTATTGGCCAGACGCGCAGTATATTCTTGCTGTTTCCACTGACTGACTCGCAGAATTAATGGAAACTCAGGCCCCACGGCGACGCGAACTGCACGGACGATGTCAGCAGCGAAACGGGATCGAAGTTTAATTGTTGCGCCGCCGAACATGTCGGTACGTTTATTTGTTCCTTGCCAGAAAAACTGATCAATCAGATAGCCGTGGGCACCATGCAATTCAAGAGTATCAAAGCCAAGGCGTTTTGCATCGGCAGCGGCACGAGCGAAAGCTGCCACTGTGTCCGCAATATCCTCTTCACTCATTACCACACCACGGAATTCGTCGGGGCCAACAAGCCCGGACGGGCTTTCAACGGGAGCATCCGGTTCCCATTCCCCGCCTCTGGTAGACCCGGTATGCCAGAGTTGTGGCCCGATGCGTCCACCCGCTGAATGCACAGCATCAACAACGCGCTTCCATCCCGCCAGTGCTTTATCACCGTGGAAGAAAGGAATACCAGCCATATTGCGCGATGCCGGGCGATCGACCACTGTCCCTTCAGTCAGAATAAGACCGACTTCGCCTTCGGCACGTCGACGGTAATAATCTGCATTGGCTTCAGCGGGAATACCCTCCGGTGCCATCCCCCGGGTCATGGGTGCCATCACAATGCGGTTAGGCAACGTCAGCCCTTTAACGGAAAACGGGGTAAAAAGAACATTGTCAGACATAAAGATACCTTCCTGTCATAAAGCCTAATTCGGCAGATTGTCCATCGTAATGGACACGATTTATTCAGCTTTCGTGAGATAACGTGCTGCAGGGTGCTCCTGACCAAACTCGGGTAGCATGGACTGACGGGCCTGGTTGTAGCTCATCCATTGTTGTTCATTATGCAGCGGAGGAATTGTCACCGGTTCACGGCGATCAAATCCTTCCAGTGCTGCATCGACCAACTCGCCGACCTCCATTACGCCTTGCATGGTGTTAATGTCTCCGCCAGAACGTTCCCAGATTTCGGTGCGGGTCGCAGCAGGAAGGACAGCCTGCACATAGACACCCTGTGCGCCAAGTTCAACACTCAGACCCTGAGACAGAAAGAGCACAAAAGCTTTGGTGGCACCGTAAATTGTCATACCTAATTCAGGGGCCAATCCAACGACTGAACTGAGATTAACAATTGCCCCTGTTTTCGCCGCTGCGAGCCTTGGCGCGATAGCATGTGCAAGCGTAACAACGGCGGATAAGTTAACGGCGATCAATGCGTTAATCTCTGCTGAACTCTGAGTAGTAAAGGAACCCGAGAGGCTCATACCTGCATTGTTAATCAGTATTGAGATACGCTCGTCTTCACGCAGTCGCTGCGCCACGCTTTCCACATCACCAGGTTGACTGAGGTCCGCCGGCAAAATATCAACCTGCACACCGTACTGAGTCTGGAGGTCCAGTGCCAGAGCGTCTAAACGTGACCTGTTACGGGCAACCAGCACAAGATCATGGCCCCGCTTAGCAAAGCGTTGGGCATAAACCGCGCCGATGCCAGAAGAGGCACCGGTTATCAGAACAGCCGGTTTTATCTTCATCATGGTTTTCTTATCTTTTGTCAGTGAGTAAAAAATAAACATATTTGCTTTAATACATGATGTATGACATCTATAATAAATGTCAATCAACATTTAAATGAGAGAAGCCATGAAATACACAACCTTTGGTCGTAACACGGGACTGCGTGTCTCCGAACTGGCGCTGGGAACGGGCAACTTTGGAACAGGATGGGGCTACGGTTCCGAGAAAAAAGAAGCAAAGCAGGTCTTTGACCGTTATGCCGATGCAGGCGGTAATTTTATCGATACGGCTGATTCCTATCAGTTTGGGGAATCAGAATTAATGGTCGGAGAATTTATCGCTGCCGAACGCGACCATTTTGTGCTGGCAACAAAATATACGCTGGGTGCAACACCGAATGCTGATATTTCCGCTACCGGCAACAGCCGTAAGAACATGATTTCATCAGTGGAGCAAAGCCTCAAACGTCTGAATACCGACAGGATTGATATTCTGTGGGCACATTTTGATGACCAGTTGACCCCTCTCGAAGAGATCGTGCGCACATTTGATGATTTGGTACGCTCAGGAAAAATCCTTTACGCCGGATTATCAAATTTTCCCGCCTGGCGTATTGCTCGCGCAGAGACTATTGCGGAGCTTCGTGGATGGTCGCGTATCGCAGGTATTCAGGTGGAATATAGCCTGGCTCAACGCACGGCTGAACGTGAATTATTGCCTATGGCGGAAGCGCTCGGGCTGGCAGCTACGCTATGGTCACCACTGGGGGGAGGGTTATTGACGGGAAAATACAGAAAAAGCAAAGAGGGCCGACTGACGGGTTTTGCAGGCCGACTGGTACGTAAAGAAGAAGGCACTGAACTGCTTGACTGCATTTTTTATATTGCCCGGGAACTGAATATTCAACCGGTACAGATTGCTATTTCCTGGTTGAGATATAAGGCCGAGCGTTCCAGCACCAGCCTGATACCTGTACTGGGTTCACGCACTCTGTCACAACTTGACGATACGTTAGCAGCACTTGGTCACTCCCTGAATGATGCTCACATTGCCCTTCTGGATGAAGTGAGTGCCGTCACGTTAGGGACACCGCATGAGCAAATCGCCGGGACTCTTCCTCGCTCTCAGGGAGGTGAAAGCAGTCGCGTGATCCCCGCCCGACCACCCAGAGCGTAAACAATCAATATCTATAGAGGTTGGCATCCTCTCTTGAGTATGGTTTTTTCATGCCCTAAGATGATGCCCGAATAAATCAGGAGAGCGTATGGCCAGGGTATCCAAACAGCAAATGGAACGAAACCGCGAGGAAATCATTCAGGTTTCATCGCAGCTTTTTCGCGAACGTGGCCTTAACGGTGTGAGCCTCAACGATCTAATGGCGGCTGCCGGATTAACCCATGGTGGCTTTTACGGTCATTTTCGTTCCAAAGATGAACTTGTTGCAATCGCTAGCGAGAGAGCGCTGGAAGAGTCTGGCTCACGTTGGCTGCAAATATTCCAGCAACCCGAGAATAATAACCTGAGCACCCTTGTTGATTTTTATCTCTCTGCAATGCATCGGGACAATGCAGGCGATGGCTGCTTAATCACTGCCCTGGCAAGTGATGTTGCAAGAGAAGACGCCGCCAAAAAAATCCATGACGTCTATCTTGAGGGAGTGAAATCTATGCTGGCAAGGCTGGAATCCGTCTCTGATATCGACAATAACGTACAGCGCAGAAACAGCGCCCTGGTGCAACTGGCGATGTTAACGGGGGCATTGACACTTTCACGGGCAACGGCAGGAGATTCGCTGTCAGATGAATTACTCGAGGTTATTAAAAAAGAGATTTTGAAAAAAGAGTAAATGCACATGATCTATTTAGTTGCATCCCATTTGTTTAACGGTAATCCCCCCGAAAAACCGGTGTGTTTATAAGTAGAATTTTCTCGTAATCTGAACCGGGGAGATCTCTATGAAAAATCATGTTTTACCGACAGCCAGATCATGTCCATCCTGAAGCAAGCCGAGGCCGGAACATCTGTGGCCGAACTGTGCCGCGAGCATGGCATGAGCAATGCCAGTTTCTTTAATTGGCGTTCTCGCTTTGGCGGTATGGATGCCTCCATGATGACCCGTCTGAAAGAGCTGGAAGACGAAAACCGTCGCCTCAAAAAAATGTATGCTGAAGAACGGCTCAAAGCCGAAATCATTCAGGAGGCCATGGCAAAAAAGTGGTGATGCCATCGCGTCGAAAGCAGATGGCACAGGACGCGGTCAGAAACCGAAACGTCAGTGTGCGTTTTGCCTGCCAGTTGTTTGTGGTCAGCGAAAGCTGTTATCGCTATCAGCCTCATCTGAATGAAGAAAATGACCTCATTGCTGACTGACTGATCCGCATCACTGACCGTCAGCGCAACTGGGGATTTGGCCTGTGTTTTTTATACCTGCGTAATGTCAAAGGCTTCAGGTTCAACCACAAAAGGGTGTACCGGATTTATTGCGAGTTATCGCTGAACATGCGGATCAAGCCGAAAAAACGACTGAAACGGGATAAACCTGAACCGCTGGCGGTGCCTGAAAACAGAAACGAATGCTGGTCGATGGACTTCATGCACGATCAGCTATCGGATGGTCGTTCAGTCCGTTTGCTGAATGTTATTGATGACTTTAATCGTGAAGCGCTGGCCATTGAGGTAGATTTTCCCCTGCCCGCCAGTCGGGTAATCAGAACACTGGAACAACTCATTGAGTGGAAAGGGAAACCGACGTCAATAGGTATCACGGGCCGGAATACACGGGGAAGATGCTGATGTCATGGGCGGCTCATCAGAATATAACCCTTCGTTTTATTCAGCCCGGCAAACCTCAGCAGAATGCCTATATTGAGCGATATAACCGGACGGTGCGTTATGACTGGCTGGGGCAGTACCTGTTTACATCACTGGATGAATTACAGAACTATGCCACGCAGTGGCAATGGTTTTATAATAACGAACGTCCGAATATGGCGTTGAATGGTTACACACCGATGCAGCATATTCAGCGCATGACCTGATTCTACTTATCACCTCCGCTAAAAATGGGGGGATTACCGGCTGACTGCGGAACAATACCCGATTGTGCGGCGAACAAGCTCCCCGGAGAGCAACGCTATTCCGCGGTGGTTAGCGCCGAGTATCGGATGATGAGCTGCTGTAGGTGCTGCTCCACCTCAAGTTTTTGTGCCTGCGGGATCATCCCCGGCTCCTGCCGTGCAGCTATCTGCCGGAGCTGCTCCTCCGCCGGCACCGATTGATTAAATGCCTGAATAGCTGCAAACACCTGCGATTTCAGCTCGCTGACCGTCAGGTATCTCCCCTTTTGCCCATCCAGCGCGTTAAGCTGCTCGCTCAGGCTCTGGAGCCTGTGCATGCCCTGATGCCAGCCCGCAAGCGAATCATCGGGCGTCCCGTTCAGGGCAAGTTTTTGCCGCCACTGAGTGCCCAGCTCTTCAGTTCCGGGAAGCCCCGGCCACAGTGCATAAGCCTGGTTTATCAGATCCTGACCATAGCGAAGATGCCAGTCAGGCGGGAGGGCAGAAAGCGCCTCTAACCTCAGCGAGGCATCCTTCAGCCAGCCGGAAGCTGAGCCAGAAGAGCTGCCCGACTCGCCTGCCGCCGCGCCGGGCAGCCAGGGTAGCGGCTGCTGGCTGCTGTCGGGCTGTTGACCCGCTTGATCCGAGCGAGCCAGGTAGTGGCCGCCGATAAAGACTGCGGCGCCCAACGCAAAGGCCGTCAGCATCCCGCAGGCGAATAGGCCGACCCGGTTTGGCGCAGGCGCCGTTTTGTGGTTCCTGTTAACGGCGACGGCGGAACCGGGCGGGATTGCATCCGGCCGCCGGGGCTCTGGTGTTGATTCGTTCAATCCGATCGGCGGAACCTGCGCGGCAGGAAGAATAATGGGTGCAGCGGATAATTGTGGCTCTGGCGCATTTTCCACGCGCGTCACCGCGCTGCACACCTGCTGCACCAGCGGCTCTATCTGGCTTATCTGCAGCAGTTCCTGGCGGGCAAGGATGCTGCTCAGGGAATCAAGCGTCGACTCCAGCTGCAGGAGCTCATGATAATCCTCATGGCTCAGGGTAAAGGTGCGGAACACTTTCTGCAGCCGCTGAAACAGCCCGGAGAGAATTTCTGCCCGCGGGTGGCTGGCCCGTGGCCAGTATTGCACCCACTGGCGGCTGAGCATCGTGGCAACGAGCTTCAGCCCTTCGTTCATGCCCTCCACCCGTGCCAGATGGCTGCGCGCCAGGGTGTACCAGGCCCCGGTCTGCAGCTCAATCCCGTTTTTATCAAACAGCGCCAGCGACAATTTCTCCACCCGCTCCCAGCGAATATCAGGCCTGGCGGGATGCGTCTGCTTACTCATTTCATCGCGAAGGGCGATGAAGTCAGGGAACGGGCGCGGATCGCCGCCCGTGCGAATATCTCGGGGTTCTGTGCTTTTCATAATGGATTCATCCGTGGATTTGCAGGCGGAGATTGGTGACTCACTCCGGGAGCTGGCGGTCATTCGTCCCGAGGAAGATATCGTGCCGGCCTGCCCGGCATCCCTACATGCGGGGATTTCTGTCGAAATAATGCTGTTGCTTTAGGTGGCGAATGAATATCCGCCCCTCGGGCATAAACTCGGTACCATAGCGCACCAGCCCCACCCCTTTCAGCTCCGCATCGATCGCATAGCGCAGCTCGCCGGGGATCGCCTGCTCAAGGAGAATAACGCTAATGCTTTTCAGCCGTGGTTCATATTCGAGCAAAACGGCCGACAGCGTCCCCATCAGTTCATGGGCGGTACCGGGCATACCCTGCAGGATTTTGGCCATATCCGGCAGGCCGTAGTCCGGCAGATGCGCCAGCGTGCCGGCGCGGCAGTTGAGAATGCGCTGCATGTTGTCCAGCACGGACAGGATCGCCTGGTCCTGCTCGTTGACGTGGTTGAGGTCGAGGCCACCGGTGAAGTTGCCGTAAAGAATTTCATATAATGAGGGGGTATTGTGTCCCTGTGACATTAATCGTCCTTAACGGGCTGCAGCCTCAGATGGTTGTTTCCGGCTTCCAGAATACGCGGTTTATCGGGATCGAGGTCTTCACGTTCGATGACCAGCTTCCAGGTGTTATTCACCATATCCGGATGACGGAACAGCCCGACAACGGCCACAAACTGCGTGTCGGCCTCCATTGGCATATCGAGATTCACATCACCACCCGGCTTCACGACTACATCACGCGTGGCCAGCAAATCAGCGCTCAGCTGGGTATCGCCCTCTTTCAGCAGCTGCTGATATAGCGTCTTGTCGAAGGTTTTACGTTCTTTCAGCTGATACACCCGCACCACCAGCGGCTCAGACAGCGAAGTGCTCTCACGTGTATCGGTATTCAGCGCCTCGCGCGCTATAAAATCGAGATGCAGGACTTTAATTTTCTTGTAAAAAATAGCGCTAAAGGCCGATTTGGTACCCTCAGTGACGCTCTGCGTCACCCCACAGCCCGTCAGGCTGAACGCCACCAGCGGCAGCAGCCAGCAGGCGATTTTAGTCGAACTTGTACGTAACACATCGGTTTCCTTGTTGTGGTATGGCGGGGTTCATGCCGCTGTAATAGCCCAGTTCCGTCGTAAAGGTCTGCGGGATATCGTCCAGGAACACGCGATCTTCAGCTCCCAGCACGCCATTCATGCCAAGCCAGAAATGACCTTCGCCGAGCGGAGGGACGGCCAATAAGCGAGTCAACGTCGTTAGGGTGATTTTTGCCTTAAAGCGCCAGCCCAGATAGACCCTTAGCATCACCAGAAAATCCGGATACAGCGGACCATCCGGCTTCCAGCCCTGCGCTTCCTGCCGGTTATCTGTTGAAAGCGCAATCAGCAGCTGGCTGCTGGCATCCATCGCCTCATCGCCAAGCGGTGTGTTACCGTCCAGGAGAAAATCGTCATCACCGTAAAAGCCCAGTGGCTGACTGACCGCCACCGGCCGCAGGCAATACGGGCTCACCTGTACGGTGGTGTCGGGTGCCAACAGGCTCACCAGCGCCTGCATCCCCTCCTGAGTTTTTCCGGGCTGGCGTAACACGCCTAGCAGGGCCAGAAAGCGCGACACCGGGGTGGCGATATGCTCTGCGGTTCCGGGGATCCCCAGCCCCACCAGTCCCAACAGCGACTGCGAAATATTGTCGCCTCCTCCGGGCTCGAACGTGGCAGGCCAGGAGTACTTCCGCCAGATGCGATAAAACTGGGTCAGGATGCGGTGGCTGAAGATATCCAAAAAGCTCTGCAGCGCGTCATGCCCCTCCCGGAGCTGAGCGATGTCATCGAGATAAGCGGTCGGCAGCGGTGAATCGACGCCGTACATCCCCATAAAGGTGGTACGAATGACCGCTGGTTTGCCGTCATCGACTTCGTCGTATTCGACGGCTTTCAGTTCGCTGACCGGAAATCCCATTCCCGGATGAGGGGCAAAGCGTACCGGGTCATCGGCTGGATGGCTGGTTGAGCCCATTAGCGGCTTACCCGGATGGCGCTTTTCCAGCAGCTGGCAGAAACGGTAAAAGTTAATACGGTGAAGGTCTGCCTCCAGCTGAAGGGTCAGCCGGGAATGCGGCGATTGTGCTTCTCTTCCCATTCCAGGCGTTCTCCGGTCGGTTGCAGGATGATAATCAGGCGATTAAACAGATAGATATCGGTATAAAGCGCGAAGAAGCGGCTCAGCATCTCGCCAAACAGGCAGATATCCCCTCTTCCGGCAAAGCCGTGGCTATCGAGCATGACGTCAATCTGCACGCCGCGTACCAGGTAGCCCTGCTCAAAACGCTCGGTTTCGCTGTGCTTCACATCGATAATGGCCTCCAGACGGCGCCGGTTCATCTCGCTCTCTGTCCACTCATACAGCGCCAGGGTACCGCGGAGCACCTCAGCGTTATCCATCATCGAGAGAAAACCGCTGCCAAGATGGCTTAGCACACGCCAGTGAAAGCGATCCCTATCCGGTGGATAGCAAGGCAGCGTCGGCGCACACAAGTTGCGAACAGCGATGCTGACTGAGGTGGTTTTCACCACCGTATCGAGCACGGTGCTTTGCAGGGCCCGACGAGGCAGCTGACCATTGGTGCCGGTGAGCGTCAGGGACAGGCTTTCATCTATCGGCACGGTGTGAGTATCAAACGCTTCGCCACCAAGAATTAGCCAGGTGTTATGCAGACCGGACGGTCCGCGGCGTAGGCGGGTGTGATAGTAGTATTCCGGCGCTTCATGGCGCATCATCCCGCCCTTGTGGCGAAAGCTCGAGAACGGGACGTAGGTATGCTGGCTTGATGACATCACCGAATCCACGGCGTAAATCTCGGTATGACCATCCTGTACCCGCATCGGGCGCAGCATGTATTCCGTCTGCAACGAGTTGAGCGTCAGCGGATCGGATTCCAGTGGAAACAGGTTAATTACCGGTACGCAGTTCAGCCGCAGATGCTTGCCGGTAAAGCTGAAGTCATGCTTCCAGCGCTCAGCCAGCACCACGTCGATTTCAAACCAGGGGAGCTCAGCCGGGAACGCGGCGGTCTCCAGCCCACGCAGACAGGTGAACATAAATTTCTCGCGAAAGGTAAAGTACTCCAGCAGCAGCTGGTAGCCGCTGAAACTACTGCTACCCTTCGGCCAGAGGGTATCATCATCACCGAACCCGAGCGCGGTGAAATACCCGTCCAGCGGTTTTCTTTCCACATCACCGGGCATCCGCAGCCACAGCCTGGCCACACTCATGGTGAAGGCTTCGTGCATGGCGCAGGCCAGAGACGCGTCGGCATTGAAGTAAAGCGGAACATGGCTGAGATCGATACGGCTCCAGTCCGCCAGCTTGCTGCAGCTAAAGCGCAGCGTGACAACCGAGCGGCCATCAGAATCGGTCGCCAGGCTGACGCGCTCCAGCGAGAGGGGCTGAAGGTCTATCGCTTTCGTAGTGGAATAACGACAGCGCGTCCCCTTCTCACCGATCGGCCGGGAATGAACCTCAAAGCCTTTGTCGATGCGCATCTGCTCCTTCATTCCGCCCCAGTCGGGGGTGAACTCCACCACCGACATCGACGGTATGGTACGCAGGTAATGCGGCCACAGCAGGCTGACCAGCCCTTCGGTCAATTCTGGCAGGTCGTCATCGAGCTTCTCGCGCAGTCGGCCCATCAGGAAGGCAAAGCCTTCAAACAGGCGTTCCACGAACGGGTCGCGCGCGCCCGCTTTATCCAAATTGAGCATTGCCGCCTGCTCAGGATGAGCACGGGCAAATTCTTCCCCGGCTTCCAGCAGGTAGCGCATTTCAGCGTCATAATAACGCAGGGTTAAGTCGTCCATAGATTCGTCTTTATTAATGTTTGTTTACCGGATAGCGAAATAATAAGTTCTAAAAAGGCACCTGAAACCTAATAGCCTCGTATTTACTGATTTGTCGAAATCTTTGCCAGCACGACATTGACACAAACTAATATTGATACCGAAACAATTTTATCTTTTTTAAACACAACCCTCCGAGAGCATTTTTAAAATCACCGCCAGCCTTTTTAGTATTATCTAAATTCCAATGCCAATGTTTTTTATCTTGAGGAGAAAATAATTGCTCAGGTGTATTATCCAAAGTATTAAATATATTATTTGAATATCATATTCCCCATATTTATGGAGCAGTTCAAAACCTATTTTGATGCGCGTAATATCATCCGCTGCAGAGTACAACTGCTCGTGCAGGATCCAGTGAGATAAGCCCGGATAGCAGAGCGTCCATTTCAGACTGCAGGCGCGTTTTATCTGCTTCACTGCGCCCGGCCCTACCCCGCAACAGCTTTAACCTGCGGGCTTTTACTTCGAACATTAGCTCTGGCGTCCACTGCTCAAGCGTGAGCACCCTGGCACTACCGTCGAGTTCGCCCAACAGATGCAGTGCCATTTCGTGTTTACCGTACTGTTCACTCACCCTGGCCATCAACAGGCGCATCAGCCACTGGTCCCGGGCGGAGGTATAACCCGGCTGAACCTGCAGCCAGTTGAGCGCAGTTTCAATACCTTCACCGTCTGCTTTCGCCAACACTTCAGGCTCCAGCATTAGCACATCATCGCCTCCAGCAACCGCGGCTGATACCGGCTCATCTTTCCATCCGGGCATATCGTCGAGCACGCTTTCGTTTATCCAGCTCAGCGTTGCTTCATCGGCGAAAGGAGTGCCGTCGCTGAAAGCCAGTACTTCCAGCCCCGGGAGGCGGGCCAGTAAGCCCTTAAGATCGCGGCACAGGATGTCTGCACGTACAGTGTCGTTATCCATTTTCGCCAGCGCCTGCCATGCATACCACTGCACGTCCAGCCAAAGGTGGTTGACGCCCTGCGCCAGTAAAGTGTCCGTATGCTCCAGCAGTTCAGACCAGCTTTTCTGCAGGTACAGGCGCTTGAGGTGCGCTTTGTGGTCTGGCTTCGGTGGCACCAGGCGGGTGCGCCCGGATGCATCCAGCGGCGGAAGTTCCATTAGCGTGTCCCAGCGTACGCACTTCAGCAGATGGTGCCCGGCCAGCCAGCCTCCCGGCCGATCGCGAAGATATTGCGCCAGCACTTTGGCCTGATCGAGCAAATCTCGTCCCGAGGTGACGGTGTTCATCACCGGCGCTGACGCAGCAATCGTGCTCTCTTCCCGGCTAGTTTGTGGCACCAGACTGTTGGCTCCACCGCTTTGTACCAGTCGGTTATCCAGAGCCTGGTACAGTCCAGCCCATTCTGGCCGGGCTTTCTCATCAAACGTCTGGAACGTCTGTTCAGCCAGCAACAGCGCAGCGGTAATGCGCTGCATGATAGACATATCAACCTCAGGGTACAGAGACAGGCTGTTTGTCACACGGCTGCTGCCCAGCCATTCCAGGGCAGCCTTACGGCTGCGATCGCGAAGAGGATGCAATCGGCTGCCAAACTGCTCCAACATCGAGGCCATCAGCTCAAGTCCCTGCGTAAACCCAAGCTCACCATCCTGATGCAGACGTGCCCAAACGTAGAAAGTGATGACACGTAAATCCTTACTGGTGCCGGTCAGCAGCCTTTCCGCCAGCCGGCAAATCAGACCGGTATCAGTGTCGGAAAGTTTGTTGATCTCTTCACGGATACGCTGAAAATCATCGTCGTATCCGGGATCCACTCCGGTTGGCTGATTGTCGCCAATCGGCTTCAGCCAGCGCTCCCAGTCAGCACTGCGCGACCGAGCACTGCTCAAGAGCGTCTTTTCATCGGCGCAGCAGGTCTGAAGTACACTTTGTAATGTCGTCATTATTCCATTCCCTCTATGGCTGAATTCTCCGAACTTGCCAGAGCCTGAGAGGTCGCAGAGGGATCCACGCTGAATATCTGCTCCGGCAGGCTGAAGTTGCGTAACGCCAGAAGCGCCAGCGGACCATTACCCAGCTGGGAGCGCAGTACCCATTGCAGGGTGCGGCCGTCCGGGGCAGTAAAACTCATCATCCACTGACTGCGGTCGAGCCGCTGACGTTTACTCTGATCCAGCCAGCGAATAAAGCCCCAGCTGCCGCTATAATCGCCGAACAGACGCGCCCCCGCGCTGGTAGAAGTCCACGTCAGCATGGTTCCGGGTTTGAAGGTGTCCCCGGGCCAGCGGAAAGAGTGCCACTCGGCCATCTGGTTGAAGTAGTGCAATTTCTGCCCGTCAATGGTCAGCCGGGTTTCCACCACCTGAGATACGGGTCGTGCCTGCAGTTCAAAACTGATTCCCTGGCTACCGTCGGTAAACAGAATGTCTGACAGCTGGCTAAGCTGGTTGACCGCCCGCAGAAACGCCGGATTGAACGTCAGCCCCTGGCTGTGCACCGTATCCGGTACCCACTGGCTACCCTCTTTGTGCAGCACGCCGTTAAGTTCGGTGGTCAGGAACCGGTCAATGCGTCCGCTGTCCTTGCGGATAAATTCAGCCAGCATCGGCAGCGAGGCATCGCTTTTGCTGACCGCAAACGGGAAGCGACCATCAAAGGCCGTATGCCAGTTAGCCACAACAGAGCGGCTCCAGCGATCGTTAAGGCTGGCGGCTGAGGGCTGCAAGACCGTTTCCCATGCCTGAGTTAGGGGCTGAACAAACATCGTATTGCCGAAACCACTCCACTCTTCCCCCAGACTTGCCGCCATGAGACTGCCGTACTGCTGAGTATCGGTAAGATCAACGCTTTTGCCCTGGAACACGGTCTGCGCCAGGGTCTGCATCATCTCCTGCGGATCGGTAGCGCTCGCCACCTGTTGCAGGCGTAAACGCACTCGGGTGATTCGCGTGAGGTAAGTTTGCAGGCTCAGGGTGCTGTCGGCCGACATCACATTGCCGCCCTTGCTTTTGCCCATCAGCGTCAGCAGCGGGCCAAAGGTTTCGTCCAGTGGTCCCTGTGGACCTGACGCAGACTGGTCAATTATGGGCTTATCTTTCCCGACCATCAGGTCTTTCGCGGATTTGATGATAGAGTCCGAAAGGCCTTCGCTCCGCTCTCCGGTTTGTCCCTGCCATGCGATTGTGTTCATTAAGGCAATCAGCGGTGACTGGCGCACATCACTCATCAGCGTCAGCTGGTCGGTGACGTCGGCAATGTTGCTGGCAGGATTCCAGTGGAGACTGTTGAAGAAGTTTAGCCAGCTGCTGGCAAAGTCGGTGAAATAGCGCTGGGTCAGACGCGCTTTCAGCGCTTCCGGCGACAGGTCGGCCGACACTGTCTTGCGGGAATCGCTCAGCACCCAGTCGATTTCATCTCGACGGAAACTGGCCGCCTTCTCGATGGCCTGCTGAATGCCACCTTCCCATGCCTGACGGGTGAACATCCCCGGCACCACTTCATCAGTGGTAAACAGGCGGCTGGCATCGGTACCGCTGGTCATGTCTTCCAGAGAAACATCGGCAAAATTACGACGCACCGATTTGAGCATGTTTTCATACAGCGTGCTTTCGGCGTTTCGCCGTCCAATCTGCTGCAACAGCACCTGACGGCTCTGGCCGATCAGCTGCGCATCCGGCGTGATTTTCCACTGTGGCTGCTGTGGCAGTTCAGTTATGTAGAATGCCCACAGATCCGGGGACAGACTCTGCCACAGGCCGGTGGAGATGCCTGTTCGCGTCGGCTGCACGGCTTTCATGGTCTGCGCGTAGAACGCGCCATCGGCTTTATCCGGGCGGGCCATCATCAGCCAGGCCTTAAGCTGGTTATAGCCCGGTTTCGCCAGCTGGACACGCTGGTCACTGTTAGGCGCTGAGTTAGCCAGCACGGTGAGCTTTTGCGTCAGGGCCTCATTCGCCGGATCGCGTATCAGGCGATTATTTACCACGCCATACCACGGCAGCATCGCGTCGAGTAGCTGCTGGTTATGGTCCAGACCAAAGCGCTGATACCAGGGCGCCCCCTCCCGGACATGATGCAACAGGCGACCGGCGTCATTGCGGAGAATATGCAGGGCCGTCAGCTGGTGATCCGATACCGAGGGATGCTCCACCAGAGCATGAGTCTGCTGCGCAACAGAGACTATCTGCTGGCGGTTGACTGTAAACGACAGCAGCGTCCCCGCTCCCCAAACACCGATGATGGCCATCAGCGTCCAGGCGAGCGTCTGCTCCCACGCCATACCGACACGGTGGCCACGCATGCGGGTACAGTCATCCACAATGCCCTGCCAGGTTAAGGGCAGGGTCAGCGCATGGCGCTGTGACTCAGGGATAAATATCTCAGCACCGGCTGCTCCCTCTGACGTATCGACAGGTTTATATCCTGGCAGGCTGAACATCAGGCCACGCAGCGGAACGCGCTGCTGGGAGGCTGCCAGCCATGGCACCAGTTGCTGAGTCCAGCGAGCGATGCCACCGTCTTTAAGGTCCTGGCCCAGGCGCAGCAGGAAGTCGTGACTGTTGTTTTCCGCGATCTGGCTCACTCCCTGCGTTCGCAGGGACGGCAGCATCAGCTTGAGCTGACGGGCAATATCATCAGCTTTTGCACGCAGCGGGAACGTTGCCCCGACCGCCTGCTCAGTGCGCGTTGTCTGCGCCCATTTGCTGTCACACAGCCGCCACAGCCAGACAGGTGCTGAGTAATGCAGCAATTCACTGATTTTTTCCAGCCCGCGAAGGTCGCTGTCACTGATTTGCGGGGTCAGGTTAAGCGACTGAGGCATGACCCGGACAATCCCGTCCAGTGGACGCCCGCGACGCAGCTTGCGTAACGCGGTGTACTTTTCCTTGTCCGGTTCTGCAGTCAGACTACCGCCGTAAATCAGAACGGTACGGTTGCCTTCAAGCCACTGCTGCTGCTGCAGGCCAGGAACCAGTTTTTCAATCGTGGCTTCGTCGCCCGTCACCAGCAGCAGGTGGACTTTGTGGCGCCATAAAAGCCTATATCGGACTCGGAGATATTTTTTAAGGCTGGGCAAAAACGGAACGGTACCTCTACCCTCAACGGAGAGAGACTCCATCTTTTCGCCAGGCTCCTGTGGCTTGTAGACGGCCTGATTTCTTCTCTGTTTCCATCGCCACCAGACAGGTGAACCAATCAGGCCAAAAAGCAAGACGGCAAACACGCCTCCCCAGATTGTCCAGATTTTCTGAGTTGAAATCCCAATGCTGTTCAAACTGTCCAGGTTGATAAAAATTAAAAAAGCACTTACTCCCGCCAGACCAATAATCAGGAGGAAAAATCCCCATGAGCCATAACGTGCGTTTGGTATTATTTTTTGTTCAATCATGGGTAAAGCTCCCTGGTAATCAAGCAAAGTGTTCCTGTTTGCTGCGTCGTCTGATTAACCAGCAGCTGATCTTTACCTGTTTTGCTGGCAGCTTCGGCCAGCATGACTAAAGAAAGTGGTAAAGCCATCTCCCCTGGAGGCCCAAAAGAAAGATCGATCGAATGCAGCGGTCTTTTTTCCGGCAGAGACCACTGATGGCCTGTTGCATACTGCATGATTTCTGCTGCAGCTTTTTCAACCGTTCCCTGCAGCCAAACGTATTCCAGACTCTCTTTATCAGGCTGGACATATTCAAATAACATATCTAATTCTTTAATAAGTTTCCCTTCCTCCAGCGGCATCATACGAGTCATGCCGGCGATAACAGGCAGTGAATGCTGGTGAGCAAAGCTGGGGGAAGAGATAAGCTGAGCAGAAATAAACTCGCTTGACTGCCCTACGCCTGAAGCAGGCCAATCCTGAAGACAAAGAATTAATATCAAACCGTCGGAACTCTTTACGTTGAAGAGAGACTCCACTATTTCTCTAAAATAACCTGCAGTGGGTATAAGATCCCATTGCTGAGAAATCGACTCTTTACGATACTCATCAAATCCACCTAGAGATTGAACAACATAAATAGAATGAAGAAAATAACGATAACCTGGGCACTGAATCTCCAAATCACGGTCTATTTTTTTCATTAAATCTGGAAAACTATATGGCGAATTGAATAACGGACGGGCTTTTTTAGGATATGCAGGCACCTTATCCAGCTCACCCAATAGCGCCTCCATTCCCTTCTCTTCCGGGGAAAATAAAACATTACCAATTACGGCTAGCTGCCTTCGACTCCAGCTGCGCCAGTTAGCTTTAGTTCGTTCCGTTTCGAGGATCCATGCCTGGCCGGCTGCGACAGACTGTTCATAGCGGTTTAACATTACCCCGAATAAACATAGCCAAACCAACAATGCTGGCAAGGCACCGTAAAAGAAAACTTTAGCGTAAGTTGCCATATTCCAGATCCATACACTGGAAATAACGCCTGTAATTAACATCAATATTAACACTATCATCCAGAACCAATACTTTGGTTCTGGAAATGATTTCTGCTCAGGAATATCAGGTATAGGCCATGCCATAGTAAAACTCGATACTTGCTGTATTGTATTTAAAACCCAAAAAGCGAAGTAAATGTAAGAATCATTAGTAATGTTCTTTGTTACTTAATCGCCACCGATGTCCGTTAATGAGTCGAATAACTTAATAATCCATGATTAACTTTAGAATGATAGACTTAGCATTTAATATTTCAGGGCTGACTATTATTTCCTGTAGATTATTTTAAGCGTAAATATAAAAAGTCTATATTGGTGTTTTGTTAAAAAACTTTTTGTTCTTATCCTTACAAACATCAATCCATAATATTTTTTATCAAACCCGCTCCATACAGAAGAGGCAGGCGCAAGAAGATTGGTGTAACAAACAGGGGCAACCCATTCAAAAAGACTTCTAAAACTTTATAGACAGCAAAACAATTTGGATTTATTTTACACCACAAGAAAATTTTTAATGCATCTATGAGTCGATCAGGAAGGATCAAACGGGTGGAGTTAGCCCCCTCTCTTATTACCTTAAAGGTTAGCTCTGAAAACTCTAATAACTGCCAATTATTAATACGACAGATTTAAATTAAATGCCTTTTTCCTTACAATCACTCTCATATTAAAAAATATAGACTGACAGTGATATCTTTATTTTTAATCTCAGGAATTTGTAATGGATGATCATTTTCAGCCAGCCGGCCGTAATAATCCTTAATACTCGGCAGTTATTTTATAGCATTCCCCATCAGTATTTGAAGCTGAGAATGGGCTGACAACTTTTATGTTTTCGTTACGTTCAATAGTTTTCGGTTTAGTTTAGCATGCAACGACGAAAATCAAGAATGATAGACTGGCAAGTAATAGTTTTGATTGAGGTTTATATTTCATTGATTATTCATATTTAAGTTCTTCCGCAGGATTCTTTTGTATTTTTCATTACCTACGCAATGTGGATACAGTCTAAGGGCGATATGAACGGCTCTGGTTTTATTAAAGATTTAGGCTTTTTACATCAGGGATAGATTTCTCAAACCCTGCCTCATATTTCTTAGTCCTTTGAGTAGCTATCCAGAATAGTAGGGATAAATTTTGCCTGGCATGGGCAGGAGCTAAAACTATCAAGCGACCCCGCCAGCGCCTGTCCTTCGTCGAAGGTAGCAGCGACTCCTCCTGAGACTTTAAAAATTCCCGGGTAATTACCGCAGCTAACCATATCCCCTTCTCTGGCAGCAAAGACGCCATACCATTGAAGCGTTGGATCGCCGATAAGGATCTTCCCACCGCAGGTAGTACTATCACCGACTCTTAAAAAATAGCCTAAACTCATTATAAAATCCTTTATATAGAAACAATCTAAAAGTATACGAAAAGAATTACTGGTTTTCCTGGCAACTACTTATAGCGCAGGGAATTCACCAGCCTGTCCCAGATTTCAATCATCTGCGCTTCGCTGTAGCGCGTTTTTTTATACTCACTGCCGAACCCAATATTAAGATTCGGCTTATCCGATGTAGCATCTCGCTCATTAGCATAAAGCATAAAATTATAGAATGTGTTCTTTTCATCTTTTCCCGTCGCAAAATTTCTGATGGTTTGGGTACCGCCGAATAACCATGACTCTGCCTGAATGCCGTGCGGTGAGAGTGCCACTTTTTTAATGGTGTACTGATTTGATGTTTTAAGTGCTTCATTAATTTTCGCGCTGCGATTAAACAACGTGTCGTCTGAGCCCTTGATTGTATTGTCCATATCGACACCAAAAACAAAATCATCATTTTCATACCGGAATGTGAGGCTTTCCTTATGCTTTTCACCATCATCCACGATAAATCCATTCGGAATACACACCCCTTTAGCCGACGGAATATCCTCATCTTTTCTGCCACTAAGCCTTGACATCAGGGACTGCAGGGCAGCCAACTTGGCGGGTTTGGTATTTGCGTCGGCCTCAGAAAACCCTCTTGACAAATATTTTAATTTTTTTTCACGGTGTTTTTTATCTGAAAAGTCACGAATGTCCGTAGTAATAATAAAGGCTGTCATGCCTGAATAAATATGAGCTTCCAGCTGCCTGTATATATCTGGGGCACCAGACTCATCATGGTCGAAAATAGCGCCTCTGCCATCAGGCAGAATAATAACCTCTTTTAAAAACGGGGCATTTTCAGGTCTGTTACCTGGTTTATTAGTGGCATCGCGCAGCGCCTGCTCCCTTAACTGCACTCGCTGTTTAAAGGCTGGTGGATAGAGAGGTTTGCTTTCAATTTTAAAGTCATCGATAAAAATCATATCGCGAAGCTGATTGTTGAACGACTCAGGAACGTCAATCACATAGCGCCCGATGCACTGCGGTTTGGTTTGCGCAAACAAAGTTTTTATCACTGTACTGTCCTTCTGCACTGGCGTGGATGCTGTAGCCGGGTCAATAAAAAGCATCCCAGCAGCCATAAGCACTAAGGCAGAAAGTTCACGAAGACATTGCATGGTGAGAGCTCCTTTTCAGTACGCCTGGCTGGCGATCCGGAAGCGGCGACGAGCCACGCCAGGCGCACATCCTTATCCGTCATTTATAGCGCAGGGAATTCACCAGCCTGTCCCAGATTTCAATCATCTGCGCCTCACTGTAGCGTGTTTTTTTATACTCACTTGTGAGACCAATACTAAGCTTTGGCTTATCTGCTGTAGCATCACGCTCATTGGCCTTAAAATCAAAATCATAAAACGTGTTCTTTTCATCCTTTCCCGTTGCCGTATTTCTGATGGTTTGGACACCACCAAATAACCATGACTCTGCAGGAATACCGTTCGGTGAGAGTGCTACTTTTTTAATCGCGTACTGGTTTGATGTTTTAAGCGCTTCATTAATTTGCGCACTACGGTTAAACAGGGTGTCCTCTGATCCGGGATATTTATTGTTTGTATACACGCCCAGGATGAAGTCATCATTTTCATAACTAAATGTAACTTTTTCCATATGATTTCCACCATCATCCCTGACAAATCCATTTGGAATACACACGCCTTTAGCCGACGGAATATCTTCATCTTTTCTTCCGCTTAACCGTAATATCAAGGATTGTAGGGCAGCTAATTTGGCTGGTTTCTCATTCATTTGAGCCTCGGTAAAACCAGCCTTAATGTAAGTTTTTTTCCTTTCCATATATTTTGGATTGGATAAATCAAGTATTTCCGCTGTGATAACAAAAGCTGTCATATTGACATATACATGTGCCTCCAAGACTCTTCCAAGATCGTCCTCTCCTGAAATATTTCTGTCAAAAATAACACCTTTACCATCTGGTAGCACAATTTTTTCTTTTATAAATGGCGAATTTACAGGCTCATTTTCAGGTTTATTAATGGCATCACGCAACGCCTGCTCTCTTAACTGTACACGTTGTTTAAATGCGGGTGGATAGAGAGGTTTGCTTTCAATTTTAAAATCATCGATAAAAATCATATCGTGAAGCTTGTTGTTAAACGACTCGGGAACGTCAATCACATAACGCCCGATGCACTGAGGTTTGGTTTGCGCAAACAAAGTATTTATCACTGAACTGTCCTTCTGCACTGGCGTGGATGCCATAGCTTGGGCAATAAAAAACATGCTGCCCGCCATAAGAGATAACGCGATAAGCTGTCGAATGGTCTTCATGATGTCGGGATCCCCTGAACCATTTTCACAATCGCCCTGAGAGTAAACTGCAGGGCCGGTCTGACTTTTATATCCTTCAGGCTGCTGACATCGTAGGCTCCCTGATGATCAACGTCCGTTGCCAGAACGCTTTTGATTTCGCCGTTACGGCAAATGGCGCTCAGCGATTCCACAGGCACCGTGCCATCGCCAGGCGTTTTTGATGGGGTGAGCACGTACATCTGAGAACGATTAAAAGGCAGGGGGATCTCCCGGTAGTTGTTGGGCAACTTCCTGTCACTCTCGTGCATATTTTTCGGGTAGTTGATGGAGGTTATTCGCCACGTCAGGGTGCCGTCGGAGGCGATTTTATGGCCATAGAAGGCATAAGTATTAGGGTGATAGCCTTTACTATCCAATTGAGAAATAAATTTACGAACAGGTTTATCCACTAAACTTAAATAGGCAGTCCAGTTACTTTGACTAGCCGCCTCATCCTTATCGATAGTGTCGGACTCATAAAGGCGATACCAGAGGGTTTTATTCAGGTAAATATCACTGAACGGATCTCCGGCCTTCGGCAGCCTTACATCGCTGCCGTCTTCACCAGCCCCCTCCACAGTCAGCCAAGGCGCCCCGGAAAGGTATTTCGCCGAGGGTAAGAGCTGAAGCGGCGCAGGAGCCCTGGCCAGGACCGGCATCAGCTCTTTAGCGGTATTACCCAACACGGCCCCGGCCATGCCCTCCTGTTTTGCGCCAACCTTCATGCGACGGTACGCCGCCGGTGAGCCAAGGTCGGGGATCACCCCATGTACTATCCCCAGAATCTTATCTTTTGCCCCGCAGACCTGCGACGCATAGCGTGCCACCAGCCCGCCCATGGAATGGGTGACGATAATGACTTTTTCTTGCCCGGCGGGGAAGGGCGTGCCGTGGCCGCGTTGATTTTTGTAGAGGCTGATAGTCCTGTCGATAAAGGTTACCAGTCCTTCCGCCGAGGTTTTATTATCCTGAAGCCAGTTATAGCCATAGACGTGAACCGGGAATAAAAAGTTCTGAAAATGGTTCAGCTCCTCCTGAGTCAGGACAGACTCGCCGGTAATTTCAGAATATTTGCCCTCAGACAGAGTTTTACCGACCAGCTGACTTAGCACGCCATTTTTCTCCGGCACTGATTTGCCGTAGTTAACAAGATTCTGCTGCCAGTCATCCATCAATGCGCCCTGCAGGACGCTTAAAAACTTACCGTAGCTGAAGAATAAAACCTCCCCCCAGCCCCTCTCCCGGCGGGTTGTAAATAATTTTCCGTCATCAGAAAGCGGAGAATAGATGATCTGGTTAATATCCCCACGGTTATCCACCTTCGTGGAGTCAGGATTAAGCAGTTCTCTTCGTTCAATGCCATCCTTTCGTGCCCATTTAAGAAATACCCCCCCCAAACTATCGCCACGCCAGATATCATTTTTATTACCTTCGCTAGTGCTCATCAAATTAGTCCCCATCACTCCCGGAAGGAAGATAACGGGGATCGCTTTGACAGGCGGGTGAAGCAAAACAGCTTTAGCATTCTCTGATTTTTTCTGATTCTGTATGCCGGGCCAGCAGACCTGTCCACTGTCGTCCCATTCTGGTTTTATGCAGGTTATAGAGGAGCTGCTCTCATTACCTGTCGTATCTTCTTCCGCCATGAATTCTGTCCTTTTTCCTTTCAGGAAAATACTCTTCAGAAAGACCTTCGTGGCAATCAACCCGGTACTTTCCCCGAAAATATGCTCCGAAATAACAGAGTGCCTTATGTTTTATCCAGCAAAGAGGCGTTGAGAGAATCGATATTAATATTATTCTGCACCGCCGTAGCCCCTGAAGCGGAGGTCAACAAACTTTGCTGTGTGCCATCCCCGCCAGTTAAACCCAGCGTCAGACCGGCCACAGGTGAGTCATCCGATAACCGCTTGACTTCAGGCGTTATGGCAAAATCAGTATTTTCCCAGATCTGTATCGCCTGGCTCATACTCTGCCCACCAAACTTCTGCCACACAGCCGCCCGCTGGATGATTTTGTCCGGTGCCGCGCACTCCACGACACCATCCGCAATACGGATATAGCCGCCTCCGCTGGTGAGAATAATTTCCTGCTTCGCGCTGATAACCAGCTTGCCTTCGCTGCTGCTGATGCGGATATCTTTCAGCGCGTCCAGCGTCATCTCATCGCCCTGCGCCTGTATCTCCACCTTCCCTTTGCTGGCAAAAATTTTGATACCCAGCTGTTGCGCAAACAGACTCACCCTCTCCCCGGCCGCCACGGTGAATCTTTTCAATGCGCTGAAATCAGTGTGTTTGCCGCTGGTGCTGATAAAATTTTCACCCGCTGACAGCTGCAGGCTTTCCGGCGTGGTCTGGGCAATACCCGCCGGGGCTGAGAGCAATAACGCCGACCGTTTCAAATCAGTCAGCACCTGCTCCAGTAACGCCTTCTGAGTCTGGATATCGGCCAGTTCAGCTTTGGCCGTTTCAACTGCACTGCTCAGGGCTTCGGCCTGGATTAATGCCTGCTGCAGCTGGCTCAGGGCCGCCCCCATCTCCAGCACTTCCCCCTGCGCCTTTGCCTGCCCGTCAGCGCTGATAAATATCCCCTTCTGCGCCCGGATGGCGCCCCATGAATCCGTGCGCAGCTCAAAGCCTTCCCCGCGCTGTTGCTTCTCGCTGTCGACCAGGTGACCAAGATTCAGCTGGCTCTTGCCGCCGTACTCCGTCGAGACCTTGATATGCTCTTTCCCGCGCTCATCGTCGAGGCGGATTTTATTATTCGCAGGCGTCCGCAGGACGTTACGTTTGTAGTTGCGGATGGTGACGTGGTCGCCGTGGGCCGAGTCGTGCAGCACGCCGGCGATATACGGCCTGTCAGGGTTGCCGTCCTCAAAGCCAATCGCCACTTCGGTGCCCGCCAGCAGCGGCAGGTGCAGGCCGTAAGTGTCGCCCGCGTACGGGCGGGACTGACGTACCCACAGGCTTTCGAACCCGGTCTCCCAGCCGTCGCGGTCGAACAACATGTTGACCCGGTAGCGCCCGTCTTTATCGATATGTCCGTAGGTGTCATTTTCGGTGGTGCTGGTCACCCGGGCAGGCAGCGTACCGGCCATCACCGGACGTGAGCCTGGTTCGGAACGGAAACCAAAATCGACGCTGTCCGGGATACCCTCAAAGTTAACCCCAAAGTCTTCATCACGGCGGGCATGCGTATGCATTGCGGTGACGACCACGCCCTGGCAGAAGGTCTCCGCCACCTCATAGCCACCCGTGACCTTCAGCACCTGGCCCGGAGAGAGCGTCGGGCAGCTGGTAATCGCCCGGGTCCGCGTCTGGCCGTTCAGATAGCGTTCATGGCGGATACGGGCATAAAAGGCACCGGATTCCGGGGCCGGGCTGCGGTCGTACGCGCTGCCCGGCGTGAGATAATTATCCGCATAGTGATAAGCGTCACCGTAGGTGGTGCTATCTCCCCGGCTGGCATCCACCTGCGTATTCATGTCTTCATTCGCCTGACGGTAGTTGTAGTCACGGGCGCTGACCTGTTTCTGCACCACGCAGTGATGACATTCCATCTCCCAGACCGAGTCCACCCCTTTCGAATGCTGGCCCGACAGCGGTACCGATGGCAACGTCAGGCCTTTCTCGTAGCCCTGCTGGCTGTCGTAAAATGCCACCACGTCGATGTTCAGGCGCGCGTCGGCGGTAAAACGAAACCAGATCCCCACCTCGCCCAGCAGGCGGGTAATGAAATGCAGGTCATCTTCGCCGTACTGCATCACCTGCTCCCGGCGCGGGTACTCTTTGCTCAGTGAAAACAGAAAGTCCTGGCCTTTGAAGCCATGGCGTTCGCGCAGAATTTTTTCGACGATCTGTGGGACGGACATATCCTGGTAGATGGCGTTCTGGTGCGAACGATCGAGCAGCGCCAGACGCGGCTGGAGCGTCAGCGCGTAGTGGGTTTCATCCGCGGAGGTACTGAGGCGTTCAAAGCCCGTCACTACGCCCTGAATCACCCGCACCGGCTGCTGTAGCTTAATGCCGAAGCCCTGATCGACCGGAGCCTGCAGCGTCAGGGAGCCGGGCTTCATCAGCATCATCTCTTTACTGATGGCATGCTCGGCGCTGGTGAACTCAATGCGGTAGCTGAACGGTCTGCTCAGGGCTTCCTGGCCTTCAAAGGCCAGCACGTCGAGCTCGGCTTCGCAGCCTTTCACTTCCAGCAGGTGGTGGTTATGGCTAAATCTGGTTTTGGGATTGGTACTCATAATGCCACTCCTCCGGCTTCGCTAAACTCCAGTGCAACACCGTTATCCTCGCTCCAGCCTAGCAACAGTGACGACAACTCCCGTTTCTCCGCCATATGGCTCAGCAGCTGCTGGCTTAGCACCGGCAGAATCTGCTGATTGAGCAGGCTGTCGACGTTGCGCGCACCGGTATCCGGCAGCAGACAGGCCGCGGTGAGCGCGTCATACAGGCTCTCGTCGATATGCGTGGCCACACCGTAGTGGCGGTGCAGGCGTTTGCTGACCTGCGCCAGCTTCATCTGCACGATGGTACGCATCGCGGTTTCCGCCAGCGGGCGATAAATCACGGTCTGGAAACGGGCCAGCAGCGCCGGCTGGAAGCGATCGCGCAGAATGGGGCGCAGCAGTTCATGTAAATCAACTTCGGTAGCTTCCGGCCGGTCGTCCAGCAGCTGCATGATAGGGTCGCCGCCGAGGTTGGAAGTCATCAGAATCACGGTGTTACGGAAGTCGATTTCGCGTCCTTCACCGTCGCGCATAAAGCCGCGGTCGAACACCTGATAGAACAGGTTCATGACGTCGCGGTGGGCCTTTTCCACTTCATCAAGCAGCACCACGCTGTACGGGCGCTTGCGTACCGCTTCGGTCAGAATGCCGCCCTGACCGTAGCCCACATATCCCGGAGGTGAACCCTTCAGTTGGGAAACGGTGTGCGGCTCCTGGTATTCGGACAAATTGAGGGTGATAAGGGATTTTTCGCCGCCGTACAGCGCGTCCGCCAGCGCCAGCGCGGTCTCGGTTTTGCCAACGCCGCTCGGGCCTACCAGCAGGAATACCCCCTGCGGGCCGTTTTCAGCCGTCAGCCCGGTTTTGGCGGCCCGCAATCGTTGGCCGATGGCGTTGAGGGCCGCATTCTGCCCCACCACGCGTTTACCAATTTCGCTTTCAAGGTTCAGCAGTTCGGTCTGCTCGTCCTTCATCAGCGAGGAGAGCGGGACGCCGGTCCAGTCGGCAATAACGTTGGCGACAGTGCGAGCATCCACATCAACCGAAAGCAGCGGACTGCTTTGCTGAATGTCCTGCAGCCGCTGCTGCAGTTCGTACGTTTCGCCCTGTAAGGAGATATCCTGACGGCTCTCCAGCAGTTGCTCAGTCAGCCTGAGTTCCTGACCGTACTGGGTTTCCCGCTCATCGAGTTCGACAATCAGGCGCACCTCTTCCAGTTCAATCATGGCCAGGCGTTCGCCATCCGCGTGATTGCCGACGGCGATATCCTCCAGCAGCGCCTGCTTCTCCATTTCAAGAGACGTAATTTGCGCGCGGATGTGGGTCAGCTGTTCAGGTACGGTATCAAGGCTCATACGCACGCGGGCGCTCGCGGTATCCAGCAGATCGATCGCTTTGTCCGGCAGTTGACGACCAGTCAGATAGCGTCGTGACAGAGCGACCGCAGCGCGTACCGCGTCGTCGGTAATGTGGACGTTGTGGTGTTCGGCGTAGCGAGACTTCAGGCCGCGCAGCATCAGGCAGGCGGTATCGTCATCCGGCTCATCGACTTTCACCATCTGGAAGCGACGCTCAAGCGCCGCATCGCGTTCAAAGTACTGTTTGTATTCGCTCCATGTCGTGGCGGCGATGGTGCGCAGTTCCCCCCTCGCCAGCGCGGGCTTCAGCAGGTTGGCCGCATCGGCGCCGCCCGCCTGATTGCCGGCGCCGATAATGGTGTGCGCCTCATCGATAAACAGCAGAACGGGCGTCGGCGACTGTTGCACCGCGTCGATGACGTTTTTCAGACGCTGCTCAAATTCACCTTTCACGCCGGCCCCCGCCTGCAGCAGGCCGAGGTCGAGGGCGCGCAGGCTGACGGCTTTCAGCGACTCCGGTACGTTACCTTCGGCGATGCGTAGCCCCACTCCTTCCACCAGGGCCGTTTTGCCCACGCCCGGCTCGCCGACCAGGATCGGGTTGTTTTTGCGGCGTCTGGAGAGAATATCCACCATCTGGCGGATTTCCGTATCTCGACCAAATACCGGATCGATGCTGCCTTCCCGCGCCCTGGCGGTGACGTCGAGGGTATATTTATCCAGCGCGCTCTGAAGCACCGGATTAAGCTCACCTTCTTTTATCCCGGCCCCAACCGGACGACCGACAAATTGCACCTCCCCGCCGTTCTGCGCCAGCTCCGCGTCCTGCTGGGCTTCCGGGCATTCGTCGGACTGCGTATCGAGCCGCGGGCGCAGGCGCTGCAGCTGGTTCTGCCCCAGCGTCAGCAGCGTCCACAGGCCGTCGCAGCGTACCAGCTTAGGTTGATCCACCAGCGCCATCAGCAGATGTACGCCGCGAATGCGCTCTTCGCCGGCCAGCGAGGCCCGCATCCAGGCTTCGCGCATCAGGGTCTGGGTGCTATCGGCCAGCTGCGGGCGGCTGCGTACCGAGCGCGGCAGCGTATCGAGCCAGGCGAGTAAATTCTGCCACAGGGCGTCCATATCCCATTCATAGCGACGCGCCAGTACCGTGAGGTCACCCTCGCCCTGCTCCAGCAGCTTCAGCAGCCAGTGCTCCGGCAGAATTTCAGCATGCGCTCGCGTGAGGCACAGGGAGGCTGCCCCTTCCATCGCACGGGCGCAGTAGGGGTTGAGACGTCGCAGGAGGATTGCCGGATTTTCCATGTTCTTGAACTCGCTCTCTGGGGACCTTCAGGCACGCTACCGCCCATCGCTTTTCCTTGTCGTAAGGAACCTAAAGCGCATCAGGTCAGATTTTTCGTTTACGGGATGTTTTACTCAGTACCCGCCGGGCAGATACTCAGGAAAACTGCGGACAGGTTGCCCCATCCGCATCGGGCTTACGCGGTGGCGCGTTCGTTCCAGGAGTCGGAATGAATGATGTTGCCGTCTTTGTAGGTCCAGGTGATTTTTTCGTAACGCAGCTCGATCTGCTCGAGGTGGTTATGCTTTTCGTAGGAAGGGTCCTTGATGTCGTGCATTTTCGGCGCGACCTTCACCAGCTTGACGTTCTCCAGTTTGGTGTTGAAGTACTCCACCTCCTGGCCCGCGTCGTTGATTTTGTACCATCTGAATTCGGCAGATTTTAGGGTCTGGCCGGTAGTCACCGCCTTGTACAGGTACGGGCTGGAGGAGTCGATCTCCTTGGTGAACAGGAACGGCGTGTGAATGCGGGTGCCGGTCAGCTTGCCGGTGTTGTTATCGGTTGGGATGTACAGGTTGTGTTCCTGCGCCACCACCTCGATGCTGCCTTCACGATCTTTCACGTCGACGGAACCTTTAATATCCGCACCGCCGTCGTCTTTCAGCCAAAGATAAACAGGAATTGCCATGAATTACTCTCCATTGTGTTGTGATGCGTCATCATCCTGCGATGACGCCTGGTGGGTGCCCGGTATCTGGCAGGCGTTCGCCTGCGGTACCAGACTAATTTCGACACGGCGGTTCAGCGCGCGGCCTTCCGGCGTGTCGTTGGTCGCGATCGGGCGGCTTTCGCCGTAGCCCTGCACCGCAAAACAGCTTTCCGACACGTCGCCGGTATCCCGCATCCAGTCCCGTACCGCTTCGGCACGCTTCAGGGACAGCGTCTGATTGCGTTGGGGGTTGCCGGTGTTATCGGTATGCCCGGCTATCACGATCAGCCAGCCCGGTTTAGCCCTGACGCCAACCAGCGAATTGACCAGCATTTTGGTGGAGCCGGCTTTCAGTACGAACCTGCCGGAATCGAACAGCGACATGCTGTCGAGACGGCTGATTTTGGGTGGCGTAGCTAACTTTGCCTCCAGTTTTGGTGAAGGCGGCGGTACATACGAACGGATCGCATCCAGCATCGGCATACGTAACCGTTCCCCCTGATACAGGCTGAGGCTCATCCGTAGCGGTTCACCGTTGCGCGCCCAGCCGTCCAGCTGAGCGGAATCCTGACGTAATACCTTGACGGCATCGGCTTTGGGACCGTAGTCATCCATAGAGAGCTGGTAGTAATGGGCGACATCGAAACTCAAACGGTGCAACAGCTGACGATTGTTCCAGCCGCTGCTGAGCAGCGCCACGATGACCGCCAGGGTGAAAAGCCCGAGTGCGCAGCGCCAGGCGCGGCCAGGAGGCGTGGGGCCCTGGCTTTCCGGTAAGAGCGGGAGAACAAAGTCCGGGAATAGCGCTATTGTTGTGCTGTCAGCCCCCACCGGCTGCCAGCCAGCAGCGCGCAGTATGGCGGTGTGGCGCGTCAGCCAGGCAGTCCAGATGGAATCAGTGAGGCTACCGGAAACGTTCGGCCCAATCCCCCATAGCATCGCAGCGGGGGCAACTGCCGGGATATCCGGATTCTTATCGATAAACACCGCTTTGACGTGGCCTTGCGACCAGGTCATCAGGCTGTTCATCAGCACCTGCTGCTGCATGGCCACCGTGCCACCTGTCGCGACCCATGCAGAAATGGGGCTGGGGACTGAGGATTCCCGCCATACGCGGATCCCTTCCTCCGCAACAGCAGCCTGCCAGAGCATGTCGGTCATCATCGCGCTGCCGGCCTGGACGTTCAGGAGCAGCGGTACCGAATACCCGATTTCACGGCGCAGCTGGCTGATGTACCAGCGCAGAGTCAGCAAACGGCTGGTCAGGGCTTCGCTGTCCGCATGCTGCTGCGGACAGACGTTGACCATCACCGCGAGCTGCCGCCCCCAGTTCGGACGCTGGCATAGCAGCTGCCGCGTCAGCTGCGCCAGGTTCTGATGCTCTTCAACCTTGATCCAACATCCCTGCGTGACGGTCAGCACCTGAGACCGTTCTGGCCAGGTTTGCGGTAGATCGCCACAGACCAGCATCACCGGCTGGCGATAGGTCGCTTCAGGAAGATTATCCAACTGCAGGGCCACGTCCTTCTCAGAACGACGCCTTGTGACGTAGCCAATTATCGCAATCAGCCCCAGGGCAACCACCAGCACAAGGACGGAAATCAGCCGGGACGCCGGCAAAAATCCCAGGCACACGACGACGCTCAGCAGTGCCGCCCACAGCGCAAGCCCGCGCCGTTGCGCCAGACTCATTTCGCCACCCCAGGCAACAGGGTTGTCAGCATCCGCTCGAGCCAGGAGTTCAGTGCCCACCACAGGCCAACGGTCGCCAGAGCGCTCACCGCGATCCGTACAGGCCATAATGACAGCCAGCGCCCTATCACCCGATATGCGCGGCTTTCTACCATTAGCCGCTCGGTTTGCGGATAGCTGAAGGGTGAGACATGGTCAGCGAATGCCTGTATCAGTTTCTGACGGTTGGGGTCATTCAGCGACCGGAAATCACCGAGGAACCCCAGCATCATGACGCGCTGAAAGCAGGTGAGCACCGCACTGTCTGGTGCAGGTTCACGCAGTACATCTCGCATACGATCGCACAGGGTATCTCCGGCATCCATGGTGCCGAGAAAGTGTCCCTGTAGAGGAATGTCATACCACTGTACGCAGGCGTCATCTTCTACGCCGCGGCCTTTAACCGCCTCATCGAGCAGTGCACACTGTGCGGTGAGAATATGCTGACAGCTGGCGTCATCCAGTTCGCTCTCTTTCAGCGCGCGCTGTACGCGCTCCACGTCCGCAACACAGCGTTCCCACAGCAATCGACCTTCCCCTTCCTGAAATTTTGGGCCGTGGCGCAGGCTGATAACCTGCAGCCATGTGTCCTGTAACAGCGCATCAATATCGATGGACGCGGAGATGCCGCGTTTGCGCTCGCTCATGTTCTCAGTACCGCGAAGAGTTCAAGTTCAGGCTCACCGAGCATTCCCGGGACATAAAACATACAGCAGCCGCTTTCGAGCATGTCGACAGCCAGAGGATGAGACACATCGAGGCTGAAATATTGATTCTCCAGGCGCAGAGGAATGGCGGCAGGTACATGGCGTAGCGGCGTCAATGGCACCCCCACCCGAGAGGAATTGACGATACCGCGGACGTGATCCGGGCTGCCCACTTTGCACTGGCGCGGAAACTGCTCCTGCAGCTGGGCTACCGGGATGGGGGAGCGTACGGATAAGTAGTAGTCGGCACCTTCGCGCAGACGGGGATCGTGCAGGCGCGCCTGCCAGAAATGCAGGCGTTTATCGTACTCAAGTTCAACGGACACCACCCGTGAGGGCAGGCTGGCCTCCAGCAGGTCGCCCAATAAGTCAAACAACGGCGGGAAGACAGCGTTCAGCTGTTCGTGCTGCCAGCCCGGAATGGCGCTAATCTGATGCTCAAGGGAGAACGTGAGCAGACTGCCGGCAAGTCTTGCCAGTTCCGGATACAGTCGTTCAGCCGGGCTCTGCGGATATCGTAAAAACTGACCGAGTACCGGCTCCGCGCTGTTCAGGGCATTCAGCAGCCAGAAAAGAGACACGTCAGCCACCGCAAAATCTGCCATCCGCGCATTGCTTTCCCGGCGCATGGCCATCAGGCGGGTCAAACGGGCTCGCAGCTGGGTCATCAGCTGTTCGAGCTGGGTCACCAGCCAGCGGCTGCTCTGTACGGATAGCAGCGGCGGGAGAAAGCTGCCATCAAGCTCCCAGGTGCCCTGCGAATCCTGTAGCAGGCGGGCCACGGGACAGGTCAGATAATCGCTGTTGTTCTGATGAGCGAAGCGTAGCGTCAGCTCCGGCTGCATCACCGCAATCTGGCGGGTGTCTTCACCATACTGGTTGCGCACGTCCCGCCATCGCTGGCGGTAACGAACCGGGCGATCTGCCATCTGATCGGGTGTCAGGCAGTTACCGCCATTAGCCCGTAACAAGGGCAGAGCCAGCACCACCACGGCGTCACGTGATTCGCCGTCCAGCGACAGAGCTGGCGGCAGCGCATCGGCATTATCCGTATCAATGAGCGAACCATCCTGAAAACGGACATGCAGCCTGCGGGCCTGCAGACGACCGAGTTTCAGCATGTCCGGTTCAAAGGTCGACTCAATCACCCCCCAGGGATGGTTGAGCCCCAGCCGGGCAATGCATTCCACAGACCAGGCCGCATACGCAGCCTGTTGCTGGAAGTGCTGGGGAGAGATCATGATGCCCCTGCCCCATAACGGTTGTTCCGTTTTCATCTGCTTCCTGCCTTACGTTACGCTTTCGCTTTCGGCATCTGGGAAACCAGCGACAGATTGACGTCCATGCCTTCCACCTGGAAGTGCGGCACGGCAAACAGCTTCACGCGGAAGAAGCCCGGGTTATCCTCAATATCCTCCACCACCACCCTGGCGTCGCGCAGCGGATGCGACGCCTGCAGCTCGTCGCCCGGGTCGGTCATTTCGGTCACCAGGCTTCGCACCCAGGCGTTGAGCTCCAGCTCAAGCAGGCGGCGGTCCTTGGTGGTGCCGATGTTTTCACGCTGAATAAGCTTCAGGTAGTGCGCGATGCGCGACAGCAGGAAGATGTAGGGCAGGCGCGCGTTAATCCGGCTGTTTGCGGTAGCGTCCGCGGTGTCGTACAGCGCCGGTTTCTGGGCCGAATTTGCCGAGAAGAAGCAGGCGTAATCCCGGTTCTTATAATAAGAAAGCGGAATAAAACCGAGGTTGGCGAACTCAAATTCGCGAGTTTCCGGCAGCATCACCTCTGACGGAATTTTTACCTGATTACCGGTGCCGAGATCGTACAGATGAATGGGCAGGTCCTGCACCGCGCCGCCGGCCTGCGGCCCGCGGATCTGCACGCACCAGCCGTTGTTGATGAAGCTTTTCACCATATTGGCCGCAAAGGCGAAGGAGGCGTTGGTCCACAGGTATTTGTCGTGTTCCGGCCCCTTCACCTCTTCGACGTAGTTGAAGCTCCGCACCGGCACGGTGTCCGGGCCGTACGGCAGGCGGCCCAGCACGCGCGGCATCACCAGGCCGATGTAGCGAGAGTCGTCGGTTTCGCGGAAGCTTTTCCATTTGATATATTCGGCGCGATCGAAGTAGTTGCCGATATCCTTGATGGCCGCAACCTGCTCCATGTTCTCCTTTAAAAAGAATGCCGGTCCCGCGGAGCCAATAAACGGCATGTGCGCGGCGGCGGAGACCTTTGAGATGTTACGCATCAGCGCCACATCCTGAGCGGAGGCATCGAACTCATAGGCGGAGATAACTGCGGCAATAGGCTCGCCGCCCGGGGTGTCGTACTCCGCGATATAGGTCTGCTTATACAACCCGCTCTGGATAATTTCCGGAAAGTCCTCGAAGTCCTGGCGCAGCTCCTCTTTAGACAAATCGAGGAGCTCCAGCTTGACGTTCTGGCGAAAATCGGTTTTATCCACCAGCGATTTGAGCCCGCGCCAGACGCCCTCAGTGCGCTGAAAATCCGGGTGATGCATGACTTCATCAAGCTGACGGCCAATCTGAAAATCCAGCTCCGCAATATGATGGTCGAGGATCGTCTTATCCAGCTTCTCCACTTTGTGCCCGGATTTTTGCAGACACTGCATAAACACTTTCACCGCGGCGGTCACGCGCGCGTCGGCGGAGGTTTCCGCCATAACGGTCGTATCATCAAAACCGTTTAAATCACCGAGCTCAGCCACCGGCGTTAAATTTATTTTGTCAAACAGTGAGGCATATACCCCACCCTGCGGCAGATGTTTTTCGACAACGGCGCCACCCGCCAGATTCTGGGATTCATTATTGACTGACATTAGCATTTACTCGTCATTATTCCGTGATAAAAACGTCCAGTAATTAATCCTGGGCAGGGGCAAGCGCATTCAGTTCATTACGCAACGCTGCAGAAAGCGCTGGGTCTTTTAATATAATTTACAGTTCTTTCCGAAAAGTCATATTATCCAGAAGATTTGATTTCAAATCGCGCAGCAGATTACGCATCGCGAGCATTGCCCGAAGCTGTGGAATTTGCCGCGCCACCGCCTCCGGCTCAAAGTCCTTCATATTGTGAAAAAAGAGCGTCACGTTTTCTTCAGAACCATCGCTGGCGAGGGTGTTTTTAACGGTGAGATTGACTTGCGGATTAAGATTAGCCAGGACGCTGTTAAAATTGTTCTTGTTGATGTCTATCTTATCGCGCTCAGAGAGCGTGCCCTCTGCCTTGCCGTTGCTGAAGTCACCCACGCTCAGGAGCTTTAGCGGGAGCTCAACTTTCTTCTGAACTCCCCCCGTCAAAAGATCCAGCTTTATATTTACACGCGCACGAGGTATTTCGTTCTGAAATGATTCAGACATATATACTTATCTCCTGAATAAATTAATCACTTAACCTTAAATATTGCCACTATAGAGGATGCGGCTTTTTGTTTTTACTCTAAATTCATCGCAGCGTAAAGCGTGAAATACTCAAACAACCCGTAACGGCAATCGCTAATTAAAAGCAACCCGCGCCATAAGCCCGACATAACAGGCCTGGCGCGCCTGTCACCCGCCAACATTTACTTTAAACAAACTCACGCCACAAAAATAAATAACATTCACGACAACAATGAGAATTCCAAATTAATAAATGAAATAATAAAATAATATTTTTCAAGTCCAGTGTCGGACATTTGAAACACCACAAGGAGAGGAGCCGGCAGTATTGACGTAAGGAGCGGTATTGACTAAAGAAGCGGGCCGGCGAAAGCAGGCGCGGCCGACGTTGACCGCTAATGCGCGTTCGGCCGGTTACCAGAAACAGAAAAACCCGGACAGCAAACGTGTTGCCATCCGGGTTTCGCGCGGGCGACGCTATTTACGTCGCGAATTAGTTTGCCGTAGCGGCGGACGGTTCAAGCTTCGGGCCCGCCAGCGCCAGGCGCGCGCCGGCCTCAGTATCGCTGTATTGTCTGAAGTTATCGATAAACAGCTGGGCCAGACTCTCGGCTTTATCCTGCCAACCGTCGGCAGAGCGCCAGCCGCTGCGCGGGTCGAGCAGCGCGCTGTCAACGCCCGGGATGCTCTGCGGAATAGCCAGACCAAAGACCGGGATCGCCTCCGTACGCAGAGGGCCGGTGGTATCGTTTAAGATAGCGCTGATAATGCTGCGGGTATCGCGCAGCGACAGGCGTTTACCCTCCCCGTTCCAGCCGGTGTTGACCAGCCAGGCTTCGGCGCCCGCTTCCGCCATTTTGGCGGCCAGCACGCTGGCGTACTGCGTGGGGTGCAGCAGCAGGAACGCCGCGCCGTAGCAGGCGGAGAAAGTTGGCGTTGGTTGGGTGATACCGCGCTCGGTGCCGGCCAGCTTCGAAGTGAAGCCCGACAGGAAATGGTACTGCATCTGTTCGGTCGTCAGACGTGAAACCGGCGGCAGCACGCCGAATGCGTCGGCGGCGAGGAAAATCACCCGCGCCGGATGGCCGGCGCGAGAGACCGGCTTGACGATATTTTCGATATGCGACAGCGGGTATGAAACGCGGGTATTTTCGGTCTTACTGCCGTCGGCATAATCCACCGTACCGTCAGCCCGGACCACCACGTTTTCCAGCAGCGCATCGCGGCGAATCGCCTGATAAATCTCCGGCTCCGCCTGCGGATCGAGGTTGATGGTTTTGGCGTAGCAGCCGCCTTCAAAATTGAAGACGCCGTCGTCATCCCAGCCGTGTTCGTCGTCGCCAATAAGCTGGCGCAGAGGGTCGGTGGAAAGGGTCGTTTTGCCGGTACCGGAAAGGCCGAAGAACAGAGCCACGTCGCCCTCTTCCCCGCGGTTAGCCGAACAGTGCATCGAAGCAATACCCTGCTGCGGCAGCAGATAGTTCATGACCGAGAAGAGCCCTTTTTTCATCTCTCCGCCGTACCAGGTGCCGCCAATAAGCTGAATTTTCTCGCTCAGGTTAAAGGCGACGAAGTTTTCGGAGTTGAGGCCCTGCTCCTGCCACTGGTCATTGGTGCAGCCCGCGCCGTTGAGGACCACGAAGTCCGGCGTGAACTGTTCCAGCTCCTCAGCCTCGGGAACGATAAACATGTTTTTGACGAAGTGAGCCTGCCACGCCACCTCGGTGACAAAGCGCACGCCGAGGCGCGTATCAGGGCTTGCCCCGCACCAGGCATCAACCACGTACAGCTTTTTACCGCTCAGCTGTCCGGCAACCCGCGTTTTGAGGCTGGCCCAAATCTGCGGCGTTAACGGCTTATTGTCGTTGCGGCCAAGCCCGGCATCGGACCACCAGACGGTATCGCGGGTCAGGTCATCTCTGACGATATATTTGTCGCGCGGCGAACGTCCGGTAAATATCCCGGTATCAACGGCCACTGCGCCGGATGCGGTCATCACGCCGCGCGCTGCGCCGGTGAGTTCCGGGCTGGTTTCATGGGCAATCAGCAGGTCGTAATCGGGGTTATAAAATAACTCGCTGCTATTCTTAATACCAAGCTCGTGCAGAGCCTGTTTTACTAATTCGATACGTGGCATGGAACTCCTGACAAACAGCTGGCTAGGTAAGATGTATTCATTATTTCAGCCCGTCATTGCGTTCTTCTGTGAATTCCGGTGTAAAAAATCCACAGCAAAATGAAATAACAGGGTGAGCCGCCTGGAGCAGCGATTTTATAGCGGTGCTCGTAGGGTATCGCCTGTGCTTTACGACAACTCGTATTAACTGCTTAGGAATACGCTAAATCTGAGAAAAATGTTAACACCTGTGGTTAGTTATGTTAATTGCATAGTTTCTATGCGTTATGCTAAAATTGCATAGCATTAAATATAGCGTTAAGGAACGGATCCGTGCTGGCTAATCTTGAAGTGAAGTGGCTGTACGATGTCATTGCTCTGGAGGAGTCCAGAAGCTTTACTCTGGCGGCTAAAACCAGAAATATATCGCAATCCTCGTTCAGCCGCAGGATTCAGGCGCTTGAGGCGTCGCTGGGTTTCAGCATCTTCGACCGCGGGGTTAACCCGCTACAGCTCACCACTCGTGGGAAAATTTTCGTCGGCTATGCGCGAAATATGTTGGACGATATGGACTTTCAGATTAGTCGCATTAAGGGGCTAAATAACACCACCCAGAAAATAAGAATCGATGCCGCTCCGTCGCTCTCTGTTTTAGTCCTTCCGGAATTAATTGCTGGCTACACCGATATAAAAAATAAAACCTTCCACGTCGAATCCATTAACGTTAACGAAGCCGTATTTAACCTCAAGGAAGGCAAGAGCGACTTTATTCTGTCGTTTTATAATGAGGAGTTAATGAACTATCCGTTTATTAACCACAAAATTTTCGACTCCTCGGTGCACCTTGTTACGCCCTGCGATGAGAGCGGCAGACCGCTCTTTCATCTGCACCGCGGCGTTTTGCCGCTGATGAGATATGCCAACGATAGCTATATGGGGCGCCAGGTGAATCAGGTTATCGACCGCACGCCGGGGATCACCTTCTCGCTGACCTTCGTCTCTTCGATGAGCGAGTTGCTTAAGCGTATGATCCTCAACGGCGATGGCGTGGGCTGGCTGCCGCAATACTCTATCCAGCGCGAGCTTGATGAGGGCCGCCTGGCCATTATGGACGCCACGCTCTCGCTGCCGATTGGGGCCTATATGTATCGTTCCGGCTCGCGGCTTAACCAGTCGGCCGAGCGCTTCTGGCAGCATATTAAATCCCGGGATGCCCGCCAGTCCTGAGCAATAAAATCGGCGGCTTGCGTCCGTCGCCGGCTAAATAGCGAATTCGCCAGCTGGCTGAAAATTCGCTATCATCCGCCTCCTCTTTCCCAGGCGAGCCGCCCGATGTCTACGATCGTTGATACCTTTATTGCCCCGCCGTGCCGTGCCGAGATTGAGATCCTTTATCAGGACGATCATCTGCTGCTGATCGCAAAACCTGCCGGCCTGCTCAGCCTCTCGGGGAAAAACCCGCGCAATCTCGACTCGGTGCACCATCGGTTAGTCCAGACCTTTCCCGGCTGTACGCTGGTTCATCGTCTCGATTTCGGGACTTCCGGCGTGATGGTGATTGCCCGCAGCAAGGCCATCAACGCCGCCCTCTGCCAGCAGTTTAGCCAGCGCGCGGTGAGCAAGGTCTACAGCGCGCTGCTGTGCGGGCACCTGGCCGATGACGAAGGCGTGATAGACGCCCCCATCGCCAAAGACCCGGCGCTGTTTCCGCGGATGACCATTTGCATCACCCGCGGCAAGCCGGCCCGCTCCCGCTATCGGGTGCTTGAGCGCCTGCAGCGCCCGGGTGAAGACGGAACGCTGCTGCCGCTGACCCGCGTGCGCCTCACCCCGGAGACCGGCCGCACCCACCAGCTGCGCATTCACTGTCAGCTCGCGGGGCACCCCATTTTAGGCTGCGATCTCTACGGCGGCCTGCTGCTACCCGGCACCGAGAACGCGCCGCGCCTGATGCTGCACGCCAGCGAGCTGCGCTTTACCCACCCGGTCAGCGGGGAGCTAATCAACGCCAGCAGCGCCAGTCCGTTCTGAAACCTGCCGGTCAGCGGCGATTAATCCAGCGGCGCGTCCCTGATATCAACCAGCAGCAGCGTACCGAAACTGCCGGCCGGGACGTGGTGCACGACGCCCTTCTGCACAAAGCAGTAATCGCCGGCGGCGAGGTTAAACCGCCTGCCGTCGACGACCAGCGGCAGCGCCCCTTCCAGCACCAGCAGCAGCTCGTCGAAATCATCGTGCGCTTCGGCGGCGATCCCCTCGCCGCCCATTTTTATGATCTTTATGGCGCTATTGCCTACCGCGCCCAATACCCGCGACTGCCAGACCTGCTCCAGCCCGGCGGCGATCCGGTATACAGAATTAATCTCCATCAATGCCTCCTGCAGGCGAATGCCAGCCGCAATCAATAACCGATCGGCGCCATCGCGCAAATACGGATATGTTAGTTGCATACGCAAAATCATTCGCTGTGCCGGGAAGCGTCTGCCGAACGGCCTATATCGACGAGGCCGCAAAGACGCCGGGCGTGATGCCATAATGCAGGCGGAAGTATTTAATCAGGTGGCTTTGATCGTAAAACCCGACGTCCGTCGCGACCAGGGCGGCGCCGAAGCCTTTCGCCAGCAGCCCTTTGGCTCTGACCAGGCGCAGCTGCGTCAGGTACTGATGGACCGACAGCCCGGTCTGCGCCTGGAAGGTACGCATAAAATGAAACTCGCTCAGCCCGGCGACCCCGGCAATCTCCTTAACCGTCAGCGGCTGCTGATAGGCGCAGTGTAAATACTCGATGGCGCGACGGATGTCGGCGCGGATCGCATCCCTTCGGCCACCGCGGGCGCTGCGCCCGGCATAGCGCCCCACCAGCATATTCAGCACCTGGTACATCAGACACTCTTTTTCCAGCGGATCGCGGCTGGCGCCAAGCACCGCGGAGGCCTGCAGCATGCTGCGCGCCATCAGCGGGTCGTGGCGCATCCCTTCGCCGCCAAAATGGACCTCCCCGGTACCGGTGAGCACCGTTGCGGCCACCTCATCGATCAGCTGCGCTGAAGGATAAAATGCGCAGTAATCCCAGCCTTCGTCACGCTGCACCGCTTCGCCGGTGTGCACTTCGCCGGGCATGATCACCATCACCGTCCCCGCCGCCGCGATGCCGCGCTCCCGGCAGATGCGCGTGCGCTGGGCGCCGCGGGCGAAGGCGGCAATCACATATTCATTATGAAAGTGCGGCGGATAGCTGTGCTCGTAGCAGGAGGCGCGGAGGATCTCCATCCCGCCGTGCAGCTCGCTGTCCCGCCAGAGCCTGATATCATCCCGTATCTCTTTCGCCACTCCGGCACCCTTTTTATTGCGCAAAATTGATATTTCAGCCAATGAGCAGGATTTTACTATAGCGATCCTGACGATTTCTTAAGATTATCATTCAGTGACGGACAATTCGGGACTATTTGATGTTGATGAACAAGAAGACCTCGCCCAGGGATGAGGCAGCCGCGGAGTTTCGCGCGGGCATTATCGCCTGCCTGCCCACCATCCCCGGCTACTGGAGCATTGGGTTTGCCGCCGGGGCTATCGGCACCTTATCAGGGTTCACCACCGCGCAGACGGCGCTACTGGCGAGCGCGCTGTACGCGGGCTCCGCCCAGTTCCTGTTTTATTCGCTGTGGGCCACCGGCGCCGAAGTCGCCTCGGTGGTGCTGAGCGTACTGCTGGTGAACCTGCGCTACCTGCTGATGAGCTCCGCCATGAGCGTATTCTTTCGGGAATACACTACCGGACAAAAAATTATCAGCGGGCTGCTGCTGACCGATGAAACCTTCGGCGTCGCGGTCCAGCGCGGCAGCGGGCACAACAACGTGCCCTACGCGTGGATGCTCGGACTTAACCTCGCCGCGTGGCTGAACTGGATCCTCGCCTGCGTGGTCGGCGCGGGGTTAGCCTCCACCCTTCCGCCGTCGCTGATGGAGGGGCTGAGCTTCAGCCTGGTGTCGATGTTTATCGGGCTGGTGCTGATGATCTGGTTTGCCAGCCAGCGTAAGGCGCTGGAGGCCTTCAGCATTGCGACGGCGGTGGTCATCACGCTGTTCACCGCCGGCCACACCGATATGAGCGTTGTGGTCATCGTGGCGGCGTCGGTCGCGGCAACGCTGGCAACGGTCGGGCTGCGCCTGACGTCCAAAGGAGAAAAATAGATGGAACGAAATATTATCCTTGCCATTCTCGCCTCCGCGCTGGTCACCGCCCTGATGCGCACGGTGCCTGTGTTACTGCTTTCGCGTTTTCGCCTGGCGCCGGTTATCCAACAGTGGCTGAGCTTTATTCCGTCCGCCATTATGGCGGCGATTATTGCCGCAGAGCTGCTCGGCAAACCGGCGCTAAGCGGCTCGGGGATCAGCATTTCGCTGCTGGCTGCCGCTGTCGCGACGGCGACCGGTGCTCTCACCCGCAGCCTGTTTGCCACGGTAATTGCCGGGATGGTTGCCTTTTCCGCACTCAGCTACCTGCTGCTTTAATTATGCTCCTGGCCACGGTTATCGTGGCCTTTTCATTATCAGCTTCCCCCACGCGTTAAATTCAAATAGCGGCATTGCAAATGCAAATATCATATTTGCCCGTTAATCACCGCCTCTGTAGCTTGTAGTTTATTCATGCTTTCCATGAAATAAACTTCAGGGCGCAACGGCGGCAAATGATTAGACTCGAAAATATCTATAAGACCTACCCCGGCAGCGCGCATGCGGCAATAAGCAATCTGAACCTGACGATTAATAGCGGTGAACTGTGCACCTTCGTTGGCCCCAGCGGCTGCGGTAAAACCACCCTATTACGGATGATTAATCAGCTCGATAAGCCGGACTCCGGTTATGTCTACGTGCAGGGTGTAAAAATAGCCGAAAGCGATATTATCCAGCTGCGCCGCAAAATTGGTTTTGTTATGCAAAGCGCGGCGTTATTTCCGCACCGCACGGTGGCGCAAAATATCGCAACGGTACCGCGCCTGCTCGGCTGGAGCAAAACGCAGATCCGCGCGCGCATTGCCGAGCTGGTCGATTTAATGTCGCTGGACCGCCAGCTGCTTGAGCGCTATCCGCATCAGCTTTCCGGCGGCCAGCAGGGACGCGTCGCTATCGCCAGGGCGCTGGCGGCCGACCCGCCGGTGCTGCTGATGGATGAGCCCTTTGCCGCCATCGACCCGCTGGTGCGCGAACGCCTGCAGGACGAGCTGCTGCTGCTCCAGCAGCGCCTGCATAAAACGATAGTGCTGGTGACGCACGATATTAACGAGGCCATCCGCCTGGGCGACAGAATTGCCATTTTCGAGGAGGGCGGCGTGCTGGCGCAGTTTGCCTCACCTGACCATATTTTATCGCACCCGGCCAGCGACTTTGTCCGCCGCTTTATTGGTCCCGAGCCCAACCTCAAGCGGCTGGGCATGATTCAGGTCGGCCAGCTGCCGCGCCATGACGTGGCGCTGGTTGACGAGCAATATACGCCAATCGCCAGCCACCACCCGACCCTCAGTAGCCCGCTGCAGCTGATCCTCGATAAAAATCAGCGCCCGCTGCAGTGGTTCGATCCGCACAGGCGCATCGCGCTGCCCATCACCCAGCCGCTGGCCGCGCTGCACAACCTGCGCTTTGCCTACAGCGCGCTGCTGGATGCGCCGGGCGGCGTGCTGGTGCACGTCGACGACAGCGGAAAATATCAGGGCACCGTTTCGTACTCGCTGCTCCAGCACGTGCTGGATGGTCTGGTGGAAATTCGCCGCTATGGTTGACTGGCAGTGGATCCTCGACAACCGGATGACGATCGGCGCGCTGCTGTGGCAGCATACCCGGCTGGTGGCTATCCCGCTCTTTTTTGGCACCCTACTGACGGGGTTACTGATTGGGCTGACCCTGCGCTGGCCGAAGGCCGCGCAGCCCTTGCTCTATCTCTGCGGGGTCCTGTTTACGATCCCCTCGCTGGCGCTGTTCATTTTACTGCTGCCGTTTACCGGCCTGTCGCTGACCACCTCGGTCATCGGTCTGACGCTCTATTCCCTGCTGATCCTGCTGCGCAATACGCTTGCCGGCATCGAGAAGCTGCCGGCGGCGGTGCTGGAGTCGGCCCGTGCGCTGGGCTACACCCGCGGCTACCGCTTTTTTGATATCGAGCTGCACCTGCTGGCGCCGTCGCTTTTTGCCGGCCTGCGCATCGCCTCCGTCACCCTGGTTGGGCTGGTGACGGTGACCGCGCTGATTGGCCAGGGCGGGCTGGGACAGCTGCTGCTGGCGGGGTTTAACCAGGATTTTATTACTCCTGTCATTGTCAGCCTGGCGTTGAGCCTCGCGCTGTCGCTGTTATTTGACTCGCTGATCGCCCGCGTTGGCTATTGGCTTACGCCCTGGACGCGCTGATGGATATCCTACAGGCAACGCTGGACTGGTTTTTGCAGCCCGAACACTGGCTCAGCGACGGCGGTATTCTGGTGCGCCTGCGGGAGCATATTTATTACGTTACGCTGAGCATGCTGATCGCCTCCACCATTGCCCTGCCCACGGGAATTGCGCTCGGCTACTGGCGCAAAGGCGCCTTTGTGATCATTAACTTATTTAATATCGGCAGGGCAGTTCCGGCGCTGGGATTAATTCTGCTGTGCATTCTGCTGTTTGGTTTTAACGATATTCCGCTCTTCGCCGCACTGGTCGCCATGTCCGTTCCGCCGATTCTGACCAACGCCTGGGTCGGGATCTATCACGCCGATCGCCAGCTGTGCGATGCGGCGAAGGCGCTGGGCATGACGCCGCTGCAAAGCCTTTGGCAGCTGCGGATCCCGCTGGCCGCACCGCTTATTTTCGCCGGAATGCGCACCGCGCTGGTACAGCTTATCGCCACCGCCGTCGTCGCGGCCTATGCGGGCCTCGGCGGACTCGGTCGGTTTCTGATTGACGGGCTCGGCCAGCGCGATATTCCGCAGGTGATCGCCGGCTCGCTGGTGGTCTCCCTGCTGGCCATCGGCAGCGAGCTGCTCTTTTCACTGATTGACCGGCGCTTCACCCATACCATCGGCACTCCGGAGTATTAGTTTTGTTCACCCATCACCGCGGCCCGAATATTTCACACGGGCCGCAGCGTACCCGTGTCTGACTTAGCGCATCACGGATATTTTTTCACCTAGCGAGGCACTATGCACAATATATTAGTTTTCCCTTTTCACCATCGCCGTTTTCGCCTGTCACTATTAGCCGTCGGGTTACTCGGCTTAAGCTTTAGCTCATTAGCGGAAAGCGTCACGATCGGCGGCGCAAATTTCACCGAGAGCTCTATTCTCGCGAATATTTACGCCAGCGCGCTGAAGAAAAATAATATTGAGGTCAGCACCCGGCTTAATCTCGGCAACCGCGAGATTATTATTCCGGCATTAAAGAGCGGCGAAATTGATATTGTGCCGGAGTATCTTGGCGCCCTGCTTAACTACTACGACGGTAAAACCCTGGCCACCAGCCAGAGCGACGTCAGCGCCGAGCTGACTAAGGTTCTGCCCGCCGACTTCACGCTGCTGACGCCTTCGCCGGCCACTTCGATTACCGCGTGGGCGGTTCGCCCCGACACCGCGAAAAAGTACGGCTTGAGCAAGCTCTCCGATCTGCAGCCCATTGCTCATGAGCTGACGATCGGCGGGCCGCCGGAGCTGGCGGTGCGCGCGCTCGGCCTGCCGGGGCTTAAGCGTGTCTATGGCCTCGAATTTAAGGCGGTAAAATCCCTTGATATGGGCGGGCCGCTGACTCGCCTGGCGCTCAACTCCGGCAAAATCGACGTTGCGACGGTTATCTCCACCCAGGGCAATCTGGCGAAAGAGGGCTGGGTGGTGCTGGACGACGATAAGCACGAGCAGCCGAGCCAGAACGTGGTGCCGCTGGTGCGTAAAGCCAGCCTGACGCCGACGGTGAGCAAGGTGCTAAACGACGTCTCCGGCAAGCTGAACAACGCCACCCTGATTGAACTCAACCAGCAGGTTGATCTGCAGCATAAAGATCCGGCCGCCGTGGCTGAAGCGTGGGTCAACGACCATCTGGCAAACCGCTAATCTCACCATGCCAGGGATCGGCAATAACCGCAAAAGAGCCGCACATGTCTGAAAATCATATGATTCTGAACCTGTTTTTCTTCAATCCGCAGGGGGATTACCGCTTCTCATGGCGCCATCCTCAGGCACCGGGCAAAGAAATTTTTACCCTCGGCTACTACGCGGAGCTGGCGAAGAGGGCCGAGGCCGCCACCCTCGACGCCATTTTCGTCGCCGACCACATTGCCATCTGGGATACGGTGCCCAGCGGCTTAACCCACTACGCCAACGCGCGGCTGGAGCCCATCACCCTGCTCGCCGCCCTTGCCGCCGTGACCGAGCATATCGGCCTGATGGCAACCGCCTCCACCTCCTACAACGAGCCCTACAACCTCGCCCGCTACTTTGCCTCGCTGGACTTTCTCAGCGGCGGCCGGGCGAGCTGGAACGTGGTCACCTCGTGGCTGGAAGAGGAAGCGGCGAATTTCGGCCTCGACCAGCTTCCGCAGCACGGCAACCGCTACCAGCGCGCCGGGGAGTTTATCGATGTCGTCACCCGGCTTTGGGACTCCTGGGAGGACGATGCGGTGCTGTATGACAAAACGAGCGGCCTGTTTGCCGATGCGCCTAAAGTGCACCACCTCAACCATCGCGGCGAGTTCTTTAACGTCCGCGGGCCGCTCAACGTCCCGCGCCCGCCGCAGGGTCATCCGCTGCTGGTCCAGGCCGGATCTTCCGAGGCGGGGAAAAACCTCGCCGCGGCGTGGTCAGATATGCACTTCGTGTTTATTAAATCCATTGCAGAGGGGCTGGCCTATCGTCAGGAGATGAACCAGCGGCTGCGGGACTACGGTCGCGATCCGGCGCACTTTAAAATCATCGCCGGCGTTCTGCCCGTGGTGGTCAATTCCGACGCCGAGAAGGAGGAGCGCCAGCGGCTTAACGAGCGTTTGATGAGCGACCAGATGGCGATAGACCTGCTCTCGTCCTACCTGCGGATGGATTTAAGCGCCCACTCGCCGGACCAGCCCCTGCCGCCGCTGCCGGACGAGGCGACGTTTGACGGCATCCGCACCGCGCTGCGGCTTATCCGCCACTACGATCCCAGCCTGACCGTTCTGCAGCTAGGGCGCCTGCTGCTGCAAAGCTCCGACAGCTGGCTGCTTATCGGCAGCGCGGAAGAGGTCGCCGATGCGCTGACCGCCACCTGGCGCGCCGGAGCGGCGGACGGATTTAACCTGATGTTCCCGCTGCTGCCGGGGGATTTCGATCGCTTTGTCGACCAGGTGGTGCCGATCCTGCAGCGCAACGGCGCGATGCGCACCAGCTACCCGTCGGGCACACTGCGGGAGAAGCTCGGGCTGCCGGCGGCGGAAAACCGCTTTACCGCGCCGGCTCCGCGCTAGCCTACGCCGAAGGAGGCCCGGCCTCCTTCACCCGACTACAGTTGGGTCACGCCCCTTGTCGCCGCCTCGGCGCGCCACGCCAGCAGCTGCGCATAGGGCCGGCGCGTCACGACGCTAAAGTCGTCGATCAGCTGCGCCCGGCAAATATCCCGGTACTGCTCCCCGCTGACCAGCTGATGCAGCGCCTCGCGCAGGAGCGCCATCGTCGCCGGCGGCGTATCCTTGCTGCTTATCAGCGGCAGCCCCGGCGCCGACGGGCTGCGTCCGATAACGCACAGTCCGGCAAGCAGCGCGGGGTCGTGGCGCTGCAGCAGCGCCCAGCTGACGCAGTCAATCGCCGCGATATCAGCCGTTCCCTGCCGTAATTCAATCAGCGACCGGCGGTGGCTGCCGCTCCAGCGCACGGCGGAAAAAAACCGCCCGCTCTCGGCCAAGGGCGCCACCCTTTCCAGCAGCGCATTGTAGCCGGACTGCGAATCTGGCGAATTGCACACCGCCCGTCGATGGCGAAAATCCGCCAGCGTCCGATGCCGGTTCGCCTCCTGGCTCACCAGCAGGCTGCGGTAGTTCGCCCCTTCACAGCCCTCCGCCGCGTAGTGAAAGCAGCCGACGATCTGCACCTCCGGAAGTCGGGTGACCAGCGGATAGCCGCAGGTCTGGCTCAGCAGCAGCTGCGGATCGCGCCAGTGGCTCAGCAGCTCATCCCGGGGCCAGCGGGTCGGCAGGTCGGCCACCGTCACCCCGCGGGCCGCGAGGATCTCGCGCAGCGCCAGCCACAGCGCCCGCGTCTCTTCATGATTAACCGCGTACATGGGAAAATCGACAACGTTATTCATGGTTCTCCCCCGCGCCAGGCCGCTTTTTTACGCCGGGATGGGCGTTCACCGCTACCGCGCGAAACGAAAAGCGCCGCAGCCATTCGCCATAGCCGCGCACCACAAAGCCGTGGTTACGCTGCCGATAGCTCTCCCGTTCGAGCAAATAGAGTTTACGCAATCCGTACCAGGGAACCCCCGGCAGGTCGTGATGGACTGAATGATAGTTGAGGTTAAGAAACAGCACCCGCCACGGTAGCCCCGCTTCATTAATCACCGAGCGCGCCAGCGGATCGTCGGCGGCCCGATGCTCAAGGAAGGAACGAACCTTGGTGAGCGCCAGCGCCGGATAGCTGACGACGGCGACAAAATAGAGCGGCGAGAACTCAACGTGCGCCATCAGCGTAAACAGGCCGGCCAGCAGCAGGCCGTGGGTAGCCCACATCGCCATCGCCGCCTTCTGACGCAGGCGAAAGGCGCGCCACGCGCTGAGGAGCGTTTGCGCAATATCCAGCAGCGGCGCCAGCAGCAGCCGCCCGATAAAGGTGTTGCGCAGATGAATCACCCGCCGCTGCCAGGGCGCGAAACGCCGCCAGCTCTCGGCGGTAAAATAGTAGGATTCGGGGTCATCGACCGGCAGCGTGAGATGGTGATTATCGTGGTGCGCGAGGTGGGAATCTCGGTACAGGCCGTAGGGATACCACACCGCCAGCGGCAGGATGCCCAGCAGCTGATTCAGCCGCGGCCAGCGCGTCGGATGGCCGTGTATCAGCTCATGCTGTAAAGACATATACCAGGCGCTAAACCAGATCAGCAGCAGCGTTGCCGGCAGCAGCCCCAGCGTTTGCCAGTATACGAGGGTGGCAAACCAGCCGCCGTAGATGGTGATAATCAGGAGCCAGGTCGGAAGTTCGCTGCGCCATAAGCGGCTGCGTGAAAGCTGGTGGATCAGGTCGCGCTGCTGCGGGTGCAAATAGACAGACGTTTTTTTGGTCATTACCGCAAATACCGTTTCCGCGTTATCTTTTATCCTTCGAAGATGTGAGATAACACGGAAAATAACAAAGTATTTAAATGACTTAGCTTTGCCAGAAACGCGAGGTAAACGAAGCGCCTGCGGGGCGCTGCCGCGGCGGATTTACTTCAGCGACGCCGTCGGCTTCATCGGTGCCACCACCACGTTCACCCCCAGCTCGCGCATCCGGTTGAGCGCCGGGAGAGGGATCCCCTGATTCACAATCACCACGTCAAACTCGCTGAGGTCGGCGAACCGGTGCAGCGCCCGGCGCTCGAACTTGGTGTGATCCATCAGCAGAATACGCTGCTGCGCCGATTCAAACATCGCGCGCTTGGTTTCGACCATTTCGGCAGATTGATGAAATACGGCGTCGTCCACGATCGCCGACATGCTGAGGAAAAACATATCCGCACGCAGCCCGGCAATCTCGCTGCGCGTCATGTGCCCCATAAAGGCGTTGCACCAGTTGTGCAGCTGTCCGCCCAGGCCAAGCAGGGTGATATCCGGCAGGCCCTTGAGCTCGCCCATGAGGGTCAGCGAGTTGGTGATGATGGTCTGCGGCGCCCTGGCGGGCAGCAGCCGCGCCATCTGAAAGACAGTGGTGGAGTCGTCGAGAAAACTGGACTGCCCCGGCTCCAGGTAGCTGACCGCCACCTCGGCGATAGCCTGCTTCTCTTCCAACTGGCGGGTTGAGCGGTAGATATCGCTGGACTCCACCAGGCTGGTGGGCGTCGCCGACACCACCCCGCGGGATTTATGCAGCAGGCCGCGCTCGACCAGCTCGTCGATATCGCGATGGGCGGTCATCAGGCTAATGCCAAAGCGCTCGGTAATATCCTCAATCCGAATCGCCCCTTCGACCATGACGGCTTCGACAATCAGCTGGCGACGCGCGCGCTGGCGAGCCTGTCGGCTATCGCCTGGCAGCCCTTCCGCCAGAAAAGCGTTGAGGGAATGATCCTGAGTAAATTGCGTCATAGTTCGTCCATAAAGAGATCGGTAAAGGGCCTGAACAGCGTCAATTACAGCGCTATAGCCGCCATACTTCAAGCGGCTTTCGCGCAAAGGGGCGGCGAGCGCCCCAATGCGGAGACTACGCGGTCATTCGGAGAGGATAAACGGTGAGGTCATCTTCGCGGCGTTATCTTTGGTTATCAGGATGCAGTCAAAAAGCTGCTTCTCCGCCGCAGCGCCGGTCTTGCCCGTTTTCAGGAACGTATCGGCCTGCTCCACCGCTTTGGCGGTAAAGGTCGCCACCGGCTGCATCACGGTATAGGCCAGGCTCCCCTCCTTCACCGCATCGACCGCGTCTGGGGAGCCGTCAAAGCCACCGACCGTCACCTGCTTGAGCTTTCCGGCCTCCTTCAGCGCGGCGATCGCGCCGAGCGCCATCTCATCGTTACCGCTGATGACGCCCTTAAGGTTCGGATTGGCCTGCAGCAGGGACTGCATCTTGTTAAAGCCCTGGGTGCGATCCCAGTTAGCCACCTCCGAGCCGACCTTCTTGAGGTCCGGATACTGGCCGAGCACGGTTTCGAAGCCGTTGGCGCGGGTGGCAGCGTTGTTATCGGACGGCGGCCCCTTCAGCTCGACGTAGTCGCCGCTGTCGCCAACCTGCTGCACCCACTGCTGGGCCCCCAGCGCGGCGCCCTGCGCGTTATTGGACACCAGCTGCGCTTTTGCCAGCCCGCTTTGATTCAGCTCGGCGTTGATAATAAACACCGGGATGTGGGCGGCAATGGCTTTTTTCACCGAGCCGATAGAGCCGTCGGCGTTCGCCGGGTCGAGGATAATCACTTTTGATTTATTGGTGATCGCCGTATCAATCAGCTGGCTTTCGGTATTGGTATCACCTTTATGAGCGCTGACTTTCGCGGTGTAGCCAAGCTTCTCCGCCGTCTTCTGCGCCACCTGCCCCTCCGCCAGCCAGTAGGGGTTGGAGGGGTCATTAACGATAATCGTCATCAGCCCGTCGGCCCACGTTGGCGCAGAGAAGGCGGTTAACGCCGCGGTGGCGGCAACGAGGATAAAACGCTTGCTGTTATCAAACATCATAGTGGTAGTGCTCCGTTATTTTTAGGGTACAGGTTACGGATTAACGTCAGAACGGATACGACCCGGCCTCCGCTGCGGACAAGTTTCGAGCTAGCGGCCGCGACGGCCGTATTGCAGGGTATTCAGCAGCACCGCCAGCACGATCACCGCGCCGGTAAAGACCGTCTGCCAGTAGGCGGAGACGCCAATAATCACCAGGCCGTCGGAGAGGAAGCCGATAACGAAAGCCCCCAACAGGGTGCCGCGCACGTTGCCGCGCCCGCCGGTCAGCGCCGCGCCGCCAATCACCACCGCGGCGATCGCCGTCAGCTCGTAGGTGGTTCCGGCGGTGGGCCCGGCGGAGGTCAGCTGCGAAGAGAGCACCAGCCCGGCCATCGCCGCGCAAACACCCGACAGCACGTAGACGCTGATTTTGACGCGCTTAACCGGCACGCCGGATAGCTCAGCGGCGCGCTCGTTACCGCCGCAGGCGTACAGCCAGCGGCCAAAAGCGGTACGGCTCAGCAAGAAGCCGCAGGCCAGCGCCGCCGCCCCCAGCACCAGAACGCCGACAGGAATGTTAAAAATACGGTTGAATCCCAGCCAGTCGAAGCCGGTATTCCCCAGCTCCGCCGCGCCGGAGAGTTTGTTGTAGGTCAGGCCGTTGGTCATCAGCAGCGCCACGCCACGGGCCACGTATAGCGAGCCAAGCGTGGCGACGAACGCCGGCACCCGGCACCAGGCGATCAGCACCCCGTTGATCAACCCCACCAGCGCCCCGACGGCAAGAGTCAGGAGCGCCACCGCCCACACCGGCAGATAGAGCACCACGCCGGCCGCATCAAGATGAATGCCCTGCATCATATAGCCGGCGCAGACCCCCGCCAGGCCCAGCGTGGAGCCCACGGACAAATCGATACCGCCGTTGAGAATAACCAGCAGCATGCCAATCGCCGGCAGGCCAAAAATGGCGACGTGCGAGGCCATGGTGAGAAAGTTGGCGCCGCTTAAATAGTTCGGCGACAGGAATGAGAACACGGCGATAATCAGCAGCAGGGCGAAAAAGGCGCGCCCCTCCAGCAGGATACGCGCCACGCTCATCCCTTTATTTACCCGTCCTGCGCGCGCCAGCGGCGTAGCGAGGCTTAACGACTGAGTTCTGTCGGTCATGGTTTCTACTCCAGGTTTTATTTTCATGCCACCAGCGACTCGCCGGAGGCCGCCATGATGCGTTCTTTGCTTACGTTGGCGTCAAACACGGCCGTAATCCGGCCTTTGCTCATCACCACAATACGGTGGGCAATGCTTAGGCACTCCCCCACTTCCGAGGTGGAGTAGATCACCGCCAGCCCCTGCCTGGCGTTCTCCGCCAGCAGCCGAAAGACCTCGGCTTTGGCGCCGATATCGATCCCGCGGCTGGGCTCATCGAGTAAAATCACCTTTGGCCGGGTAGCGAGCATTTTGCCGATCACCACCTTCTGTTGATTCCCCCCGGAGAGCGAGCCGATCGCCGCCTCCCCGCCGGCCGTTTTTACCGTCACGCTGCGGATGCTGTCGTTAATAAGCTGCTTTTCCCGCCGCGTGGAGAGCACCATGCCGCGAATAAACTCGCCGATGCTGGCGAGGGTCAGGTTTTCCCCCACCGACATGGTTTGCACCAGCCCGTCGCGCTGGCGATCTTCAGGCACCAGCGCCAGGCCGCTGGCGATGCGCTGCGCAATCGACAGGCCCGAGACGTCACCGTCGCGCAGCGAAATCGTCCCTGCCGACTGCCTTAAGCGCCCGGCGATGCACTCCATTAGCTCGGTCCGCCCGGCCCCCATCAGGCCATAAATGCAGACGATCTCCCCGGCGCGTACCGTCAGCGACAGGTTGTCCACCAGCCGAATTCCGGCTTTGCCTTTTACCGTCAGGTCGTTGACCGCCAGCGCGGTTTCACCGAACGCATAGCCCTCAGGCGGCGAGCCGAGATCGAAGCTGTCGCCCACCATGTTGCGCACCACCCAGTCGAGGTCGATCTCATCCCGGCGGGCCCAGGCCGTCATTACGCCGTCGCGTAGCACCACCGCGCGGTCGGTTATCTCCAGCGCCTCCTCCAGGTGGTGGGAGATGTAGACAATCGCCACTCCCTGGCTGGTGAGATCGCGAATCACCTGGAACAGCACGCTGACCTCCGCGGCGCTCAGCGCTGAGGTCGGTTCATCCATAATCAGGATCTGCGAATCCACCGACAGCGCCCGCGCAATCTCCACGATCTGCTGCTGGCCAAGACGTAAATTTTCCACCAGCGTCAGCGGCTCAATCCCCTCCTCCAGCGACTTCATCAGGTGGGCGGTCAGCCACGTCTCTTCGGCATAATCGACGCCGCCCGGCTTCATGATTTCGCGGCCAATAAAGATGTTGTCGCGAACGTTCATGTTCGGCGCGAGGTTCAGTTCCTGGTGGATAATCGAAATGCCGCTGTCCCGCGCATCGCTGGCGGAGCTGAAGACCTTCACCTGACCGTCGAGCACGATTTCGCCGCTGCTTGGCGTAATCACGCCGGAGAGTATTTTCATCAGCGTCGATTTTCCGGCGCCGTTTTCTCCAAACAGCGTAGTGACCTCACCGCGGCGAATATCAAAGTTGACGCCTTTGAGGGCGTGGGTGGAGCCGTAGACTTTACTCACGTTGCGCGCCGAGAGAATAATCTCGCCCTTCAGCAGCGCCGGATGCAGTTTGGGTTGTTTCATTTCACCTCCAGGCTAACCGGCGTGACCAGCCAGTTATTGGGCGTCAGCAGCCGAAACACGCCGACGACCGCGACCTGCTTGCCGGGGAGCGCCTGGCGATCGAGGGTATCCAGCAGCGTCGCCTTCAGCGTCCGGTTGAGGGCCGCGCCGGCGTTCTGGTACTCAATCTGGTTAGTAAAATCACCAAACTGGATGCTGCCGGTGGCGTCCCGCAGCTCGGTGCCGGTGAGCACCGGCCCCGTCTGCAGGCGAACCTTCCACCCTTCGGGGAGCCCGGGCACCGCGACGCTAAAGATCCCCGACTTCTCGTCGCCCACCGCGCCCTGAAAACGCACTGCCATCACCGGCAGCGTGGCGCCAACGCCATATTTTTTTATCGCCGCCTGCGGGTCGGCCTTTAACGCAGCAGCCAGCTCGCTCGCCTCCACCGCGCGGCTTTCAACGGCGCGCTTAATGTCGGGGAAAGTTTTGTCGCCATAGGTTTCGGCAGAGAACCCCTGCGCCTCGGCCGCTGCGCCGGAGCCTGTTCTGACGACTTTGGTATCTGCCGCAATGGCGGCGATGGCCGCCGCGACGGCGAGGCCGGTTAGCGCGTAGCGGCGAATGCGCTGACGCGAGTGCCGGGCAGAGAGGGCGGAAACACCGGACATAATGTTGACCTCACAGAGAGTTAGCTTTGACGCGAGTAGCACGCCGTAGTGTTATAAATACGATAACTATATGTGATGAGAATTGTTCGTTTGTTGCACTATTGTCAACATGGGTTTGAATTTTTTCTACAGAGCGCGATCTGGATCGAAAATTTTACCGCAGCGGGAAATTGGCTGAATGATGGGTCATGCAAGGCAGAAATGGAAAATATCCAGGGCTATCGATCGCCAGGTTAACGTTAAAACCGTGATCGTCACCGCTTTCTCAACTGAAATTTATTACATATGAGGAAAAATAATACATCAGTAGTGTTAAGTATGTGATAGATGGTGTATGAAGTTATTTATCAAAACAATCACACTTAATTAACACACTGGTGACGACAGATGAACATTCTCTCCCTTCTTCCACGAGGAATAGATCGGCGCTGCGGAGGTATCGATGGATAATCGCGACATTATTCTGGGGCTGGATTCGGGCACCTCGGTGGTCAAAGCGGTGGCTTTCGATCTCGAAGGGGAGCAGCTGGGCTGCGCCTCCGCGCGCAACAGCTATCGCCGGGCGGAAGGCGGCGCCGCGCTGCAGTCGATGAGCAAGACCTGGGAGGATGCGGTCGACGCCATACGCCGGCTGGGCGAACGTATCGATAACCTCGCCGCCCGCGTGGTCGCCGTGGCGGTCACCGGCCAGGGCGACGGCACCTGGCTGGTGGGTGCCGGAAACCGACCGGTTGACGACGCCTGGATTTGGCTCGACGCCCGAGCGGCGCCGACGGTTGAGCGGCTGAAGCGTTCGCCGCTGGCGCGCGCGCGCTTTGAGGCGACGGGAACCGGTTTGAGCACCTGCCAGCAGGGATCGCAAATGGCGCATATGGATCGCTGCCATCCCGAGCTGCTGAATAAGAGCGAAGTGGCCCTGCACTGTAAAGACTGGCTCTATCTTAACCTGACCGGCGTGCGCGCCACCGACCCTTCGGAAGCCAGCTTCACCTTCGGCAACTTCCGCACCGGACGCTACGATCCACAGGCCATCGCCGCGCTGGAGCTCGAGCACCGTCGCCACTTACTGCCGGAGATCGTCGACGGGACGCAAACGACCCATCCGCTTAGCGCCGAGGCCGCGGCGGCCACCGGCCTGCGGGCTGGCACTCCCGTGAGCCTCGGCTACGTCGATATGGCGATGACCGCGCTCGGCGCCGGGGTGCATACCGGGGCGGCAAACAGCGCCTGCTCCATCGTCGGCTCAACCGGGGTGCACCTGCGCGCGCTCCCCACCGCCGAGGTCTGGCTCAACCCGCAGCAAACCGGATACGTCATCCCCCTTCCCTGGCCGGGCTACGTCACCCAGGTGCAGACCAACATGGCCTCAACCCTCAACCTCGACTGGCTGCTGCACGTCGCCAGCGACCTGCTCAACGACTTCGGCTGCGAGGTCGACCACGCCAGGCTGGTGGGCCATATCGACCGCTGGCTGAGCGAGGCGCAGCCCGGCAGTCTGCTTTATCACCCCTATATTTCCGAAGCCGGCGAGCGCGGCCCCTTCGTCAACGCCGAGGCCCGCGCCAGCTTTGTCGGGCTGAGCTACAGCCACGGCTTCGGCGACATGGTGCGGGCGGTGATTGAGGGGATCGGTTTTGCCGCCCGCGACTGCTATCAGGCCATGGGCCACAGCATGCCCGGAGAGCTGCGGCTCACCGGCGGGGCCATTCGCTCCCCGCAGCTGCGGCAGATCCTCGCGGCCTGCGTCGGCGTGCCGGTTCGCAGCAGCCGCCGGGAAGAGGCCGGCGCCGCGGGCGCGGCGATGATGGCAGCGGTCGCTATCGGCGCCTATCCCACCATGGCGCGCTGCGTTGAAACCTGGGTGACGCCGCTGCTGGACGCCCCGGAAGCCCCCTCTCCCGCGCTGGTTGCACGCTATCAGCACCTTTTTCACAGCTACCAGCAGGTTCGCAGCGAACTGCCGCCGGTCTGGCACGCCCTGCGGCAGCCGGGCGCGGGCCGTTAACCGGATTAATGGAGTCCCTAAATGAGTGAAAAGATCCTCGATTTATTTGTCATTGGCGGCGGCATCAACGGCGCGGGCATCGCGCGCGACGCCGCCGGACGCGGCCTGTCGGTCATGATGTGCGAGAAGGACGATCTGGCGCAGGGCACCTCGTCGCGATCCGGCAAGCTGGTGCACGGCGGGCTGCGCTACCTCGAGTACTATGAGTTCCGCCTGGTACGGGAAGCGCTGATCGAACGCGAGGTCCTGCTGCAGTCCGCGCCACACATCATCTGGCCAATGCGCTTCGTCCTGCCGCACAGCCCGATCGATCGTCCGGCGTGGCTGGTCCGCCTCGGCCTGTTTCTCTACGACAACCTCGGCGGGCGCAAAAAGCTCCCCGGCACCCGCACCCTCGATTTACACCGCGACCCGCAGGGCGATCCCGTTCTCGACCAGTATGCTAAGGGCTTCGAGTACTCAGACTGCTGGGTTGATGACGCCCGGCTGGTGGTGCTCAATGCCCGGGACGCCGCCGAGCGCGGCGCCACCATCCTGACCCGCACCCGCTGCATCGCGGCAAAACGCGCCGAGGGCGCCTGGGAAATTACCCTGCAGAATACGCTGACCGGTGCGCAGGAAACCGTCCGCGCCAGGGCGCTGGTCAACGCCGCCGGCCCGTGGGTGCTGGATATCATTACTCAGGTCACCCACACCCGCAGCAGGCGTAGCGTCCGGCTGGTGAAGGGCTCGCATATCATCGTCGATAAGTTTTGGCAGGGACAGCAGGCGTACCTGATCCAAAACCACGATAAGCGGGTGATTTTTATCAATCCCTATGAAGGCGATAAAGCGCTGATCGGCACTACCGATATTCCCTGGGAGGGCGACGCCGACTCCGTCAGCGCCGACGACCGCGAGCAGCAGTATCTGATTGACGCCGTTAACCGCTATTTCAAAATCAAGCTGCGGGCTGAGGATGTGATCGCCCGCTTCTCCGGCGTTCGTCCGCTGTTTGACGACGGCAAGGGCAACCCCTCCGCAGTGACCCGCGACTACGTTTTCGACCTTGATGATGAGCAGCAGCTGCCGATACTGCATATCTTCGGCGGCAAAATCACTACCTTCCGCAAACTGGCCGAACACGCCGTACAAAAGCTCGCGCCCTATTTCCCGCAGATGGGGGGCGACTGGACCCGCGGCGCCACGCTGCCCGGAGGCGAAATCGCCAACGCCGACTTTGACACCTTCCTGCAGACGCTAAAAGAGCAGTTCCCCTGGCTGCCGGCGGCGCTGCGCGGGCACTACGCCCGGCTGTACGGCGCCAGGCTGCCGCGGCTGCTGGGTAACGCCCGCGGCCTGCAGGATTTGGGGCAGCATTTTGGCGGCTTGCTCTACGAAGCCGAAGTCCGCTATCTGGTCGAAAACGAGTGGGCCCAACAGGCGGAGGATATTTTGTGGCGACGAACCAAGCATCGGCTGCACCTGACCGAGCAGCAGCAGCAGTGCTTTAACGACTGGTTCGCCATGAGCTTCGTGCCTCTTGCCGAGGCGCCGCCCCGCGCCCGGGCCGGTTAAGGAGAGCATAATGGCGCTGACTTTGTCCCTGAATACCAATCCGCTGGTTAACCGTTTTGCCGAGCCTGAGGATCTGATTGATACCGTGGCGCGGCGGATTCGCATCCGCGATCTGCAGCTGACCCACGAGTTTATCAATCCCGGATGGCCCGCACCGACCATCACCCGGATGACGCGGAGAATGCGCGCGGCGCTGGGCAAAACCGGCGTGCGCGTCACCTCCGGGATGACCGGCCCCTACGGGCGGCTGAACCACTTTGGCCATCCCGACCCCGCCGTGCGCCGCTACTATATTGACTGGTTTAAAACTTTTGCCGATATCACGGCGGAACTCGGCGGCCGCGCCGTCGGCTCCCAGTTTGCCATTTTTACCTACCGCGACTACGCCGATGCGCGGCGGCGGGAGGCGTTAATCAACGCGGCGGCTGAGTGCTGGGCGGAGGTTGCGGAGCATGCGAAGGCGGCGGGGCTGCAGTATCTGTTCTGGGAGCCGATGAGCGTCGGACGCGAGTTTGGCGAAACCCTTGCCGCCTGCCGGGCGCTGCAGGCGCGGCTGGCCGCCGCGGGAATGGCGCTGCCGATGCGGATGATGGCGGATATTGACCACGGCGACGTCACCTCCCCCGACCCGCGCGACTATGACCCCTACGCCTGGGCCGAAACCGTCCCCCGCGACTCGCCGATTATCCATATTAAACAAAGCATGTTGGATAAAGGCGGGCATCGACCCTTTACATTACAGTATAATGTTAACGGACGGATCCAACCCGAACCGCTGCTCGACGCGCTCAGGCGCGGCGGCGCCGAGGATAACGAGATCTGCCTTGAGCTCAGTTTTAAAGAACGCGAACCGACCGATAGCCAGGTTGTCGCCGATATCGCTGAAAGCGTGGCCTTTTGGGCCCCCTATATCGATAGCGGAGTCGAGGATCTGCTGGTCTAAATGATTGGGTCCGCATCGCCCGATGCCGGCCGTTTAACAGGAGTGAGTCATGCCATCGTTAAGAGTCGCCTTTATCAAAGCCAACTGGCACGCGGATATCGTCAGCCAGGCCGAGACCGGTTTCCGCCAGGAGCTGGATCGTCAGCAGGCGGATTACGCCGTCGAGAGCTGGGATGTCCCTGGGGCGTTTGAAATGCCGCTGCTGGCCCAGCGGCTGGCGAAAAGCGGCAGCTATGATGCCATCGTCTGCGCCGCGTTGGTGGTTGACGGCGGGATCTATCGCCATGATTTCGTAGCCCAGGCGGTGGTCAGCGGCCTGATGCAGGCGCAGCTGGCAACGGAAGTGCCGATGTTCTCGGTCTCTCTGACGCCGCACAACTTCCAGCCTGCCGCCGAATTTATCGATTTTTATCGTGAGCACTTCGTGAAAAAGGGCCAGGAAGCAGCGAAGGCGGTACTGCAGATCCATCGCCTGCCGCTGTCAAAAGCCTGAGAAGATGAAATTAACCTCTCTTACCGACGGCGAAGACTCCCTGAGCCTGCGGGCGGCCTGGCTCCACTACGTGGGCGGGCTCACCCAGGCCGAGGTGGCCAAACGCCTCGGTTTACCGTCGGTCAAAACCCATCGCCTGATCGCCCGCGCGGTGGCGGAAGGCGCGGTGAAGGTGACGATTGATGGCGATATTGTCGGCTGCGTGGAGCTGGAGTCGCGCCTGCGTCGCGACTACGGGCTCGATTTCTGCCGCGTGGCGCCGGACGTCGCCGAAGAGGGGCTGCCGGTGCGCGCCCTGGGAGTGGCGGGGGCGGACTATCTGCGCACGGTGCTGGCGAACAATCCGGATATAACCATCGGACTGGGCCACGGGCGCACGCTGTCGGCCGCCATCCACCAACTGCCGCGTCTCGACGCGCAGCGGGTGCGCTTTGTCTCGCTGCTCGGCTGCCTGACCCGCAACTACGCGCTCAATCAGCACGACGTCATGCACCGTATCGCCGAAAAAACCGGGGCCAGGGCCTATATTATGCCGGTGCCGTTTTTTGCCAACACCGTGGAAGACCGTGACGTGCTGCTCTCCCAGCGCGGCGTTAGCCAGATATTTGCAATGGCGGCGGCGAGCACGCTGAAGCTGGTAGGCATCGGCACCGTGGAACCGGCGGCTCAGTTGGTGGAAGCCGGGATGCTGGAAGCCCAGGAGATGCACGAGATCTCCGCATCCGGCGCGGTGGGCGAGATGCTCGGCCACTTCTTTGACGCGCGCGGGCAGCGCATCGATAACAGCCTCACCGCCAGAACGCTGGCGGTACCGCTGGATCCGCACGGCCGGGACAACATTGTGGCCCTCGTCGGCGGCGCGGCAAAAGTGCCGGCCCTGCGCGCGGTGTTGGCCAGCGGCCTGCTGCGCGGGCTGATTACCGACGAGCTGACGGCCCAGGCCCTGCTCACCCCTCAGCCATAGTCCCGACGGCCCCGCTAGCGGCCGCCGGGCTACTTCATCAGCGCCTGAAACTGCGGGTTAAACTCATCGAAAATAGGCAACGCGGCGGCGCCGAGCGCGGCAGTATCGGTGCCGGTCATCCCCATTTTCACCCGCATCCCCGTCAGGTAGCGCCCGCGCACCGACTGATACAGCGGCGGCAGGCGCGCCAGCACTTTTTCCAGCAGCGGCGCCGGCATCGTCCCGCCTACCACCACCATTTCGGCATCAAAGACGCACTCCAGCAGGTTGATCGCCTGGCGCAGCGGCGGCAGCGCGCTGTCAATCCAGCGGTCAAACAGCGCCTCATCTACCGCCAGCAGATCTTCCGGTAGCGCCCGATAGGGGTCAAGGCCGCAGAACTCATAGGCCGCCTGCAGCGAGACATAGCGCTCAAGGCAGCCCTGATTGCCGCAGTAGCACGTCCGGCCGCCGGGCTGGACGACGATATGCCCGACCTCCCCGGCGTTATGCGCATGCCCGGTATAAATATGGCCGTCGGTAAAAATACCGGCGCCCAGCCCGGTGCCGATATAGAGATAGACAAAGGAGTTCAGGTGGCGGGCAACGCCGTGAAAACGCTCGCCGATGGCCGCCACCGTCGCGTCGTTTTCGAGCGTCACCGGCAGACCGCTAAGCCGCGCCAGCTCGGCTTCGACGTCCACGCCCTCCCAGCCGTTAAGGGTCGTCGGCCCGGTGGATGAGATCCCCTCCACGCCAAAGGGACCGGGCATCACCACGCCGATCCCCAGCACCCGGCCCCAGTCGAGCCCCGGCAGCGTCCGTAGCTCCTGTATCACCTCGCCGATGCGCGCAAAGGTGGCACCAGGCTGGGGCTTTTGCACCAAAATGTGCCGGCGAAAATGGATCTCGCCGGTGAGATCGACCAACACCACGATCAGCGTTTGGTGATCGAGATGAATGCCGATAGACCACGCGCTGGAGGGGTTGAGGCTCACCGGCACCGCGGGCTGGCCGCGCCCCGCCGCCCGTCGCGGCGCGTGGCTGGTGAGGATCTCCATCTGCTGCAGCTCGGCGACAATATTAGAGACCGTTTGCGGAGTCAGCGCGGTAAGGCGCGCCAGCTCCGCGCGGGTTAATTTGCCGTGCAGGCGCACGGCTTCAATCACCACCCGCCGGTTGTGCACCCGCGCGTGCTCAAGGTTTGTTCCCGATGTTTTCATCCTTTCCCTTCCTTGCCTTTCCCAGGCGCCTGATGCTGCAATTCTAGCCCTCGTCACAAATCCCGCAATCACATTCTCGGGCCGACTTTCGCATGGCACAGGCTTTGCTACGCTTATGCCAAGGGCCACGAATGACCTTACGGCTGTATTGTCGCCCCGATTAAATCAATCAAATTGATTTAATAAATCATAACCCCTTTTTCCCAGTACAGCGGAGAGCCACATGAAATACCACAGCACACTTCGGGTGAAGGCCGGTCTGTTGGCTATGCTCGTCATCAGCGGCAGCGCGGCCGCGGCCACCACCCAGGTCAACGCCCTGTTTATGACCCAGGCGGCGTACAGCGAAAACGATATTCGTGCGATGACCGCCGACTTCGAAAAGCAGAACCCGGATATTAAGATCAACCTCGAGTTCGTCCCTTATGAAGCGCTGCATGACAAGATCGTCGCCGCGCGCGGCGCCGGCGGTAACGGCTATGACGTGGTGCTCTTCGATGCCATCTGGCCGGCGGAGTTTAGCCGCTTCGACCTGCTGCAGGACGTCTCGGCGCGGATCCCCGCCGACGAGCGGGAGAAGGTGTTCCCTGGCGCAATGAATACCGTGGTCTACAAAGGCAAAACCCTCGGGATGCCGTGGATCCTCGACACCAAGTATCTCTACTACAACAAAGCCATGCTCGAAAAAGCGGGTATCAAGCAGGTGCCAACCACCTGGCAGCAGGTGCTGGACGACGCCAAAATTCTTAAAGATAAAGGCGTGGTGAAATACCCGCTGGTCTGGAGCTGGTCCCAGGCGGAGGCCCTGGTCTGCGACTACACCACCCTCGTCTCCGGCTTCGGCGGCAAGTTCTACCAGGACGGCAAGCTCGACTTCTCGACGCCGGCTTCGCTAAAAGCGGTCACGCTGATGAAGCAATCGCTGGACGACGGCCTGACCAACCCCGCCTCGCGCGAATATCTCGAGGAGGACGTGCGTAAAGCCTTCTCCAACGGCGACGCGGCGTTCGCCCTGAACTGGACCTATATGTACAACATGGCCAACGACCCCAAACAGAGTAAAGTCGCCGGCGACGTCGGCATTATTCCCGCCCCCGGCGATACCCCGGACAGGGCCGGCGCCGTCAACGGCTCGATGGGCTTAGGCATTGCCAAAGCCAGCCAGCATCCGGAGCAGGCGTGGCAGTACATCCACTACCTGACCTCGCAGCCGGTGCAGGATAAATACGCCAAGCTCAGCCTGCCGGTGTGGAAATCCTCCTACCACGACCCGGCGGTCGCCCAGGGCCAGGAGAGCCTGATCGCCGCCGCGGATAAATCGCTGAACGTGATGCTCTCGCGCCCGGAAACCGCCGACTATTCGCGGCTCTCCAACACCCTGCAGCAGCAGCTTCAGGCGGTGCTTCAGGGTAAAGAAGCCCCGGAAGCCGCCATGCAGACCGTTGATAAAAGCGCGGCCCGCCTGCGTTAAGGAGCTTTGATGCTGAGCTTGCAACAACGCGAGCGTCGTCAGGCATGGGTGCTGCTGGCACCCATGCTGGTCGCGATGTTCCTGCTGACGGCCTGGCCGCTGGCGCGCACCCTGTGGCTGAGCTTTACCGATACCGCGCTGGTGGGAAACGGCGAGGCGACGAACTACGTCTGGCTGGAGAACTATCTCTATGCCCTGACCGACCCGGATTTTCGCGCCGCTTTCGCCCGTTCGCTCTACTTTACCGTGGTTTCCGTCGCCATTGAGGGCGTTATCGGCGTGCTGGTCGCGCTGTTGCTCAATCAGCGCTTTGTCGGACGCAATATCCTGCGGGTGCTGGTGATATTGCCCTGGGCGCTGCCGACCATCGTTAACGCGATGATGTGGCGGCTTAACTTTAACCCGGACTACGGCAGCGTTAACGCGCTGCTCACCCAGTTGGGGATCATCGACGGCTATCGCAGCTGGCTGGGGTCGCCGGACTCGGCGCTGAATGCGGTGATGCTGGCGGATATCTGGAAAAACTATCCGCTGGTCACGCTGCTGGTGCTGGCGGCGCTGCAGTCCATTCCTGAGGATCTGTACGAGGCGGCGCGCCTCGACGGGGCCGGATCGTGGCGGCGCTTTCGCGCCATCACCTTCCCGGCCATCGCCGCCCCGCTGGGCGTGGCGCTGGTGCTGCGCACCATCGACGCCTTCAAGGTGTTCGATATCATCTACGTGATGACCCGTGGCGGCCCGCTCGACAGCACCAAAACCCTCAGCTTTTTCGTCTATCAGGAGTCCTTCAGCTATCTGCGGGCGGGCAGCGGCGCGGCCTACGCCATACTGATGACCCTGATGTGCGCCCTGCTGATCGCCCTGTATCTGTTTATGCTGCTGCGCCAGCGCCGCCGGAGCACCGAATATGAAGCGTAAAATCCGCACTCTGCTGCGCTATCTGGCGGCGCTGCTGGTCGCCCTGTCAATCCTCGCGCCGATGCTGTGGCTATTTTTAATGAGCGTCAGCACGCCGGCCGATCTGACCCGCGTGCCGCTGGAGTGGCTGCCGCGAGAGTGGGACTTTAGCCGCTACGGCCGCCTGCTCTCCCTGCAACCCGGCGAGCCGGGGGCGCTATTTTTACCCGCGCTGCGCAACAGCCTGCTGGTCGCCGCCGGGGCGACGCTGGTCTCGCTGCTGCTGGCGGTGCCCGCCGCCTTCAGCTTCTCGCGCTATCCTGGTCGCGACGGCTGGCTGTATGCCGGGCTGGGGATTTACATGGTGCCGCCGGTAGCCTTCGTCCTGCCGCTGTACTTTATTCTCGAACACTTCGGGCTGCTCAACACCCGCAGCGGGCTGGTGCTGGTCTACTGCTCACTGATTATGCCGTTCCTCACCTGGATGGTGAAAAACCAGTTTGACGCGCTGCCGCAGGATATCGAGCAGGCTGCGCGCCTCGACGGGCTGCGGGTGTGGCAGGTGCTGCTGCGCATCACCCTACCGCTGGCGAAACCGATGCTCGGCGCCTCGGCGCTATTTGGCTGGCTGCTGGCGTGGGATGAGTTTTTCTATTCGCTCTTGTTTACCAGCAATATCGCGGCCCAGACCCTGCCGGTCACTATCGCCGGGTTCACCGCCGGACGCGCCACCGACGATGGCCTGGTAGCCGCCGTCGGCATTCTCGCCTCGGTCCCGCCTCTGTTTATCGCTATCTGGTTACAAAAAACGCTGGTCAGCGGCCTCACTAACGGTGGAAGTAAAGGATAACTATGCACAAGCTCACCGCGCCCGTGCTCTATATCGCGGGCAACTACAATATTGATTTGATTATGGGCACCCTCGCGCAATGGCCGCAGCCGGGGACGGAGGTGATGCTGGAGCATAGCGCCCTGCGCCCCGGCGGCTCGGCGGGCAACTGCGCCCTGGCGCTGGCCGCCATGCAGATCCCGCATCGTACCATCGGCTGCCAGGGCGATGACGCCTTTACCGCCTGGCTGGCGGCCCAGTTTCCCGGCAGCGCCGAGCGCTGGCCGCAGTACGCCTGCGAAACCTCGCTGACGGTGGCGGTTACCCATCCGGATAAAGAGCGCTCCTTCCTCAGCAACTACGGGCATATTACCCGTCTGTCGGCGGACGACGTTCTCGCCCAGCTTCCGGAACGGGCCACGGCCGGCGATATCGTCCTGCTCTGCGGGACCTTTTTATGTACCGCCCTGCTACCGGACTATCCGACGCTGCTGCGGGCGCTGCGCCAGCGCGGCTTCCAGGTCGCCGTGGATACCGGCTGGCCGCCGCAAAGCTGGGACCCGGCGCTGCGCGAAGCGGTGAACCAGTGGCTGACCGATTGCGACTGGCTGCTGCTCAATGAAGTCGAAACCCTCGGACTCGCCGCGATGAGCGACCTGCCACAGGCGGCCCGCAGCCTGGCGTCGCGCCTCAGCGGCCGGGGCGGCTGCATCGTCAAATGCGGCGCCGACGGGGCCTGGTGGTGGACCGCCGAGCGCAGCGAACGCGCGGCGGTGAAGCCGGTCGAGGTGATTGACACCATCGGCGCGGGCGATAGCTTTAATGCCGGCTTTCTCGCCGGGCTGCTAAGCGGCCAGCCGGCGGCCCAGGCGCTGCGCTGGGGCAACGCCGTTGCCGCGCACGCCATAAGCACCTCCCCCCGCCACTATCCCGACTGGCGAACCCTGCAACACCATATTGAGGAGACCGCCGATGGCCAGCGTTGAGCTGATAAAAGTCGCCAAGCATTACGGCAAACAGAAGGTGCTTCTGCCGCTGGATTTAACCATTCCTGACGGCAGCTTCACGGTGCTGGTCGGGCCCTCCGGCTGCGGGAAATCGACCCTGCTGCGGCTGCTGGCCGGGCTCGAGGCTCTTTCCGCCGGGGAGATCTTAATGAACCGCCGGCCGATCGGCGATCTCGACCCCGCCGATCGCGACGTGGCGATGGTCTTTCAGAGCTACGCCCTCTACCCACACCTGACGGTAGCCGAAAACCTCGCCTTCCATATGCAGGTTAAAAAGGTCGATAAAGAGACGCAGAAAAGCAAAGTCCAGCATATCGCCAGCCTACTGGGGATCGATAAGCTGCTGGCCCGCTACCCGCGCGCGCTTTCCGGCGGCCAGCGCCAGCGCGTGGCGATGGGCCGGGCGATGGTACGCAACCCGCAGGTTTTCCTGTTTGATGAACCGCTCTCCAACCTTGACGCCCAGCTGCGCATGGAGCTGCGGGCGGAGATCAAATCGCTGCACCAGCGCTTTAAGACCACCATGATTTACGTTACCCACGATCAGGTTGAGGCAATGACCCTGGCCGACCAAATCGTGGTGATGCGCGAGGGGCTTATCGTCCAGCAGGGGCCGCCGCTGGAGATTTACGATCGCCCCTGCAACACCTTTGTGGCCCGCTTTATCGGCTCGCCGCCGATGAACCTGCTGGTGGGTGAGATAGCCAGCCGCGACGGGGTTCCCGGCGTGCGCTGCGGCGAGCTGTGGCTGGCGCTGCCGGCACGCTGGCATCGGGCGGCGGCGGCGCAGGGAAGCGCGCCGGTCACCGTCGGCCTGCGCCCGCAGGATATCCAGCCGGCCGCCGACGGCCTGCCCGGAACGGTTAACATTATGGAGGTGACCGGGGAGTCCACCCTGCTGCATCTCGAGTGGCAGGGATTCCCGGTTCACGTGCAGGTCGCCGGACGCATCGACGCCCGGCTCCAGCAGCCGCTGAATCTCACCGCCCGGCGCGAGAAGATCCACCTCTTCGATGCCGCCAGCGGCGAGCGGCTGGCGGAGGAGGACTAGCCGACGCGGGTGCCCCGGACGGTGCCCGCGCTCTTTTCGGCGAAACAGGGCAAATAGCGAATGCCGGCGATGACGCCGAGCGCGGCGCAGACCATCAGCGACGCCCCCAGCGATTGCCCCCAGCCGACCAGCGCCAACCCGAGGCCAATCAGCAGATAGTAGGCGAGACCGAAAATGGCCCCGGCGGTGCCGCGACAATCGCCATAGGCGCCGAGCGCCGATCCCAGCACCAGCGGGATCGCCATGGCGAAAGCGAGCGCCACCCCGGCCATCGGCAGCAGGAACCAAAGCGAGTCGCGCCAGAAGTACACCGCCGCGCCGCCGGCCAGATGGAGCCAGCAGGCGAGCAGCAGCATCCGCCCCTGGGTCACGCCCCGGCGTAGCTGCCGGCGATTGAGCAGCGCCCCGGCCAGGGAGCCGCCGGCCAGCGCCATGCCGCTGTAGCCAAACGCGGCGACCGGCAGGCGCAGCTGGGCGAAAATAAACGGCGCCAGGCTGTAGTAGCTAAACAGGCTGACGTTGAACGCCGCCACCAGGATCACCGCCAGACCAATCTGCCGGTCGGTCGCCATCCGGCGCAGCACCGGCAGAAACGCCGCGTTCGCCTGCCGCGCCGGCCGCGTCTCCGGCAGCAGCCAGCCGCACAGCAGCAGCAGGACGCCGGCCAGTAGCGCCAGAACGAGGAAAACCCCGCGCACGCCCCAGCCGGCGGCGAGCAGGCCGCCGATCCAGACGCCCGCCGCCGGGCTGACCGCCAGCGCCAGGCCGATAAGCGAAAAGAGGCCGGCGAGCCGGCGGCCGCTAAAACGGTCCCGCAGGATCGTCTGGCTGACAACCGACCCGGCCGCGGCGCCGAATGCCGCCACGATCCGCGCCAGCAGCAGCAGGGTGAAATCCGTTACCGCCAGCGCCATCGCGCAGCCGAGGGCGTACACCGCGATCCCCGCCAGCATCGCCGGACGGCGGCCGTAGAGATCGCTGGCCCGCCCCCAAAAAAGAACCCCGAGCGCGAAGCCGATAAAGTAAACCGCCAGGGTTTGCGCCGCCTGCTGCGCGCTGACGGCAAAGCGGACGCTGATATCGGTCAGCGCCGGGCTGTAAATGGTTTCCACCATCTGTGGAAACATCAGTAATGCGGTGACCAGCACCACGGCCGAACGCCCGAACATATCCACCTCCTGTTATTAAGAGGCGCTATTGTAGGCAGGCCGCGGATCGGACATTATAAACATTGTGACTATATATATCGGAAATCGGACATTATGGCGTGGCTCGACCCGCAGGCGGCATTCAACCCGGATACGCTGAACAAAACGGTGGTGGGCGTCCAGTCGGCGCTCGGCGGCCACGACTCCGGCAGCCACCGGCACGATATGGCGCAGATACTTTTCACCCGCCAGGGCTGTGTGCGCTTGACCCTCAACGATGGCGCGCTGCTGTGCCTGCTTCCGCCCACCCGGGCGGCGTGGATCCCGGCGGGCGTCCCCCATCGCGCGGAGATGAAAAACATCGTCGACTATCGCTCGGTGTGGTTTCAGCCCTCCCGCTTCCCCGACCTCCCCGCGCATCCGGCGATCCTCAACGTCGGCCCGCTGCTGCGCGAGCTGCTGGAGCGGACGGCGGCAAGCCCGTGGGACAGCGATTGGGAGAGCGGCAGCGGCTGGCACCTTGCCGCCCTGTGTGCGGCGGAGATTAGCGCGGCGGCCCATGAGCCGATGATGCTCGCCCTGCCGCAGGATAAGCGCCTGGCCGCGCTGGGCGGTCAGAGCCTGCCGCCGACGTTACGGGCGCTGGCCGCAGAGTGCGGCGCCAGCGAAAAGACCATCAGCCGCATTTTGCGCCGCGATACCGGAATGTCCTGGCAGCAGTGGCGGCAGCAGTGGCGATTGATGAAAGCGGTGGAGCTGCTGGCGACGGGAGAACGCATTACCGGCGTCGCGCAGGCGCTGGATTTCGCCAGCGACAGCGCCTTTATCTACTTTTTCCGCACCATGACCGGCATGACGCCGGGACGCTACCTTTCGTCATCGGCGGCGGTTTAGCGCTCACGCTCCGGCGCGAACGGCGGCAGCTTCTGGAAGGTGTTCTGCAGCCCTTCGGACCACGCCCTGCGGATGGTGTTGAAGTAGGGATCGCTTTCGGTGATGCGATGCTGCTCGGCGCCGCTCAGGCTGCCGCTGCGATAGAGCAGCGTATCAACGGGCAGGCCGACGGAGAGGTTGCTGCGCAGCGTTGAATCAATGGAGATCAGCGCGCAGCACATCGCCTGCTCCAGCGGCGTGTCGATGGTCAGCACCCGGTCGATAATCGGTTTACCGTACTTACTTTCGCCGATCTGGAAATAGGGCGTATCGCGCGTGGCCTCAATAAAATTACCTTCCGGGTAGATGTGGAACAGGCGGTGCGTCTCCCCCGCCAGCTGACCGCCCAGCAGCAGGTTACAGTTAAAGTTGGTATTGCCGCAGTGCTGCTGATTGCTGCTGTCGCGCTGAATGACCTCCTGCAGCGTTTTGCCAATCAGCATCGCCGCGTCATACATGGAGCTGACCTGCATCAGGTTAGGCTCCTGCTGGGTGCGAATTCGCGCGCTCAGCAGGCTAATCACGCTTTGGGTGGTGGCCAGGTTGCCGGCGGACTGCAGCACCAGTACCCGTTCGGCTTCCTGCTGAAAAATATGAAGCTTTTTAAAAGTCGCAATATGATCCACGCCCGCATTGGTGCGCGAATCCGACGCGAATACCAGCCCATCCGCTAAACACATGGCCACACAGTAGGTCATCGTTCTCCGTTCCTGCCTCTATTGCTGCTGCGTCTGTTGAGAATGCTCTCGCACTTCAGCGTTGGTTAACATAACTTCCCCGCCGCCACCCAGACGGGTACCGCGTACCGGACAGGCGTCAAGATAGTCCAGCCCGGTCGCCAGCCGCAGGTGCTGATTCAGGTTACGGGTATTATTGGTAATATCAAATGATTTCCAGCGCCCGTTGAGCCACACCTCCGCCCAGGCGTGCATCGCCACGTGCTGCGCGTTATCACTATAAACATAGCCGCTAACGTAGCGCGCCGGGATCTCCATCGCCCGGCAGCAGGCGAGGAAAACGTGGGTATGATCCTGGCACACGCCCTTCGCACGCGCGAAAGCGTCGGCGGCGGAGTCCTGCACCTGGGTCGCGCCCGGCGAGTAGGGCATTTTGAGCAGCAGTTCCGCCATCAGCTGATTGAGGCTCTCCTCCGGCTCGTCGGCACGGTACAGGCCGTGGGCGAACTCGCGGATCCGCTCGTCGGCGCGGGTCAGCGGCGTGCAGCGCAGGAAGACCAGCGGCGAAAGCAGCTCCTCTTCGTCTACCCCGCTCTCTTCGTCCTCCTGCGCGATATCGACAATCCCGCTGGCGCGGATCGCTATCTCCTTATGCGGGTTATCCAGCGTCAGCACGTGCAGCACGTTGCCCCACGCGTCGGTGGTCGCGATGCTGGCCCCATCCGGCAGCGTCAGCGTCCAGGAGGTGATTTTTTGCCGGCCGGAGCTGCGCGGCGTCAGGCGCAGGTACTGAGTCGAAAACTTGACTTCTTCATCGTAGCCGTAGCGGGTCAGGTGGTCGATAACCAGTTTCATAGCGCCTCCAGATAGGTTTGTCTGATGCTGTCGGACAGGGCGTTAATTCGCGCCAGCAGTCCGTTGAGGTAACTCTGCAGATCGGCGCTGGCCAGCTCTTCACGGGTGCTGAAGCGCAGATCGACGTTAAGCTGATGCGCCAGGCGCAGCGGCAGATGAGAGCGATCGTTGGCGATATGCTCCAGCTGGCCGATCAGATCGGAAATGGAGGCCCTGAGCGAGCGCGGAACGTCGTTACGCAAAATAAGCAGCTCCATCACCGTCTCCCGACTCACCGGCTGGCGGTAGATGCTGTTGTAGGCTTCGCGGGCGCTGACCGCGTTAAGCAGGGTATCCAGCCGGTAGTACTCGCGTACCGGGTCCGGGTCGCTGCTCAGCTGCTGGTCCTTGATCAGCAGCAGCTGGGTGGTGGCGTAGGCGCGTTCAATCAGCGTGCCGATGCCGATAAAGCTGAGGGCGTCGTTGCGCAGCAGGGTACCCAGCACCGCGCCGCGAAACAGGTGTACCCGCTCTTTTACCCACTCGAGGAAACCGTCGCTGCCGAGCTCGCCGATCCCCTGCAGGCGCAGCCGACGCAGCTCAATGCGCGTCGCGTTAATACACTCCCATACCTCCGCAGAGAGGCTGCCGCGCACCGCGTGGGCGTTATTCCACGCCATCTCGACGCAGCTGTAGATGCTGCCGGGGTTGTTGCCGTCGAGGGCAAAAAAGTTGAACAGGTTGCCCATCGAGAAGCGCGCATGGCGCTCCTGAAACAGCTCGTGGGTCTGCGACAGGTTCAGCGGCAGGGCCAGATCCCGCGCCTGCTGGCTATGGCGGGGGATCATCGAGAGTTTGCAGGTCACGTCGAGCACCCGGGCGTAGCTTTCCGCACGCTCCAGATAGCGCGCCATCCAGAACAGTTCACTCGCTGTACGACTTAGCATGATTCGTCATCCTCCATCACCCAGGTATCTTTGGTGCCGCCGCCCTGCGATGAGTTCACCACCAGCGAGCCTTCCGTCAGCGCCACCCGCGTCAGGCCGCCGGGTACCAGGCGAATCTCCTGGCCGGAAAGCACGAACGGACGCAGATCGATATGTCGGGGCGACAGGCCGTCTTCGACGAAGGTCGGGCAGGTCGAAAGCGCGAGGGTATCCTGGCCGATGTAGTTGGCCGGGTTGGCCAGCAGGCGCTGGCGGAACGCTTCGCGCTCCTCTTTCGTCGAGCGCGGGCCGACCAGCATGCCGTAGCCGCCGGCGCCGTGCACTTCCTTAACTACCATCTGCTCGAGGTTGTTCAGCACGAACTGCAGGTCTTCCGGCTTGCGGCACTGCCAGGTCGGGATGTTGTTGAGGATCGGTTGTTCGCCGAGGTAAAAGCGGATCATCTCCGGCACGAAGGGGTAGATCGATTTATCGTCGGCGACGCCGGTGCCGATCGCGTTCGCCAGCACCACCCCCCCCGCCCGGTAGACCGACAGCAGGCCGGGAACGCCGAGCATCGAATCGGCGCGGAAGGCCAGCGGATCGAGATAGGCATCGTCGACGCGGCGGTAGATAACGTCAACCCGCCGCGGCCCCTCGGTGGTGCGCATGTAGACCGCGCCGGCTTTAATAAACAGATCGGCGCTCTCCACCAGCTCAACCCCCATCTGCTGGGCAAGAAAGCTGTGCTCAAAATAGGCGCTGTTAAAGCGCCCCGGCGTCATCACCACCACGCAGGGATCGTCCACGGGGGAGCTTTCGCGCAGGGTTTGCAGGAGATAGCCCGGATAGCGCTCCACCGGCGCAATGTGGTGCTGCTCAAACATCTCCGGGTAGAGGCGCATCATCATCTTGCGGTTTTCAAGCATATAGGAGACGCCCGACGGCGTGCGCAGGTTGTCCTCCAGCACGTAGTACTGACCGTCGCTGTTGCGCACCATATCGACCCCGGTGATGTGGGCGTAGATATTATTGGGCAGATTAATTCCCTGCATACAGGGCTGGTACTGCTCATTGGCCAATACCTGTTCCGCCGGAATAATGCCGGCGCGCAGGATATTCTGCTCGTGGTAGATATCGTAAAGGAAGGCGTTCAGCGCCTTCACCCGCTGGCGGATGCCGCGATCGATGCGCCGCCACTCCGCGGCGGGAATAATGCGCGGTACGCTGTCAAACGGAATCAGCCGTTCGGTCCCCTCGCCTTCGCCATACACGTTAAAGGTGATGCCGATGCGGTGAAAAAGCAGCTCCGCCTGCTCTTTTTTTTGCCGGATAGAGAATTGATCGGTGTTGTGAAACCATTGCCACCAGGCGTTATAGTGCTGGCGCTGCTGTCCCTCGACGGTAAGCATCTCGTCATAATAATGCCCGTCAGGAAGCGTTATTTTTATCATGGCCGTCTCCTCCGGTTGTACTCACTTTGGGGTAGCCCCAGGAAGAGATAAGCATTAAGTATGCCAGATCGCGGCCGGTGACGGAGTTGTGCAAGCCGGCAGCCTCGCGCCGCTTAATTGTGCAAAAAACAACCCGTCATTTTCCTTATATTTCGCCCGGCCTGCACCACAATGAGGCACGGCAAACCGCTTTGCGCCATTACGGCGAGAGCGCCTCCAGCCAGGTCGCATAGTGCCCAGGCCAGTCGACGGTGGGCGTGCCCGGACGCCCCATCGCAAAGCCGTGACCGCCGCTGGCGTAGCGATACAGGCTGACCGCCACCTGATGCTGGCGGCAGGCGTCGGCCATAATCAGCGTGTTGTGCGGATCGGACACCGGATCGTCCTGCGCCTGGGCCAAAAAGCAGGGCGGCGTGCGCCCGTTCACGTAGGTCTGCACCGACCAGGCGCGGTCAACCGCCGGCGAGGCGTGAGGCCCGGCGAGGATCCGGTGGGTGGCGGTGTGGCTGTAGGGTGGCTCCAGCGAAATAACGGGGTAGATCAGCGCCGCCCCGTCGGCGCGGGCGGGCAGCACATCCGCCGCATCGAGCGGCGGATAAGAGGCGAAATTGGCCCGGCAGGCAGCCATGCCCAGCAGGTGACCGCCAGCGGAAAAGCCCAGCAGGCTGACCTTCTGTTCGCGCTGACGAATCAGGCGCAGCGCGCGCTGAGCGTCCTGCAGCGGCGCCAGGCCCCCCGCCGACCAGCCTTCGCCGGGAAGGCGGTAGCTCAGCACGTAGGCGGTATAGCCGCGGGCCGTGAGCCAGCGGGCGGCGGGCCACGCCTCCTTGGCCATTTCAATCCGCCGATAGCCGCCGCCCGCGGCCACCAGTACGCCGTGGCCGTTGGGTACCGCCGGTCGCCATACCGTCAGCGACGGTCGGACGATATGGCTCAGCGCGCCGCGCGCCGACAGCCGCACAGCGCCGCCAGGCCCGCCGCCCCCTTGCGGCTCCGCCGACCATAGAGGCAGCGTCTCCTGGGTGCTATCGCTGGCTCGCGTACGGTGGGTTATCAGCAGTGCCGCCGCGCTGAACAGCAGAAAACGACGTCGATTCACCGGCCGCTCCGGTCAGTTTGAGTTGCGCTCATTGCAGCACATGATTATGGCTAAAGTATGGCGACAGGCGTTTTATTTCTTGTCCGCACCGCCGCAGAATGCAGGTAAATTATCTGTTTTCATCCAAAATGTTAGCTGCGACACGCGTAGCGGCAGATATTCGTCTAAGGTTTTCTGATGATCAATCGCAGTGGCAAAATCGTCTGTAATGATAAGGAGAACTACCCATGACGAGATCCGTTTCACGTCGCCCGGCAGCGCTGCGTCTGGCGCTGGGGGGCGCCCTCTTTGCGCTGTCAGCGCTGGCGGCCCAGGCCGATGAGACAAAAACCGCCCCGCCGCAGTCGCCGGATATTCTGCTAGGCCCGCTGTTCAACGATGTGCAAAGCGCCAAACTCTTCCCCGATCAGAAAACCTTCGCCGATGCGGTCCCCAACGGCGACCCGCTGATGATCCTCGCCGACTATCGGATGCAGAAAAATCAGGCCAGCTTCGACCTGCGCCACTTCGTCGAGCTCAACTTTGCGCTGCCGAAAGATAACGACACGTATGTACCGCCCAAGGGCCAAACCCTGCGCCAGCATATTGACGGCCTGTGGCCGGTGCTGACCCGCAGCACCGTCGAGGTCGAGAAGTGGGATTCGCTGCTGCCGCTGCCCAAGCCTTACGTCGTCCCGGGCGGCCGCTTTCGCGAGGTCTACTACTGGGATAGCTACTTCACCATGCTGGGCCTCGCCGAAAGCGGGCACTGGGATAAAGTGGCCGATATGGTGGCCAACTTCGGCCACGAGATCGATACCTGGGGACATATCCCCAACGGCAACCGCAGCTACTACCTGAGCCGTTCGCAGCCGCCGTTCTTCCCGTTTATGGTGGAGCTGCTGGCAACCCACGATGGCGATCGGGCGCTGAAAGCCTGGCTGCCGCAGATGGAGAAAGAGTACCAATACTGGATGGAGGGCGCCGATGCGCTGTCGCCGGGCAAAGCCAATAAGCGGGTGGTGCGCATGGAAGACGGCGCGCTGCTGAACCGCTACTGGGACGACAACGACACGCCACGCCCGGAGTCCTGGCTCGATGACGTGACCACCGCCAAAAACAACCCCAACCGCCCGGCGACCGAGATCTATCGCGACCTGCGCTCCGCCGCGGCCTCCGGCTGGGACTTCAGCTCCCGCTGGATGGATAACCCGCAGCAGCTGGGCACCATTCGTACCACCAGCATCGTTCCGGTCGATCTTAACTCGCTGATGTTCCGCATGGAGAAAACCCTCGCCCGCGCCAGCAAAGCCGCCGGCGATAGCGCGAAAGCGGCGCAGTACGACGCGCTGGCCAACGACCGCCAGAAGGCGCTGGAGAAATACCTGTGGAATGATAAAGAGGGCTGGTACGCCGATTACGATCTCAAAAGCCACAAGGTGCGCAATCAGCTCACCGCCGCGGCCCTGTTCCCGCTGTACGTCAACGCCGCCTCCAGCGAACGGGCGGCCAAAGTTGCCGCCGCGACGCAGTCTCGCCTGCTGAAACCAGGCGGTTTAACCACCACCACCGTCAACAGCGGCCAGCAGTGGGATGCGCCGAACGGCTGGGCGCCGCTGCAGTGGGTGGCCGCCGAAGGGCTGCAGAACTACGGCCAGCAGAAAATCGCAATGGAAGTCAGCTGGCGTTTCCTCAGCAACGTCCAGCACACCTATGACAGCAAGCAGAAGCTGGTGGAAAAGTATGACGTCAGCTCCACCGGCACCGGCGGCGGCGGTGGCGAGTATCCGCTGCAGGACGGCTTCGGCTGGACCAACGGCGTGACCTTGAAAATGCTCGACCTGATGTGCCCGAAAGAGAAGCCCTGCGATTCGCTCCCGGCCGCGCGACCGGCGGCAAACGACAGCGCCGGCGTAACGGATAAAACGGCGCCCGCCGCCGCGCATTAACCGCTCACCGCACCCAGCGTACGCCCGGCAGCTCAGCCATGCCGGGCGCTTTCCCTCCTGAATAACCTGCACAATGACACCCCGACTTCATCTCACCCTTACGGAGTAAGGCGGAAACTAATGTGTCGATTTTTGATCTCCGGCAATTTCATCAACGCTATATATGTAAATATATAGCGGTTTTTTCATCACTTTGTTTCAGGATAGAAACATATGCCTTTTTCGCGCCGTACGTTCCTGCAGGCTTTAAGCCTCATGCTGTGCTTCCCCGGCCAGAAGAGTCGCGCCGCCACGCCATTGGCCCTGAGCATTGGCGAACGCCCTGCGCCTGCGGCTATCCGGCGGATTGTCAGCGCGGGCGGGCCCGCCGATATGCTGCTGCTGGCCGCCGCGCCGGAAAAGCTGCTGGGGTTTTCCTCATTCGATTTTTCCCTCTTCCCGGACGCTCCGCTGCCCGATAGCATCGCCCGGCTGCCGAAAACGGGCCGCCTTGCCGGACGCGCCAGCACCCTGTCGCTGGAGGGACTACTGGCCCTTGAGCCTGACCTGGTGGTGGACTGCGGGAGTGCGGACGATACCTGGATCTCGCAGGCGCGCCGGATTCACGCCCGCAGCCATATTCCGTGGGTGCTGATTACCGGCACCCTGGCCTCTTCGGCGCAGCAGCTGCTGACGATCGGCGATATCGTCGGCACCGTCGAACGCACCCGGCGGCAGGCGGCGCTGGCGAAAACGTTTATCGCCGAGGCGCTCGCCTTCTCCTCCGGCGCCGGGGCGCGAACGCGTTTTTACGCCGCCCGGGGCGCCCGAGGGCTGGAAACGGGCCTCGCCGGTTCGCTGCACACTGAGGCGGCGGAGCTGCTGGGATTAGAGAACGTCGCTCGGGTGGGCGGACGCAGCGGGCTGGCCCAGGTCTCGCTGGAAAATGTGCTGGAATGGCAGCCGGATATCATCCTCACCCAGCAGGCCACCACGCGAAACGCAATTTTACAGGACCCCGCCTGGCAGGGCGTCGCCGCCGTGGCGCAGGGGCGGGTTCTGCTGCTCGACGGCCTGCCGTTTGGCTGGCTGGACGCGCCGCCTGGGATCAACCGCCTCGCCGGGATGCGTCGTCTGCACGCGTGGCTCGATCCGCAGGTCCGCGCCACGCTGCAGGAGGATTTAACCCGCTACAGCACGCTATTCTGGCACGCGGTGTTGACCCCCGAGCGCTATACGAGGCTGATGAGTCGTCCATGAAGCCTTCAACGTTGAGCGCCGCGCTGCTGCTTGCCGGCCTGCTGGTCCTCTCGGCAGCCCTGCTAACCGGCCCGTGGAACCTGACCCTCGGACGGCTGATTGATCTGCTGTTCGATCCGCACAGCGCCTCGCTTCCCCCGCAGGCCGGCATCGTATTCTGGCAGATACGCCTGCCGCGCATCGGCGCCGCGCTGGCCATCGGCGCGTCGCTCTCAGCCGCCGGAGCCGCCTACCAGGGCATGTTTCGCAATCCGCTGGTCTCGCCGGATATCCTTGGCGTCGCCGGCGGCGCCGGCCTCGGCGCCTGCCTGGCGCTGGTATGCGGAATGTCGACGCTCTATATCCAGCTGTTTGCCTTCTGCGGCGGCCTGCTGGTGGTCGCCGGCGTCGGGATCGTCTCTCGCGCCATCGTCCGCCACGATCCGGCGCTGACGCTGGTGCTGGTGGGGATCTGCCTCGGTACGCTGTGCGGGGCGGGGATTTCGCTTATCAAAATCCTCGCCGACCCCTACACCCAGCTCCCCTCCATCACCTTCTGGCTGATGGGCGGGCTCTCCGATATTACCTCCGGCGATCTGGCCGTCGCCGCTCCGCTGATGCTCGTCGGATGCCTGCCGCTGTGGCTGCTGCGCTGGCGCATCAATCTGCTGACCCTGTCCGATGACGAAGCGCGATCGCTGGGGATCAACGTCGCTCGCCTGCGGCTGATTGTGGTCGCCTGCGCAACCCTCGCGACCGCCAGCGCGGTCGCTATTGCCGGCATTATCGGCTGGGTGGGGCTGATCGTCCCCCATATCGGACGCCTGCTCACCGGCAGCAATCATCAGCGCCTTCTGCCCGTCGCCATGGGGCTTGGCGCCGTGCTGCTGCTCTTAACCGACACCCTGGCCCGCGGGCTGAGCGCCAGCGAAATCCCGCTCGGGATCCTGACCTCTTTTATCGGCGCACCGTTCTTTCTGGCGCTGCTGCTGCGCAGGAGCCGCCCATGACGCTGCTGACGGTACGCCATGCCGAAATTGGCTATCCCAAACGCGCCGTTTTGCGCGACGTCTCGTTTTCGCTGCTGCCGGGCACGCTGAGCTGCCTGCTCGGCGCCAACGGCAGCGGTAAAACCACGCTGATGCGCAGCATACTCGGCCTCCTTCCTCTGCGCGACGGCCAGATCCTGATTGACGGCCTGCCGGTAACCCAGCTGTGCTCCCGCGAGCGTGCCCGCGCGATTGCCTGGGTGCCGCAGGCGCACGACGGGGCCTTCGCCTTCAGCGTCCTCGACATGGTGCTGATGGGACTTAGCCCCTATATCGGTACCTTCACCCAGCCAGCCAGAAGCGATCGCAGTATCGCCTACGCCCAGTTGGAGGCGCTGGATATCGCTCATCTCGCCGAACGGAACTGGGCCACGCTGAGCGGCGGCGAGCGCCAGCTGACCTTAATTGCCCGCGCGCTGGTCCAGCGCCCGCGTCTGCTGCTGCTGGATGAGCCGGCCTCAAGCCTCGACTTCGGCCACCAGATCCGCCTGCTCGACACCCTGCGCCAGCTGCGCCAAACCGGGATGACGCTGTTTATGGCCACCCACCATCCGCTGCACGCCCTCGCCATCGCCGATAGCGTGATCGCGGTCGAACCAAACGGCCTCGTCACCCAAGGGACGGCGGCGGAGCAGCTCGCTGCGGACAAGCTTGCCACCCTGTACGGCGTGACGCCGTCACAGATCCGCCATCACCTGGGTCACTCCCACCTTCAGGAATAATTATGCTTATTGACGACATTGATTTTGCCGGGCTTTACCAACAGCAGATGAGGCTCGCCGGCCGCACCGAGAAATCCCCCGCCCACTGGGACGCCCGGGCGGAGAAAATGGCCGACAGCTGCGCCCAGCCCACGGACGGCTATCTTCTCCAGCTGCTGGCAAAAATAGACTTAACCGATGCGCACAGCCTGTTCGATATGGGCTGCGGGCCGGGAACCGTCGCCCTGGCGCTGGCGGACAAACTCGCTGCGGTACACGGCGTCGATTACAGCCAGGGAATGCTGGAGGTCGCCGAAAAGCGCGCGGCGCAGATGCGCATCGCCAACGCCTGCTGGCATCTGCGGGCGTGGGAGGAGTCGTGGCACGATATTCCGCGCTGTGATATTGCCGTGGCCTCACGCTCAACGCTGGTCGGCAATATGCGTCAGGCGATGGATAAGCTCAACCGCCAGGCGCGGCTGCGCGTCTATACCACCCACCTCGTCCAGCCGACGTTTATGCCGCCGGCAATCCAGCGTGCGCTGGGACGCGAAGTGGTCGAACTGCCGAACTATATCTACGCGCTGAACGTCCTGTATCAAATGGGCATTCACGCGCGGGTCGATTTTATCCGCGGCCCCAGCTGCCAATGGGATAACGCCACCTTTGAACGTTTTGAAGAGAACGTCAAATGGACGCTTGGCGTACTCAGCGAAGAGGACCGCGCGCGGCTGCGCCACTGGTATCAGCGGCAGGATCCGCAGGCCATCGCGCCGCCCAGCCGCGACTGGGCGCTGATCTCCTGGGAGTGCGGGGAAAAAGGATGATTTATATCCCCCGGGCGCTGACCGACGCGTGGCTGATGGAGGATATTCAGGGCGGCGACCTGACCACCCGGGCGCTGGCAATCGGCGCCCACCCCGGCGTAATGACCTTCAGCCACCGTCAGGGCGGCTGCGTCAGCGGCATCTCTCCGGCTGGAGAGATGCTGAAAAGCCTGGGATTAACCGTTACCGCGCTCCAGGACGACGGCGCGCACGTCCCGCCCAATGCGCCGCTGCTGCGCGCGACCGGCAGCGCGGAGGCGCTGCATCAGGGCTGGAAAGCGGCGCAGAACGTGCTGGAGTGGAGCTGCGGCGTCTCGGCCTACGTCGCGGAAATGCTGGCGCTGCTGCGCGCCCGTCTTCCGGCCGCCCACATCGCCTGTACCCGCAAAGCCATTCCCGGCACCCGGCTGCTCGGAACCCAGGCCATCGTTGCCGCCGGAGGGCTGATCCACCGTGCCGGCTGCGCCGAAACCCTGCTGCTGTTCGCCAATCATCGCCGGTTCCTCACCGACAGCGGCGACTGGCGGCACGCCGTTCAGCTCCTGCGCCGGTCAGCGCCGGAGAAAAAGGTTGCCGTTGAGGCCGACACGCTCGAAGAAGCGCTGGCCTCGCTGCAGGCGGAACCCGACATCCTGCAGCTGGATAAATTTCCCCCGCCGCAGGCGCGCCAGGTTGCTGACCTGGCGCAGCGTATTGCCCCGCGCTGCACGCTGGCGCTGACGGGCGGAATTACCTTAACCACCTTAACCAACTACCTCGATTGTGGGATTGAATTGTTTATTACTTCGGCGCCGTGGTATGCGCCGCCGGCGGATATTCAGGTTCGCCTGGAGCCGGACAGTTCAAGATAAAAAAACGAAAACAGGAACAATAAAAATGAGAATCAGGAAGCGTTATCTTTGCACATTGATTAGCCTCAGCTTAGGTCAGACCGCCTGGGCAGACCCGGCGGAGGAGTCCATGACCGTCTGGTCAAGCCCCGTCCCGGCGGCGACCACCAATATCCTCGGACAGGAGACAATCAAGAGTCTGGATAAGCAGGATGTCGCCCACGCGCTATCGGTGATCCCCGGCGTGGTGTTACAAAAGTCAGGCAGCCGCAACGAACTGCAGGTAAAAGTCCGCGGCTTCGATGGCCGTCAGGTTCCGGTTTTTTTTGACGGCGTGCCGATCTACGTCCCCTACGACGGCAACCTCGACCTGGGCCGGTTTCTCACTTCCGATATCGCCTCGGTGGAGGTATCAAAAGGCTACTCTTCCCTGCTGCAGGGCCCGAACCAAATGGGCGGGGCGATCAACATCACCACCCCGCGCCCCAGTAAACCACTGGAAGCCAGCATCGGCTATCGCCAGGGCTGGAGCCGCAGCGAAACTAATGCCTATGACACCCACGCCTCCCTTGGGGCCAGCGGCGATCTGGGCTACATCCAGCTCAGCGGCAGCCGCCTGAAGCAGGATTTTCTTGGCCTGCCTCACGGCACCGGTAACCCTGTCGCCGGGGAAGACGGCAAGCTGGTTAACTCGGCAAGCGATGATAAGCGCGGCATTATTAAGCTCGGCTTCACGCCGCGCGCTAACGACGAGTACGCCCTGACCTATATCAAGCAGGATGGCGAGAAGCAGAACCCGCCTTATGCCGGCACCAGCAGCCAGAAATCCCGCTACTGGCAGTGGCCGGAGTACGATAAGGAGAGCTATTACTACCAGGGCACGACGCACCTCGGCGACAGCTTCACCCTGAAAAGCCGCCTCTATCACGACACCTTCAAAAACACCCTGCTGATGTATAACTCGCTGGCGGATCTGCACAATAAGAACGGCAGCTACAGCCACTATAGCGACTACAGCACCGGCGCTGGGCTGCAGCTCGCCGCCGACGTCCGCCAGAACGACCAGCTCTCTTTTGCCGTTAACTGGAAAGATGATGTTCATCGGGAGAAGAGCGCCGTCAACGGTCCGTACGATCGCTATAAGGATCGCACCTGGTCCGTCGCCAGCGAATACCAGTGGGCGGCAGCGGAGAATCTCGACCTCGTCGCCGGGATGAGCTATGACTGGCGCAACAGTCTTCAGGGAATGAAGCACGAAAAGAACGGCAGCCTGACCCGCTACGACGACAACCGGCAGAGCGCGTTTAACTGGGAAACAATGGCTCGCTACCGCTTTAGCAACGAAGACACCCTGTCGTTCTCCTGGTCCGATCGCACCCGCTTCCCGACGCTCAAAGAGCGCTATACCACCTCGAAGCCCGCCAAAGACCAGATTGCGCTGGTCAATCCGCAGCTCAAGCCCGAGCGCGCCCGCGGCGTCGATTTGACCTGGAATGGACGCCTCAACGACCGCTGGGCCTACGAGATAAGCACCTACTATAACCGGGTCAGCGACGCCATCCTGGCGATCAATATCGATGCCGATACGGTACAGAACCAGAACAGCGGCCGGGTTGACTATACCGGCCTGGATGTGGGGATCAAAGGCTCGCCGTTCGGGCAGCTCGACGTCGGGCTAAGCTACGGCCTGATTCACGCTGATGCCAAACGCGAAGAGGCGGGCAAGGTCACCGATCTGCCGGCGCAGACGCTGACCGCCTGGCTGACCCTCAAGCCCGTCGAGCCGCTGCAAATCACGCTCTCTGAAGAAGCGCGTTCCTCCAGCTACAGCAGCAGCGACGGATCGCAAAAAGCGTCGGGATTTGCCATTACCCATCTGCGGACCGATTACGCCATAGGCCACGGTTTTAGCGTCAACGCCTCGATTAACAACCTCTTCGATACCCGATACTACTACGGTGAAGGATTTATTGAGGAGGGGCGTAACTTCTGGGCCGGCGTGGAGTATAAATTCTGAGACCTTCTCCGCCGCGGCGGAGAACAAGGAGAGCACCATGAAGACAGATTTTCCGGTAATGCTGCGCAGCATTCTCGTCAACCAGCGCCAGGCGGACGGTTCCCTGCGTAAAACGGCGCTAAGCGGACGCGTGTTCCTCGATACCCACGGCCTGCAGGCAGAGAACGGTATTGAGGAGCATTTTGCCGATCGCGACTGCGCGCTGATGCACTACGCGCGCGAGCATTACGACTACTGGCGCGAGCGCTACCCGGCGCTGGCGGGACAGCAGCTGCATATCGGTCTGTTCGGCGAGAACTTTTCTACTCGGGGGATGACGGAAGCCAACGTCTGTCCGGGGGATGTTTTTCGCCTCGGCAGCGCCGAAATCCAGATCTCCTGGGGACGCGTGGCCTGTCAGACCATGGCCGAGCGGCTAAGGGACCCTCACGCGCCGGAGCTGATGCACCAGCAGTCGCGCAACGGCTGGTTTTACCGGGTGCTGACCCCCGGGGAGACCAGCTGCAGCGACGGCTTTGTGCTGCTCGATAGGCCGGCGGAGGGCTGGCCGCTTAGCCGAGTGCAGGCCATTGTCTTTAGCGACGGCGGGACGCCGGAGGAGCTGCTGACGCTCTCAGCCATGCCGTTCCTTGCCGACGGCTGGAGAGCGCTGGCGCTGCTGCGTCTGCAAAGCCGCTCTTAGCTCCCGCCGCTCCTTAGCGCCGGGCTACCAAATCTGGTAGCCCGGCGCAGCAGCTTTCGCCGCGCCATCCCCCGCCCGCCGCGCCTGCGTCGATAAATACCATACTTATCATGAGGTTTTACTTTTCTGCGCGGCAATTACATCTTGATAACGAAAAGATAAACAATAATAATTCGCATTACTTTATGACGAAAATTGACAATTTCGCTTTTTCACGCGGCGGCGTACAGGAGTACCAGGCTGCGTAACATCAGGATTATGCAATGATCGCTCGCGTCACCTTCAAACGCTCCGCCTTGCTGTGCGCCCTCGCTACCGCTTTCCCTCTCGCAGGCCTTGCGGAAGAGACGGTCGTGGTTACCGCCCAGCCCGTCGATTCCGCCAGCACGCCCACCGTGGGCTATAGCGCAAAGACCTCCGCAGGGGCCACCAAAACCGATCAGCCGCTGATTACTACCGCCCAGTCGGTGTCGGTTATTACCCGGCAGCAAATGGCCGATCAGGGCGCGAATACGATTAGCCAGGCGCTACAGTACACGCCCGGTGTCTACTCGAGCTTTGGCGGCGGCGCGACGCGTTTTGATACCGTCTCCCTGCGCGGCTATCACGGCGGCGACGTCGACAACCTGTTCCTCGACGGCATGCGCCTGATGAGCGACGGCGGGAGCCACAACGTCATTCAGGTCGATCCGTGGTTTATCGAACGGGTGGACGTTATTCGCGGCCCCTCCTCCGCGCTGTACGGACAGAGCGTGCCGGGCGGCCTGGTCAACCTGACCTCGAAGCGCCCGCAGTTCACCTCCGAAGGTCATTTCCGCCTCAGCGGCGGAACGCAAAATACCAAAGGCGCCGCCTTCGACTATACCGATGCCATTAACGACCAGTGGGCCTATCGGATTATCGGCATGACGCGCTCCAGCGATACCCAGTATGACAACTCCCGCGAAGAGCGTTACGCCATTTCGCCGTCCCTGCTCTGGCAGCCGGATAGCGACACGTCGCTGCTGCTGCGCGCCTATCTGCAAAAAGATCCGTCGGGCGGCTATCACGGTTCGCTGCCGCTGGATGGCACCCGCTACGCGCACAATGGGCGCAAGCTCTCCACCAGCACCAACGAAGGCGATCCGGCCGATGGCTATCAGCGTCGCGAGCAGATCTACAGCTATGAGTTTAATCACCAGTTCAGCGACGTCTGGTCGGCCTATTCCGCCGGCAGCTATACCCACACCAACGTCTCGTTAGATCAGGTGTATCAGGTGGGCTGGGTTGACGACACGAATATGCTCTCCCGCGGCTACAGCGGCTCGCGCGGCTCGCTGGACGCGTGGTCCACGGATAACCGCCTGCGCGCCGATTTTAGTACCGGCGAGCTGGCGCATACCCTCATACTCGGCGCGGAATACCACCGCTTCCGCAACGATTTATGGACCGGTGCCGGCGGCGCCTCGCCGCTCGATCCGTTTACCGGCTATACCGCTCAGAGCGGGCATACCGTCACCTACAGCGATAACAATAACCGCCGCTATTACCAGACCGGGCTCTATCTGCAGGATGAGATGGTGTGGAATCGCTGGCATCTGGACCTCTCCGGCCGCTACGACCGCATCGTTTCCCAGCAGGTCAGCGACACGTTCGGTACCTCGAGCCGCCGTTCGGATGACCATATCAGCGGCCGCGCCTCCCTGCTGTACGCGCTGGAAAACGGCCTCTCGCCGTACCTGAGCTACAGCCAGGCCATTACCCCGGCGATGCTGCCGGGAGCCGACGGCACCCTGCTCAAACCGACGACCGCGGAACAGGTAGAAGCGGGTCTGAAGTTCCAGCCGCCGGGCAGCGCCGATATGTACAGTATCGCTATCTATGATTTAACCCAGAAAGACGTCGCCACCCGCGATCCGAATATCGCCACCGCAACCTTTGTTCCGGCCGGGAAGGTGCACTCTCAGGGCGTCGAGCTGGAGATGCATAACCAAATTACGCCGCAGCTGAGCACCATCGCCTCCTATACCTGGAACCGCCTGCGCTTCCAGGAAACCAAGGACGGTACCAACGATAATACGCCGCAGCTCTCGCCGGATCAGATGGCTTCCTTCTGGGCGCGCTATCAGTTCCCGGCGGGGATCAGCGCCGGTGCGGGGGTACGCTACATTGGGAAACAGTGGGCGGATGATGCCAATACCGAGCGTCTGCCGTCGGTGACCCTGCTGGATGCGATGGTGCGTGCGGATCTCGGCGTCTGGTCGCCGTCGCTGAAAGGGGCGTTCGTGCAGGTGAATGCGAATAACCTCAGCGACCGGGAGTACCTCTCCGGCTGCTACGGAACCGGTAACTGCTACTGGGGCGCGGAGCGCAGCGTGACGGCCACCGTCGGCTACGATTTCTAAGCCAGAGTCTAAAACGCCGCGCCTGCGGGTGACAGAATCACGCGTTCTGTCGCCCCGCTAAGCGCGGCGCGAGTGGCGCAAGGTGGCGATGATTACATCGCGTCCAGCGCTTTCTGCAGCTTCCAGATATAGCGCGGCGCCTGCGGAGCCGGGTGCTTTTTCGCTACGTGCTCGAAGAAGTCGTCGGCATCCATATCATTAATTTCGTCAATCGCGTCCTGGCGGTTCGACGAGAAGGTGCGCAGCAGCGCGCCGGCGCCGTTGGCGTAGGAGACCACCACCGCGTAGCGCATCACCTGCGGATCTTTAATCCCGGCCAGCGGACCGTTCTCAAGAATGCTCAGATAGGCCGCGCCCATCGAAATATTACGCTCCGGGTTTTTCAGCTCGCTCACCGACGGCTCGCCGCGCCAGCCCATGCGCTGGTAAACATCGCGCCCGGAGGTCGAAGGCTTCAGCTGCATCAGGCCAACCGCACCGGATTTACTCACTACCGTAGGATTACCGCCGGACTCGATGGCGATAATTGCCGTCACCAGCTGCGGGTCAACGCCCCACGCTGCGCCGGCTTTTTCGCTGATTGGCATCCACTGCATCGCCCGCTTCACCGGAACCTCGGCGTTCCACGGTGGATTGCGGTAATCATGTTTCGAGCTACAGCCGGCCAGGAACACAAATAAAAAAACGCACCATCTCAATTTCACACATCTATCCTTATTGGCTGAAGTTTGCTGCCTGGAGATGACAATAATCGCTCCAGGCGGCATGATAACCCTTTCATTCTTAGCAAGGAATTGCCATGTCTCAGTTTTATCTGGTCGCCCCCTCAGGCTACTGCACCAACCAGCAGGCGGCGGCCCGCGGCGTCAGCCGTCTGCTGGAAGCAGGACACCAGGTGATAAACCAGCAGGTCATTACCCGCCGACAGCAGCGCTTTGCCGGGACTGAGCAGCAACGCCTGGACGATATCAACCAGCTCGCTACCCTCGACGGCAGCAACCGCATCGTCATGCCGGTGCGCGGCGGCTACGGTGCCAGCCGCCTGCTGCCGCACATCGATTGGCAGGGCCTGACCGCGCGCCAGCGGCAGGACCCGCTGCTGATCTGCGGCCACAGTGATTTCACGGCGATCCAGCTGGGTCTGCTGGCAAAGGGTAGCATAATCACCTTCAGCGGGCCGATGCTGGCAGGTAATTTTGGTGCAGAAACGCTGGATCCGTTCACGGAATTTCACTTCTGGCAGGCGCTGAGCAGCCCGCAGTTTACCCTCGAATGGGACGGCGACGGTCCGGAGTGCCGCGCGCAGGGCACGCTGTGGGGCGGCAACCTGGCGATGCTCACCTCGCTTATCGGCACGCCGTGGCTGCCGCAGATTGCCGATGGCATTCTGGTGCTGGAAGATATCAACGAACATCCGTTCCGCGTCGAGCGCATGCTGCTGCAGCTGCTGCATAGCGGCATTCTTGCACGCCAGCGGGCGATTATCCTCGGCAGCTTCAGCGGCGCCGCGCCCAACGATTACGACGCCGGATACGATTTACCGGCAGTTTACGCTTACCTGCGCGCGCAGCTCGCTGTTCCGCTGATCGACGGCTTAGATTTCGGCCACGAGCAGCGTACCGTCACCCTGCCGCTCGGCGCGCGGGCGCTGCTGGTGAACAATGCGGCCACCACCACCCTCACGCTGAGCGGCCATCCGGTGCTGACGGAATAAAATTTTCCGTGACACATTTCCGGATCCCCCGCGGATGGTTAATATGATGTCAATTTCTCAAAGTCTTCATACGCGTAAGGAGTGCATGAACATTGGATGCCGGTGCGGTTATTAGTCTGTTTATTCTGGGTTCTGTATTAGTAACCTGTAGCATTTTATTGAGTTCCTTTTCCTCACGTCTCGGCATTCCGATTCTGGTCATCTTCCTGGCTATCGGCATGCTGGCGGGCGTTGACGGTATCGGCGGCATCCCTTTTGACAACTACCCTTTCGCCTATATGGCGAGTAACCTGGCGCTGGCGGTGATCCTGCTGGACGGCGGGATGCGCACCCAGGCCAGCTCCTTTCGCGTGGCGCTATGGCCCGCGCTTTCGCTGGCCACCGTCGGGGTACTGATCACCTCCTGCCTGACCGGGCTGATGGCGGCGTGGCTGTTTCATCTCAACCTGATTGAGGGGATGCTGATCGGCGCGATTGTCGGCTCCACCGACGCCGCGGCGGTCTTCTCCCTGCTCGGCGGCAAGGGCCTCAACGAGCGCGTCGGCTCAACGCTGGAGATCGAATCCGGCAGCAACGATCCGATGGCGGTGTTTCTGACCATCACGCTTATCGAGATGATTCAGCAGCACGAAACCGGCCTCAGCTGGATGTTTGCGGTCCACATCGTGCAGCAGTTTGGCCTTGGGATCGTCATCGGCCTCGGCGGCGGCTATCTGCTCCTGCAGATGATAAACCGCATCGTGCTGCCAACCGGCCTCTATCCTCTGCTGGCACTGAGCGGCGGGATTATGATTTTCGCCGTCACCACCTCGCTGGACGGCAGCGGCATCCTGGCGGTTTATCTGTGCGGCTTCCTGCTCGGCAACCGGCCGATTCGCAACCGTCACGGCATTCTGCAAAACTTCGACGGCCTGGCGTGGCTGGCGCAAATCGGCATGTTCCTGGTGCTCGGCCTGCTGCTGACGCCGTCGGACCTGTGGCCGATTGCGATCCCGGCGCTGCTGCTGTCGATGTGGATGATTTTTGTCGCCCGTCCGCTGTCGGTCTTCGCCGGCCTGCTGCCATTTCGCGGGTTTAACCTGCGCGAGCGCATCTTCATCAGCTGGGTAGGATTACGCGGCGCGGTACCGATTATCCTCGCCGTATTCCCGATGATGGCCGGGCTTGAGAATGCGCGCCTGTTCTTCAACGTCGCCTTCTTCGTGGTGCTGGTCTCACTGCTGCTGCAGGGCACCTCGCTATCGTGGGCGGCGAAAAAAGCTCGGGTGGTGGTCCCGCCGGTAGGCTGGCCCATTTCCCGGGTCGGGCTGGATATCCATCCGGAGAACCCGTGGGAGCAGTTTGTCTATCAGCTTAGCGCCGATAAATGGTGCGTCGGCGCGGCGCTGCGCGATCTGCATATGCCGCCGGAAACGCGCATTGCCGCCCTGTTTCGCGATAACGCGCTGCTGCACCCCACCGGCAGCACCCGCCTGCTGGAGGGAGATATTCTGTGCGTGATTGGCCGCGAGCGCGACCTGCCCGCGCTGGGTAAGATGTTCAGCCAGTCGCCGCCGGTGGCGCTCGATCAGCGCTTCTTCGGCGACTTTATTCTCGATGCCAGCGCAAAATTCGCAGATGTGGCGCAAATTTATGGCCTGGAGGGCGGGGAAGAGTATCGCGATCGCCAGCTGTCGCTGGGTGATGTCGTTCAGCATCAGCTCGGAGCGGCGCCGGTTGTGGGTGACCACGTTGAGTTCGCCGGGATGGTGTGGACGGTGGCCGAAAAAGAAGAGGACCACGTGCTGAAGGTGGGCGTTCGCGTTGCGGAAGATGAGGCGGAGTGATCCGCCTCACGGAAAGTTACGCCGTCACAACAGGGACGCGCGGCGCCAAAGCGCACATTAGCTCATAGCCGACGGTACCGCTGGCGGCGGCCACGTCGTCGATTTTAACCTCTTTGCCCCACAGTTCGACCGGCGCACCGATGCCGGCCTGTGGGCAAGGCGTGAGGTCTACCGCCAGCATATCCATCGACACGCGCCCCACCAGCGTGGTGCGCACGCCATCAACCAGCACCGGCGTTCCCGCCGGCGCAATGCGCGGATAGCCGTCGGCATAGCCGCAGGCCACGATGCCAATCCGCTGCTCCTCCGTTGTCCGGTAGAGGCCGCCGTAGCCCACCGCCTCACCCGCCTTCAGGTTCTGCACGGCAATAATCTCGCTGCTGAGGGTCATCACTGGCTTCAGGCCGCTGTTGGCGATATCCTGCCACTGGCCGGACGGCGAGGCGCCGTAGAGCACGATCCCCGGTCTGACCCAGTCAAAATGCGCTTCCGGGTGCCAAAGGGTCGCCGCCGAGTTCGCCAGCGAACGCGAGCACGCCAGCCCTTCTGCCGCCTGCTCGATGCGGCGCATCGGCTCGACGATGCCCTGCGGATTTTCCGCGTCGGCAAAGTGCGACATCAGCGTCATTTCGCTGACGTTGCCCAGCGCCCGCAGCTGCTGCCAGACGGTATGGATGCGCTCCGGCATAAAGCCCAGCCGGTTCATGCCGCTGTTGACCTTAACGTAGATATCCAGCGGAGCGTGGAGCTTCGCCTGCTGCAGCGCCTTGATTTGCCAGTTGCTGTGCACGCTGGTGGTCAGGCGATACTTATCAAACAGCGCCAGCTCGTCGGCGTGGAAGAAGCCCTCGAGCAGCAGAATCGGTCCTTTCCAGCCCTGCTCGCGCAGCAGGATCGCCTCTTCAAGGTTCAGCATGGCAAAGCCATCTGCGCCGCTGAGCGCATTCCACACGCGCGCCAGGCCGTGGCCGTAGGCGTTGGCTTTCACCACCGCCCACAGCCGCGAGCCCGGGGCCGCGCGCCGGACAATCTGCAAATTCTGCCGCAGGGCCGACAAATCAATGCTGGCCAGTACCGGACGGGACATGAAGACTCCTTAGTTGTGAACGCCGTGCAGGTGCTGAGCACGCGCCGGAGTGAAGCCCGAGCTATAGCGGGCGACGGCAAGATCGTCGTACGGAATAGCCGGAGTGCGACCCGAAATCAAATCGCTCAAAAGCTGTCCTGAGCCGCACGCCATGGTCCAGCCCAGGGTGCCGTGCCCGGTATTGAGCCACAGGTTTTTATACGGCGTGCGCCCGACCACCGGCGTGCCGTCCGGGGTCATCGGACGTAGGCCGGTCCAGAAGGTCGCCTGCTCTACGTGGCCGCCGCGCGGGAACAGATCGCGCACCACCATCTCCAGCGTTTCGCGACGCGGCTGCAGCAGCTCTTTATTAAAGCCGACGATTTCCGCCATCCCGCCGACGCGGATCCGCTGGTCAAAGCGGGTAATCGCAATTTTGTAAGTCTCATCAAGGATAGTCGATACCGGCGCCCCGTCCTCCTCGGCGATCGGGATCGTCAGCGAGTAGCCCTTCAGCGGATAGACCGGGATGTCCACCAGCCCTTTCAGCATCGCCGTCGAGTAGGAGCCGAAGGCCATGACGTAGGCATCGCCTTTGACAATTTCATCGCCGCACTTCACGCCGGCGATCTGCTCTCCTTCGTACAGCAGCGCGTCAACCGAGGTATTAAAGCGGAAGGTGACGCCCGCCTGCTCCGCCATCGCCGCCAGGCGCGTGGTAAACAGCTGGCAGTCGCCGGTTTCATCGTTCGGTAAACGCAGGCCGCCGGTCAGCCTGTGGCTCACCTCGGCTAAGGCGGGTTCGACTTCCAGCAGACGTTTGGCCTCCAGCAGCTGATACGGCACGCCGGCATCCTGCAGCACGGCGATGTCGCGGGTGGCGTTCTCATACTGTTTTTCGGTACGGAAAAGCTGCAGCGTCCCGCCCTGGCGCCCTTCATACTGGATGCCGGTGCTTTCGCGCAGCGCCTTCAGGCAGTCACGGCTGTACTCCGCCAGTCGCACCATGCGGCCTTTGTTTTCCATATAGTGGCGGGTGTCGCAGTTGCGCAGCATCTGCCACATCCATTTTAGCTGGAACTGCGTGCCGTCAAGGCCGATCGCCAGCGGCGCGTGGCGCTGAAACATCCACTTAATGGCCTTCAGCGGCACGCCGGGCGCGGCCCAGGGTGCGGCGTAGCCCGGGGAGATCTGTCCGGCGTTGGCGGCGCTGGTCTCTTCCGCCGGCCCCGGCTGGCGGTCGATAACCGTCACCTGATGCCCTGCCTGACTTAAATACCATGCACTAGCTACCCCAACCACCCCACTTCCCAGTATGACGACTCGCATAGCGACTCCGTAATAGTTAAAGAACAATCATCTGATTACAAATTGATAACTCAGTTGAAAATATTATTCAACATACGCTTTATTTATGGTGACTTATCTCACAGCAAACCGCACCAGCCCTGACCCCGAAGATTTACTATCTCCTGCTGCGCTTCATTTTTCACCAGAATAAAATTCTGCATTAAAGGCTAAACCAGGCCTTTAAGATTGCTAAATCGCGAAGAAAAGAAATTGTTCGCAGGCGCAGTTTGCCGAGCCGTGTTCTATGCTTGTTGTGAGGCTCTCCGTATAGAGAGAGTCACCGACAATGAGGGCGCGCTAATGGCTACGATTGATTCCATAAACAGGGACACGACTCGTTTAAGCGATGGACCCGACTGGACTTTTGAACTGCTGGAAACCTACCTCGCCGAGGTTGACCGGGTGGCGAAGCTGTATCGTCTCGACACCTACCCGCATCAGATCGAAGTCATTACTTCCGAGCAGATGATGGATGCCTACTCCAGCGTCGGAATGCCAATCAACTACCCGCACTGGTCGTTTGGTAAGAAATTTATCGAAACCGAGCAGGCGTATAAGCACGGCCAGCAGGGGCTGGCCTACGAAATTGTCATCAACTCCAACCCCTGTATCGCCTATCTGATGGAGGAGAACACCATTACCATGCAGGCGCTGGTGATGGCTCACGCCTGCTACGGGCACAACTCCTTTTTCAAGAATAACTACCTGTTCCGCAGCTGGACCGATGCCAGCTCGATAATCGACTACCTGATCTTCGCCCGCAAATACATCACCGAATGCGAGGAGCGGTACGGCGTTGATGAGGTGGAGAAACTGCTCGACTCCTGCCACGCGCTGATGAACTATGGCGTCGACCGCTACAAGCGTCCGCAGAAAATTTCGCTGCAGGAGGAGAAGGCGCGGCAGAAAAGCCGGGAAGAGTATCTGCAAAGCCAGGTGAATATGCTGTGGCGCACCCTGCCTAAGCGGGAAGAAGAGAAAGCCATTGAAACCGCGCGCCGCTACCCTTCGGAGCCGCAGGAAAACCTGCTCTATTTTATGGAGAAGAACGCCCCGCTGCTGGAGTCATGGCAGCGTGAAATCCTGCGTATCGTGCGTAAGGTGAGCCAGTATTTCTATCCGCAGAAGCAGACTCAGGTGATGAACGAGGGCTGGGCGACCTTCTGGCACTACACGATCCTTAACCACCTGTACGATGAAGGCAAGGTGACGGAACGCTTTATGCTGGAGTTTCTGCACAGCCACACCAACGTTATCTACCAGCCGCCCTATAACAGCCAGTGGTACAACGGGATTAATCCCTACGCGCTGGGCTTTGCCATGTTCCAGGATATTAAGCGCATTTGTCAGTCGCCGACCGAAGAGGACAAATACTGGTTCCCGGACATCGCCGGCTCCGACTGGCTGGAGACGCTGCATTTTGCTATGCGCGACTTCAAGGATGAGAGCTTTATCAGCCAGTTCCTGTCACCGAAAATTATGCGTGATTTCCGCTTCTTTACGGTGCTCGACGACGACCATCACAACTACCTGGAGATTTCGGCCATCCATAACGAGGAGGGGTATCGGGAGATTCGCGCCAAGCTTTCCGCCCAGTACAACCTGAGCAACCTCGAGCCGAATATTCAGGTGTGGAACGTCGACCTTCGCGGCGACCGTTCGCTGACGCTGCGCTACGTGCCGCATAACCGCGTACCGCTGGATAAGGGCCGCCGTGAGGTGCTCAAGCACGTCCATCGCCTGTGGGGATTCGACATCCTGCTGGAGCAGCAAAATGCCGATGGCAGCATCGAACTGCTGGAGCGCAGCCCGCCGCGGCAAAACGCGCTGTAAGTCGCGCGGCGCTAAATCGCACAAAGCAAAACGCCCGGCATAATCACCGGGCGTTTTTTTCTTATTGCGGGACTTAGCGCATACCGATGACTAAATCACCCGGCAGCGTTTTCTGCATACGATGCCAGATTTCACCGCTGTCATGCCCGTAGCGACGGACGATCTCGTAAACCTGCTCGTGCTGCCCTTCTTCACAGACTTTAGCCAGCTGGTGATAGAAGCCCAGCGCCAGACTGCGCGCTTCCGGATTGGCAAAATAGTGACGGCCAATACGGGTATACAGGCCCTTCATGCCGTTGAGGATCAGGCCGTAGATCGGATTACCGGAGGCAAAGGCCAGGCCGCGGAAGATGCCGTAATCGAGATCGGCGAACGCATCGCCGTGGTCTTCCACCTCACGCGCCGCGGCAAGAACCTGCAGGGCGTTTTCAGGATGCTGACGGAAGGCCGTGCGGATAAAGATAGTGGAGATATTGGTACGCACCGACAGCAGGTTATCGATCAGCTGCGGGACGCTGTCGTGATCGAGGCGCGCCAGCGTCTCGAGAATATTCAGACCCGACGTTTCCCAGAAATTGTTCACCTTCGTCGGTTTGCCGTGCTGTATCGTTAACCAACCGTCACGGGCCAGACGCTGCAGAACTTCGCGTAAGGTCGTACGGGTCACACCAATAAGTTCAGAAAGCTCACGTTCGGCGGGGAGAATGGTGCCCGGGGGAAAGCGGTTATTCCATATACTTTCAATGATGTACTCTTCCGCGAAACCCGCAGGGCTCTGCGCCTTAATGACCATAGTAAGATTTCCATTACACAGCGTTGCAAATTCTACTCATCATACCAGAGCCGCTATAGGGCAGATAGCGCCAGGAGGTAATTAAAAAGGGATCGCCGTTTCATTTTGCGATTTTGCTCTTCGCGTTTGACAGAGGCCGGGCGCGATGCGAATCAGGTTGCTTCCCCTTTTGCTCAGCTGGTAGTCTTACAAATCGCAATACGTAAATTCATGTCAATATTTGACGGGGAAGGATATCTGTCGTGGAAATGTCTTATGGCCGCGCCCTGTGGCGTAATTTTCTTGGCCAGTCTCCGGACTGGTATAAGCTCACCTTAATTGTCTTCTTAATCATTAACCCGCTGGCGTTCTACCTCAATCCGTTCGTCGCCGGCTGGCTACTGGTTATTGAGTTTATTTTTACCCTGGCGATGGCGCTCAAATGCTATCCGCTGATGCCCGGTGGCCTGTTGGCTATCGAAGCGGTATTTATCGGGATGACCACCGCGGAGCATATTCGCGATGAGATCGCCAGCAACCTCGAAGTGCTCCTGCTGCTGATTTTTATGGTGGCCGGGATCTACTTTATGAAGCAGCTGCTGCTGTTTATCTTTACCCGTCTGCTGCTGGGGATCCGCAGCAAGATGCTGCTATCGCTGGCCTTTTGCCTGGCGGCGGCGTTCCTCTCCGCCTTCCTCGATGCGTTAACCGTGGTGGCGGTGGTGATTAGCGTCGCGGTGGGATTTTACGGCATTTATCATCGCGTGGCCTCCGCGCGGCCCGACGATCTCGATCTGCTGGACGATAGCCACATCGACCAGCACTATCGCGAGGTGCTGGAGCAGTTCCGCGGCTTTTTGCGCAGTCTGATGATGCACGCGGGCGTCGGTACCGCACTGGGCGGCGTGATGACCATGGTGGGCGAACCGCAAAACCTGATCATCGCCAAAGCGGCCGGATGGCACTTCGGCGAGTTCTTCTTACGCATGACGCCGGTGACGCTGCCGGTCATCGTCTGCGGCCTGCTCACCTGCCTGCTGGTGGAGAAGTTCGGCCTGTTCGGCTACGGGGAACCGCTGCCGCCGGCGGTGCGTAAGGTTCTGCAGGATTACGACGATCGCAGCCGCCAGCAGCGCAGCCGTCAGGATCGCCTGCGGCTTATCGCTCAGGGGATTATCGGCATCTGGCTGATTGCCGCGCTGGCTCTGCATCTTGGGGAGGTCGGGCTGATCGGTCTGTCGGTGATCGTTCTGGCGACCACCTTCTCAGGCGTGACCGACGAGCACGCTATCGGTAAAGCCTTTACCGAGGCGCTGCCGTTCACCGCGCTGCTGACGGTCTTTTTCGCCGTGGTCGCGGTAATTATCGACCAGCACCTGTTCTCGCCGGTGATCCAGTTCGTGCTGCAGGCGTCGCCGCACGCCCAGCTGTCGCTGTTCTATCTGTTTAACGGCCTGCTGTCATCCATTTCCGATAACGTCTTCGTTGGCACGGTCTATATCAACGAGGCCAAAACCGCGCTCCAGCAGGGCACCATCAGCCTGCCGCAGTTTGAGCTGCTGGCGGTTGCTATCAATACCGGCACCAACCTGCCTTCGGTCGCCACGCCAAACGGCCAGGCGGCATTCCTGTTCCTGCTGACCTCCGCCCTGGCGCCGCTGATTCGCCTCTCCTACGGGCGAATGGTGTGGATGGCGCTGCCTTACACCATCGTGATGACCCTGGTCGGGCTGCTGTGCGTCGAGTTTACGCTGATGCCAGCGACGCAGTGGATGCTCGAAAACGGCTGGCTCGTGATGCCGCAGCTTCCCTGAGCCTGACGCGATATTGCGCATCCGCAACCCACCGGCGGATGTGCAATATTTTTACGTAATATTTTCGGACTAGCTGCTGGCGTCGGTTCGGTTTTCGTTTACACTGCCATGATTTAGCATTTTTCAGGGAAAAGACTATGTTGCGATATTTAAACCAGTGCTCAAGAGGACGCGGAGCCTGGCTCCTGATGGCGTTCACCGCTTTCGCGCTTGAGATGGTTGCGCTATGGTTCCAGCACGTTATGCTGCTGCAGCCCTGCGTAATGTGTATTTACGAACGCTGTGCGCTATTAGGGATTATGGCAGCCGGTATTGTCGGCGCTATCGCCCCGAAAACGCCGCTGCGCTACGTGGCGCTGGTTATCTGGCTCTACAGCGCGCTGCGGGGGCTGCAGCTGGCGTGGGAACATACCATGATTCAGCTTCACCCTTCTCCGTTCCAGACCTGCGACTTTGCCGCCCGTTTCCCAACGTGGCTGCCGCTGGATAAGTGGCTGCCGCAGATGTTCGTGGCCAGCGGTGACTGTTCCGTGCGTCAGTGGGAGTTTCTGACGCTGGAGATGCCGCAGTGGCTGGTGGGGATCTTTGCCGCCTATCTGGTTGTGGCCGTGCTGGTTCTGATTGCTCAGCCGTTCAAACCGAAAAAACGCGATCTGTTCGGCCGCTAATCCCCCCGCGCTAAAGCCGCACCGCTAAGAGTAAAACCTGTCAGAGCAATCGCTGGCAGGTTTTTTTTGCCTCGCCCCCAATAGCTCTCCACGATGCCGAAGGTCCGGGGAGGCCGCAGCTTCTGCCCGACGTTCGTTGAGCGCAGCGGACCCCGGTCGCCGGTACCACGCCTTTAGGGTATTTTTCTCTCCCGTGAGTTGACCTCAGGCCCTATAAGTTGCATATTAAATACATCTTATTCGTATCCGCTAAGGAGCTCACGATGTCTCACCTGCGTATTCCGGCTAACTGGAAAGTTAAACGCTCCACGCCCTTCTTTACCAAAGAGAACGTACCTGCCGCCCTGCTCACCCACCACAACACCGCCGCCGCCGTTTTCGGCCAGCTCTGCGTGATGGAAGGAACGGTGACTTATTACGGCTTCGCCGACGAACAGGCGACGGAGCCGGAGGTCAAAGTGGTGATTAACGCCGGGCAGTTTGCGACCAGCCCGCCTCAGTACTGGCACCGCATCGAATTAAGCGACGATGCCCAGTTCAATATCAACTTCTGGGTTGAAGATGACGCCGACGGCGAAAACGGGCTGTTCCACAGCAAAAAGTCGTAACCCGCCTGCCGATGGCTGATAACAGAAAACCCGCCGGTGGCGGGTTTTGCTGACGCGGTTTGCAGAGTGAAGATTAAATTCGCTCTCCGCCGGGCAGGGTTATTAATACAGGCCCGCAACGTAGCTATTAATGGGTTGCGGCAACAAATCCTGAGGATGATCGCCACCGAAAGTGGCCCACTTACTCTTACCGCTCAGAATGGATGAGGCGACCACGCGATCCGTGGAGGAATGATATACCGTGATTTTCACTTCAATTTTATCCGGAATTCCGGACCATTCTGTCGCTCTGTCTTCCCAATGCAGTATTTGAGGAATGACATAATAGCCTTCGCTAAGCGGGCGTTTATCCTTCAGGCAGCTCAGCGTCGTACACTCAGGGGCAACGGATACGCTGTCAGTATATCGGGAGAAAGCAGACTGAACCGCGAGAGCCGTAGCCTGCCCTGAGCCGCTGTATACTTTGGTTTCATAAATCCCGTTTGCCGGCTGAGCAATAACGACCGTTTTATCTTTCAGCAACAACTCAGTGCTTTTGGTAACTTCTGCTGTGTTGTATTTTGCCGAACATCCGCTAAGCAGGATCCCGGCAATTGCTATCATCACTATTTTTTTCATTTTATGTTTCCATTAATTGCAAACGGAAACACTTTATCACCAGTGACCATCGAGCTAAAACAGAAAACCCGCCGCTGGCGGGTTTTCTGTTTTAGCCGTTCTGTCTGGCGCAGCGGGCAGCTACTGCGCCCAGTCAGGCTTGTTTAAAATATGGTCCTGCCAGTCGTTGACAGTGGACTCTTTCACCGCAATATGGCGCACGGAAATGCGCTCGCCGTGCATCGCCGCTTTTGACCCGGTCAGCAGCGGATGCCAGTGAGGCAGCGGCTGGCCTTCCGCCAGCAGGCGATAGGCACAGGTTGGCGGCAGCCACTCAAAGGTCGGCAGATTGTCCCGCGTAAGCTTGATGCAGTCCGGCTCATACTCGAAGCGCCGTTCATAGTTACGACACTGGCAGGTTTTAATATTTAACTGACGGCAGGCGACGTTAGTAAAATAGATTTCGTCAGTATCCTCATCCATCAGCTTATGCAGGCAGCACTGTCCGCAGCCGTCGCACAGTGATTCCCACTCCGCGTCGGTCATTTGCTCCAGCGTTTTGTGTTGCCAGAAGAGTTGTTCGCTCATAGGGATGTCCGTCATTGCAATTCAGGGTGCACCTTATAACCAGTCTGGCACGCCGATGCAAGTTTTGCCGCCTCTGAAGGCGGCAACAGGAGGTTACAGCACGCGGGTCAACAGGGAGAAACCGTTAAAACCGACTTCGAGCTCGTCGCCGCTATTGAGCGGGCCAACGCCTTCCGGGGTGCCGGTCAGCACCACGTCGCCGGCCTTCAGCGTAAAGAAGCGCGACATGTAGGCAATCAGCGGCACAATTTTATGGATCATATCGGCAGTCGTGCCCTGCTGGCGGACAGCGCCGTTCACCTTCAGGCTCAGCGCGGTGTTCTGCGGGTCGCCGTGGAACTCGGCGGCGGGAATAAAACCGGAGATCGGGCAGGCGTTGTCGAACCCCTTAGCCTTCTCCCACGGCTGGCCGGCTTTTTTCAGCTTGCCCTGCAGATCGCGCAGGGTCAGATCCAGCGCCACGCCGTAGCCCGCGATCCCTTTGAGCACGTGCTCTTCGGTCGCCTGACGCAGCGTGCTGCCAATCAGCACCGCCAGCTCCACTTCGTGATGCACCGACCCCAGCCCTTCAGGAAGCACCAACGGCTGGCGGATATCGCACAACGCCGTCTCAGGTTTAATAAACAGCACCGGTTCTTCCGGCGTCGCACTGCCCATTTCCTTGATGTGGTTTGCGTAGTTGCTGCCCACGCAAACGACTTTGCTTACCGGAAAATCCAGTAATGCTCCCTGCCAGTTATGATGTTGGTACATTATTTCCCCTTAGTGGGTGAATCAGAGTGATACCCTTTTCCTTCAGGCTGCTCCGGCGCGAACGATGTTCCCCTGCCGGCAGTCTGAATTATTTAAGGATTATTCCCCTGTTCCGCCAGATGCTTCTTGAGTAAATTCTCAGGCGGTGGAGGAATCTGCAGATAATAGCCCTGTTCGCTCAACGCCTGTTTTACTTTTTCCAGGTCAGCGCCAGCCAGTTTTTTACGCCCGTCGAGCGGCAGCAGCATGGTCATTTTCGGCGTGCCGAAGCTGCTCATTAATTCCGGGGGCACGCGTGAGAAATCGTCCTTTTTTTCGACATATAAATAGGTTTGCTCACGTTTGGTACTTCGATAGATCACACAAAACATAGTTTTACTCGGAATTAGACCCGTGGTCACTTGCCTCAATATATGAGTGACTATAACATGCCTTTTAGTCTTCGGAATATCACCGCACTTCGGCAGGTGATAAACAGCAAATTGAGTAAGGCCAGGATGTCAAATACGCCAATCGAACTTAAGGGCAGTAGCTTCACCTTATCTGTCGTTCATTTGCACGACGCAAATCCCGAGGTTATTCGTCAGGCGTTAGAAGACAAAATCGCCCAGGCCCCCGCGTTTTTACGTCACGCCCCGGTCGTTGTGAATATTAGCGGCATCGAAAATGTCGTCGACTGGCGCGCCATGCAGGAAGCCATCGCCACCACCGGTTTACGTATTATCGGCGTGAGCGGCTGCAAGGTCCCGCGGCTGAAAGCGGAAATCGACCGCACCGGGATCCCTTTACTGACGGAAGGGAAAGAAAAAATGCCTCGTCAGGCGTTGCCAGAACCGGTTGTCGCCCCGCCAGTTGTTAATCAGATCACAAAAACGCGTTTGATTGACCTGCCGGTACGTTCCGGTCAGCGCATTTATGCACCACACTGTGATCTAATTGTTACAAACCATGTGAGTGCCGGCGCGGAACTTATCGCCGACGGTAATATCCATGTATATGGCACGATGCGAGGTCGCGCACTCGCAGGCGCAGGCGGCGACAGGGAAGCCCAAATATTTTGTTCACACCTCGCGGCGGAACTGGTATCCATCGCTGGGGAATACTGGCTGAGTGATAATATCCCGGCCGAATTTTATGGCAAAGCGGCGCGTCTGCGTCTGGGCGATAACGCTTTGACTATTCAACCGTTGAGTTAGTCCCTTTTTAACAAGGAATTTCTATGGCACGCATTATTGTTGTGACTTCGGGTAAAGGGGGCGTTGGCAAGACCACCTCCAGCGCGGCCATCGCTACTGGTTTGGCCCAGAAGGGAAAGAAGACCGTCGTTATCGACTTCGACATTGGCCTGCGTAACCTTGATCTGATCATGGGCTGCGAACGCCGGGTAGTTTATGACTTCGTTAACGTTATTCAGGGTGACGCCACGCTGAATCAGGCGTTAATCAAAGATAAGCGCACCGAAAACCTCTACATCCTCCCCGCTTCCCAGACGCGTGATAAAGACGCGCTGACCCGCGAAGGCGTAGACAAGGTTCTTGAAGAACTGAAAAAAATGAATTTCGATTTTGTTGTCTGCGATTCCCCTGCAGGCATCGAAACCGGTGCGCTGATGGCGCTGTACTTCGCTGACGAAGCCATCATCACCACTAACCCGGAAGTCTCCTCCGTTCGTGACTCCGACCGCATCCTCGGTATTCTTGCGTCCAAATCCCGCCGTGCGGAAAATGGCGAAGAGCCGATTAAAGAGCACCTGCTGCTGACCCGCTACAACCCAGGTCGCGTCAATAAGGGCGACATGCTGAGCATGGAAGACGTGCTGGAGATCCTGCGTATCAATCTGGTAGGCGTGATCCCGGAAGATCAGTCCGTGCTGCGCGCGTCGAACCAGGGTGAGCCGGTTATTCTGGATGATGCATCGGACGCAGGTAAGGCCTATGCCGATACCGTCGAACGTCTGCTCGGAGAAGAACGTCCTTTCCGCTTCATTGAAGAAGAGAAGAAAGGTTTCCTCAAACGCCTGTTCGGAGGATAAATTATGGCATTACTCGACTTTTTTCTCTCGCGGAAAAAGAACACGGCCAACATTGCGAAAGAGCGCCTGCAAATCATCGTTGCGGAGCGTCGTCGCGGCGATGCTGAACCGCATTACCTGCCGCAGCTACGAAAAGATATTCTGGAAGTCATCTGTAAGTACGTGCAGATCGACCCGGAAATGGTCAGCGTGCAGCTGGAGCAGCGAGACGGTGATATTTCGATTCTGGAGTTGAACGTGACTTTACCAGAACCGGAAGAGTCGAAATCCTGACGCTGGATGCGCCCGATAGCCTTGCGCTGTCGGGCCAGTTTGTTGCATAGCCCGGAGATCTCCCGGGCTATTTGCCGTTGCTTCGCGTTGCCGTGACTTAGCGCGGATATTCGCTGAGCAGCGCCCGCAGGCGATCGGCCATCAGTTCGCTACGCCAGCCGGAAATCAGCTCCGGCAGCGCATTGCCGCTCTTCAACTGCCAGTGCCAGTTCAGCAGCTGGTTAATCTGCCTTCTTGACGCCAGCAGCTCGGCGCTCAGCTCCGTTTCGCTACTCACTTCCTGCACCAGCGCCTTAATCTCTTTGAAGACCTTGCGGTATCCCGGCATATCGATCAGGTTTTGCAACGGCTCAGGCAACGCCTCTTCCGGCAGTGCCTGCGCCTTCGCCACCAGGCTTATCAGCGTTTTGCCGTGAAAACGAATTTCGCTGCCCGACAGCCCGAGGCTATCGAGCTCGCCGAGGCTGCCGGGCATATAGCGCGCCACGCTCCACAGATGCTCCTCACGCACGACGAAATTCACCGCCATGTCGCGGTCGCGCGCTTTGCGCAGGCGCCACTCCGCCAGCAGCTGCAGGCAGCCGAGCTGGCGGGTGCGAAGCTGCCAGGCGTTGCCGATCTCGCGCCACGCCTGCGACGGGTCCTGTATTTCCTGGCGGCGCTGCTGCATCAGGCGACATTCGTCCAGCGCAGCGGGCAGCCAGCCGGCGGCTTCGGTTTCGGCCATCAGCCTGATGGCGATGGGCAGCAGGTACCAGACGTCCGCCGCGGCATAGTCGCACTGGCGTTCGGTCAGCGGGCGGGCCAGCCAGTCGGTACGCGACTCGCTCTTATCCAGCGCCACGCCGGAGTACTCCTCGACCATCGAGGCAAAGCCCCATGACATCGGGCGCCCGCAGAAGGCCGCCAGAATTTGGGTGTCAATCAGCGGCTGCGGCATCAGGCTGAAGGTGTTGAGGAACACTTCCAGATCTTCACTGCCAGCGTGGAGGTATTTGGTGACGTTTTGATTCAGCAGCAGTTCACGCATCGGTGCCCAATCGGTGATTTCCAGCGGATCGATGAGCGAAACCTGCTCGCCATCAAACAGCTGCAGCAGTCCCAGCTGTGGATAATAGGTGCGGGTGCGGACAAATTCCGTATCCAGCGCAACCGCAGCTGCCGCGCTTGCCGCTTCACAGACGGCGCGAAGACCGTCGTTGGTGGTAATCATCTGATAGTTCAAATCATGCTCTCTTAACTGGCGCCCATAAAAAACGCCGGCTTAGCCGGCGTCTGGCGATTCACTCTTAGCTCAGGCTTTATTGTCTACTTTAGCGCGAGCTTCGTCACGAAGTTCTCGCCGTAAAATTTTCCCGACGTTCGATTTTGGCAGCTCATCACGAAACTCAACCAGCCTGGGAACCTTATAGCCCGTCAGCTGGCGGCGGCAGAAGGTGATCAGCGCCTCTTCGGTCAGCGCCGCATCTTTCTTCACGACAAAAATCTTCACCGCTTCGCCGCTGCTGCCGGACGGTACGCCGACCGCCGCCACTTCCTGAACGCCGGAGTGCTGCATCACCACGTCTTCAATTTCGTTGGGGTAGACGTTAAATCCGGAAACCAGAATCATATCTTTCTTACGATCGACAATCCGCAGGAAGCCATCGTCGTCCATCACCGCAATATCGCCGGTGTGCAGCCAGCCGTCTTTGATGATTTCAGCGGTGTCGTCCGGACGCTGCCAGTAACCCAGCATCACCTGCGGACCTTTCACGCACAGCTCGCCCGGCTCGCCCGGGGCGACTTCGTTATCGTCATCGTCAACCAGCTTCGCTTCGGTCGACGGCACCGGAAGCCCGATGCTCCCGCTGTGGTAGTCAATATCATGCGGGTTAACGCTAACCAGCGGCGCGCACTCGGTGAGGCCGTAACCCTCCAGCAGATACTGTCCGGTGAGCTTCACCCAGCGTTCGGCCACCACCTGCTGAACCGGCATCCCGCCGCCGGCGGAGAGGTGCAGCGTGGAGAAGTCGAGCTGCTGAAACTCTTTGTTATTCAGCAGCGCGTTAAACAGGGTATTGACCCCGGTCATCGCGGTAAACGGATATTTAGCCAGCTCCTTCACCAGCCCCGGAATATCCCGCGGGTTGGTAATCAGCAGGTTCTGCCCGCCAAGCTCGATAAACAGCAGGCAATTCATGGTCAGCGCAAAAATGTGGTACAGCGGTAGAGCCGTCACCACCAGCTCTTTGCCCCGGTGCAGCAGCGGCCCATAGGTGGCGTTGACCTGCTCAAGGTTGGCCAGCATATTGCGATGGGTCAGCATGGCCCCTTTCGCAACGCCGGTCGTCCCGCCGGTATACTGCAGGAACGCGAGGTCCTCACAGACGATTTCCGGTTTGACGTACTGCATCCGGTAACCGTGCTGCAGCGCGCTGCGAAACGAAATGGCGTCGGGCAGATGATATTTCGGCACCAGCCGCTTGATATACTTGACGACGAAGTTAACCAGAGTCCCTTTCGCCGTCGACAGCTGATCGCCCATTCGCGTCAGGATAACGTGCCTGACCTGGGTTTTATCGACCACCTTCTCAAGGGTATGCGCAAAGTTTGAGACGATCACAATCGCCGCGGCGCCGCTGTCGTTAAGCTGATGCTCAAGCTCGCGCGGCGTGTACAGCGGGTTGACGTTAACCACGATCATCCCGGCGCGCAGGATCCCAAACAGCGCGATGGGGTACTGCAACAGGTTAGGCATCATCAGCGCTACGCGATCGCCCTTTTGCAGCCCCAGGCCCTGCTGAAGATAAGCAGCGAAGGCGCGGCTGCGCTCCTCCAGCTTACGATAGGTCATCACCTCACCCATGTTGATAAACGCCGGCTGGTCGGCATAGCGCGTGGCGGCGTGTTCAAACAATTCAACCAGGGATTGATAGCGGTCAGGATTTATCTCCGCAGGAACATCGGCGGGATAACGGTTTAGCCAAACCTTTTTCACTGCATCACCTCTGAAATAGTTATTCGTCGTCATCACAGCCCCTGATCAACAAACATTCTGTTAACATTATATTAACTCAGCGTACCAGTTTATTAATTAGGCGTTTTGCAGGTTGCGAAGCGCGTCACTATTTATTTTTCTTATCAGACCAAAAATGACGAAACAGCGGACAGGCCGCTGTTTCTTTTAGCTTTCAAATAGCTTATAAAAACCGCAAAATCATTCGGTTACCACATTTCTTACTTCCGCAGGACCTGGGTTATACCAGCCCATTCCACCGTAGCCCCAGCCGCCATAACCGTAGCCGTAGCGCCACGGACGCGGGCCGACCATCCACGGGTCAATCGGCTGCGGCGGCATAACCACCTGCTGCACAACGTTCCAGCGCTTATAGCCGGTGGCGTTCATCTGCATAAACTTGTACGGCGTGCCGCCGACCTTACCGTCGACAACGCCGGTAATCGGGCCAACTACCGTCACCAGGTGACCGCGGAAGTCGACCGGGTCGAGGAAGCCATTAACGTCGGCGAGGATACGCCCGCGCGAAGGCTCGCCCAGCTCGGGTCGAGCGGCGCTGTCCAGCGGCACCGTGGCAATTTCTAAGCGGGTTTTACCCTGCTGATTCGTGATGTTGACCACTTTGCCGCCAAAGCGAGCTTCCTGGCCAACGTACAGCTGCGGTGCGGCCATAACCCGCACTAAATCCTGCTGCGGCGTCGGGGTAGAGCCTTTGATGGCATCCGGTACCGAAACACAGCCACTTAACGCAGCGGCAGCGGCGCCCGCCAACAGCCAACGTACTACTTTAGTTTGACCCGCCATGATGCGACTCCTTCTCTCAGTCTTATGCTTACTGAGATTCATCCACGGCCAGGAAGTTTCTTCCAGGCCACGTTGTTACGCAAATAAACCGGCTCGGCGTGCTCTACGGCAACGGTTTTTCCAACGGAAAGCAGATGGCAGGCCAGCGGCAGCATGTCTTCCGCTGCCGGCAGCTCAATTTCGCCGTGGGTTAAGGTCAGCGAGGAGTCCTTCGCCAGATCGGGCCACGCCGGCCAGCCGGTGCCAACCGTTGCCCAGCTTCCCTCCAGCTGCTGCAGACGCTCGCTGACGGCCTCCGGTTTGAGGACCGCTTCGGTCTCTTCGCCGTGCCAGACGCCCTGCTCGTCGCGCTGATATTCCGCCCAGTAAACCTCGCCCATGCGGGCATCAATGGCGGCCAGCACGCGGGTGGCGCCGGTTTTACGCCATGCGCCCTGCGCCATGGTGGCCAGCGTAGAAACGCCGATCATCGGCAGTTCGGCGCCAAGCGCCAGGCCCTGCGCAATGCCGATGCCGATGCGCACGCCGGTAAAGCTACCCGGCCCGCGGCCGAACGCCAGCGCATCCAGGTCGGTCAGCAGGACGTTACTTTCGTTAAGGACATCCTGCACCAGAGGCAGAATACGTTGCGTATGTTCGCGGGGGCAGATTTCAAAATGAGCACAAAGGGTGCCATCATTCCACAGCGCCGCGGAGCAGGCCTCCGTGGCGGTATCGATAGCTAAAATTCGCATGGGTTGTCGCGCTCTCGCTATAGCAGATTGACAAAATGGCGCGCAGTTTATCACATTTTACGCCGGATCACCGCACCGGCGGCACGGCGAGAAAGCGCACCGCCCGGCGGATATCGCGGGTTCGCGGCGCCGGGGGCAGGCTGGCGAGGAATACCGCGCCGTAGGGGCGCATCACCAGACGGTTATCGCAAATGACCAGCACGCCGCGGTCGTCAATATCGCGGATCAGGCGCCCCACGCCCTGCTTGAGGGTGATCACCGCATCCGGCAGCTGAACCTCGTCGAACGGGTCGCCGCCGCGCAGCCGGCAGTCTTCCATTCGCGCTTTCAGCAGCGGATCGTCGGGAGAGGTAAAGGGAAGCTTATCGATAATCACCAGCGAGAGGGCATCGCCGCGCACGTCGACCCCTTCCCAGAAGCTGCTGGTCGCCACCAGCAGCGCGTTACCGGCGCTGACGAACTGCTGCAGCAGCTGGCCTTTGCTGGTTTCCCCCTGCAGGAGAACCGGCAGCGTCATGGTGGCGCGGAACTGCTCCGCCAGATCGCGCATCATGGCGTGGGAGGTGCACAGCATAAAGCAGCGCCCGTCGTTAGCCTCAATCAGCGGCTTGAGCATCGCCGCCAGGTGACGCGCCGCGCCGGGCTGGTTTGGCAGCGGCAGATTGCGCGGCACGCAGAGCAGCGTCTGGTGAGCATAATCAAACGGGCTGGGCAGCAGCAGCGACTCGGCCTCTTCAATACCGAGGCGAGAGGTAAAGTGGCGCAGATCGTCATTTACCGACAGCGTTGCCGAGGTGAAAATCCAGCTGCCGGGCTTTTGCGCCATCACTTCTTTAAACTTTTCGGCGACGGTCAGCGGGGTCAAGGCCAGCGTAAAGTGGCGCGAGGTGCACTCATACCAGTAGCTGAAGCCCGGCTGGTTAATCTCTTTCAACCGCTTGAGCCGCGCGCGATAGACCGTTGCCCGCTCAAAGGCGGCATCCAGCAGCGCGGAGCGCCCAAGGGAGAGCTTCGCCACGTCGTAACAGAGCTCCAGCGCGTCATCGAGCAGCAGCAGCGCGCGCTGGATATGGCTATCGGCCAGCAGGTCGCGCAGGTTGCCGCGGTAGCCAGGGTCCCCGAGCTGCAGGCGAAAATCCTGCGCGCTCTGGGCCAGGCGATCGGCGCATTTTTGCAGCTGCTGGGTATCTTTCAGTTCGGTGCGGTAGGCGATGGTGATGTCTTTCGCCAGGTCCTGCAGCTGGCGGCTGGAGAGCGACTGGCCAAAATACTGGCTGGCAATATCCGGCAGCTGATGTGCTTCATCGAAGATCATCACTTCAGCCTCGGGGATGAGCTCAGCGAAGCCGCTCTCTTTAACCACCATATCGGCGAGGAACAGGTGATGGTTGACCACCACCACGTCGGCATCCATCGCCTTTTTACGCGCTTTAACCACGAAGCACTCTTTATACAGCGGGCAATCGCTGCCAAGGCAGTTGTCATTGGTGCTGGTGACCAGCGGCCAGGCCTGCGAGTCCTCCGCCACGCTGACGCAGGTGCTGACGTCGCCGTCAATCGTTTGGTTAGACCAGGATCGCAGCAGGATGACATCGCTCAGAACCTGCACCGGCAGATCGCCCCCGGCCAGCGCCTGCTGCTCGAGACGCTCCAGGCACAGGTAGTTCGACCGCCCTTTCAGCAGCGCCAGCTTACCGGTAAATTTCAGTGCCGTAGCGACTGTAGGCAGGTCGCGGCTGTAGAGCTGATCCTGCAGCGCCTTCGAGCCGGTGGAGATAATCACCTTTTTGTTGGCCCGCAGCGCGGGTGCCAGGTAGGCGTAGGTTTTACCGGTTCCGGTCCCTGCTTCGACCACCAGAGGCCGCGTTTCCTCAATAGCCTGCGTCACCGCCACTGCCATCAGGCGCTGCGGCTCGCGTGGTTTGAATCCCGGAATCGCGTTGGCCAACTGGCCGTCTGCTGCAAAATCGTCGATCACAATGCCCCCTGGTTATTTGGACAGTGATTATGTCAGGGAGGAGTGATTTTCGCCAGCCCGTGTAGTGACGCGGGGGAAACATTGTGGCAGTCTTGCGACACTCCGCTGAACAGGAACATAAGGAAATTAAAATGACAATTACGCGTATTGATGCCGAAGCCCGCTGGTCTGATGTGGTTATTCATAACCAGACGCTGTATTACACCGGTGTGCCATCGAATCTGGACGCCGACGCCTGTGCGCAGACCGCAGACACCCTGGCGCAAATAGATGCCGTACTGGAAAAACAGGGCAGCAGCAAGTCGCGTATTCTTGATGCCACCATTTTCCTCGCCGACGCTGCCGATTTCACCGCGATGAACAAAGCGTGGGATGCGTGGGTGGTTGCAGGCCATGCACCGGTGCGCTGCACCGTGCAGGCTAAGCTGATGAACCCGAGATTTAAGGTTGAGATTAAGATTATTGCCGCGGTGTAAGCACTTTTACGCTGAGCCTTTCCGGGGTCGGTGCAAGCGCCTCGCCCGGAAAGGTGCCCGCCCTATCAGGCCGGGCACCACATCAACTGCTCTTTTAACGGTAACGTCTCCTGAGGCAAGCACTTCAGGGCTTCGCGATAGGTTGCCAACTGCTGTGGATATCCCCGCGCCGACTGCAATAACACTCTTAGCGCACTATCCCAAACAATTCCCTGCAAGTCGCTATACGGCCACAGATCCGGCTCACGGATAAACGGCACCAGATAATCAATCCCCTGCTTCACCCCTCGCCCGTCGCGGAAGGTATTCCAGCGATCAAACTCAACGTGTTCAGCGTAGCGGTTAAGCAGCAGATGCGCTTCCAGGTTAAACAGCGAATAGTGAAACGGAATGGTGCGCTCCAGTTCCATCGTCTGCTTGCCGTCCTGGTCGATTTGCGCCGCCATCCGTTGGGTAATGCCCTGCTCGATAATCCGCGCCACCAGGCCTTTATCGCCATAGAACAGCGCGTTCACCGCGCGCTGGGCGTCATACCAGGTGCCGTGGTTGTTGTGCCAGACATACTCAGAATGGCCTATTTCGCTGTAATACATCCAATGGTTGAAGTCGCGGAACCACTGGTGCAGGCCGATGATATCATCCGTATCCAGCACGCTTGCCGCATTAATCAGTCCGATGGTGTCAACCACCATCCACAGCAGGCGCGTGTCGATAAGCCCGGTACCGCGACCGGAGACAATCCCCGGGATCGCCTGACCGTAGTTCAGATGCGGGTTCATCCGCGTATCCGCATCAAGAAACCAGCAGCGGATCTGCTGCGCGGCGGCCTGCGCGTACTGTCGCTGGCCGGTGAAGTACCAAGCCAGCCCCAGCGTCAGGCAACGTTCGCACATACGGATAATGCGCGTGGTGTCGGTGTCGTTATTTTCGCACTGCGGATTGATGTGCCCGTCGCGGCGAATATAGGGCAGCCCGTTGGGCCGCCGCGGATTAGGCCACCAGTAGGTACCAAGACTGTAATAATCATGGGCGTCGCCGCTCGCCGGACGCAGTTTTTTATGCACCACACTTTCCGGCGGCTCGCGGCGCAGCAAGTCCGCTTCCGTCACCAGTTTCCCGAGCGCCTGCTGGAGTGGAGAAAATGGCTGCTTTAGTCCCGCGCGGGCATTCTCAAGACAGCTTTCATCAAGGGTGTACAGCTTCATCGCCACCTTATTCATCCTCCGCGCAGGCGATGCGCAGGCCGCTTTGCGCATCAAACAGATGCACGCCGGAAAGCTTCGGCTGCAGCCAGATATTATCGCCCTCCTTGACCGCCAGACGCTGTTTGAACACCGAAGTGAATGCCCCGCCGCCAGTATCGCAGAACAGTTGCATATCCGAGCCGGTATTCTCCACCGCCGTGACCTTTGCCGCCAGCGCGTCGTCACGAGCTTCGTGCACCACGTTGACCTGCTCCGGGCGAATAGCGTAGACCACCTGCTGCCCGTTTTGCACCCGCGATCCCGCAGGCAGCGCCAGCAGCGAACCGTCCTTCAGACGCAGAGTGGTGATGTTGCCGTTAAGCACCACTTCGCCCTTCAGCTGGTTGATTTCCGGTGAGCCGATAAAACCGGCGACAAACAGGTTCGCCGGCTGGTCGTACAGCGCCAGCGGGGTGCCCGCCTGCTCGATTCGCCCGTCGCGCAGCACGACGATCATTTGCCCCATGGTCATGGCTTCAATCTGGTCGTGCGTCACGTATACCGAGGTGGTTTTCAACCGACGATGCAGCTCGCGGATTTCACCGCGCACCTGGGTACGCAGCTTGGCATCGAGGTTTGATAACGGTTCATCAAACAAGAATACCTGCGGCTTACGTACAATGGCGCGTCCCATCGCCACACGTTGACGTTGACCGCCGGAGAGATCTTTTGGCAAACGCTCAAGCAGCGGTTCCAGCCCCAACAGCGCCGCCGCATCGTTAACCTTCTGGTTGATTTCCGCCTTCGGCAACCGCGCCATTTTCAGCGCAAAGCCCATGTTTTCGCGCACCGTCATCTGCGGATACAGCGCGTAGCTCTGAAACACCATCGCGATATCACGCCGCTTCGGTTCCACCTCGGTGACGTTGCGTTCATTAATATGCACTTCACCAGCGGATATCTCTTCCAGCCCGGCAATCATGCGCAGCAGCGTCGATTTGCCGCAGCCACTTGGCCCGACAAGGACGCAGAACTCACCGTCCGGGATAGTCAGCGACACGTCTTTAATGACGTGCGCATCACCATAAGACTTCCGCACGCGATTCAATACAACAGATCCCATTGGTAACTCCTTATCCTTTGACCGCGCCGGACATAATCCCGCGATTGAAATGTTTTTGCAGACCCAGATAGACGATGATGCTTGGCAGCATCGCCAGTAGCGTAATGGCGATAAAAATGTTCGGTGTGATGCTCTCATCGGTACGCAGCGTACCGAGGATCACCGGAATGGTGTTCAGGCTGTCCTGGTTGACCACAATCAGCGGCAGCAGGTACTGGTCCCAAATCATGATGAAGCCAAAGGTCACTACCGTGCCGAGCGCCGGTTTCACCAGCGGGAGGATCACATGGAAGAAGATTTGCCATTCGTTAGCGCCGTCGATGCGTGCCGCCTCTTCCAGCTCTTTCGGGATGGCCGACATAAACTCGGTCAGCACAAAGATGGAGAATGCCCAGCCCACCACCGGCAGAATCATCCCGAGGTAGCTGTTGTAGAGCGACGCATCGATAAACGGCAGCCGCCAGTTAATAATCATGTACAGCGGAATGGCGATAACCTCTTCCGGCAGCATCATGGTGGACAAAATCACCAGGCTGACCAGCGCCACGCCGCGAAACTTTTTGCGTGCCAGCGCGTAGGCCGCCAGCGCGCTCACCGAGACCTGCAAAACTGTGCCGAAGAATACCACCAGCACTGAGTTCAGCAGGTACTGCCAGACGCCGATATCCATCCAGGCGAAGATAAAGTTTTCGAAGGAGAACTGATTCGGCCAGGCCAACAGTTCGCCCGGCTTGACCGGCGCGCCGCTGAACGCGGTAGCGACGATGCCCCAGAACGGCCCGACAAAAACAATCAACAACAGCGCGTAAATGCACCAGCGCCCTGCGGTATCCCAACGTTGACTTAACATCACGGCTCCTTAGTAACGTGCGATACGTTTTTTTAGCGTTAAATGACAGATGGTTAAGATCACTGTAAAGGTGAACAGCAGGAATGACACCGCTGAGGCGTAGCCATAGTCGAACTGCTCAAAACCCAGTTTATAGATGTGGGTCATGACCATTTCCGTGGCGTTAGAGGGCCCGCCGCCAGTGGTAGCGTACACTTCCGCAAAGACACGGAAACCACGAATAAAGGAGAGCATGAGCACCACCGACAGCGCCGGGATCATTCCGGGCAAGGTGACGTAACGCAGGCGGTTCCACCAGTTTGCGCCGTCAACGTTCGAGGCGTCGTACAGATCGCGGCTGATACCCGCCAGCCCGGCAATAAAAATCACCATGTTGTAGGGCACTGCTTTCCAGATATGTAGCAACATGATAACCCCCAGCGCCTGATCGGAGCTGGCAAGGAAACCCTGATCGGCTACGCCAAACCAGCTCAGAATGTGGTTTACCGCCCCGTTTGGCGTAGGGTTAAACAGGATGCGCCACATTTCGGCGACAATTGCCGCGCTGGTCACTGCCGGTAAAAAGATGGCGGTGCGAATAAATCGCAGGTGACGCGCTGGCCCTTCAAGCAGCATGGCGAGGAAAAACGCCAGGATTGCGGCGGCAAACATGGTCACCACCACGTACAGCAGGGTATTCACCACTGCCGCATGTAGTTCAACGTCGGCGAAAGCGCGGGTAAAGTTCGCCAATCCCACCCACTCGTCCGGCTGATTAAAGTTAACCTTGTAAAAGCTCATCACCAGCCCCTGAATCATCGGGATGAACTTAAACCAGCTAAAAATAATCAGCGCCGGGGCTAAAAACAGCCACGGAATCAGCGCCCGCTTGCGCTTTGGCGTCAACCATCCGGTGGCGTCAGGCGAAGCGGCTTGCTTTAGCGGCGAAGACTTCGTCTCATGCAGCGTCATAACTTACTCCCTCACTTAGCCAGCACATTTTGCTTTTGCAACTCAGCGTCGACCTTGCCATCTATCGCTTTCAGCTCAGCGGCAATATCGCTGTTGCAATCGGCGAAAATACGGTTAAAGCCATCGGCAGCCACCTGACGAACCGGCGTCCAGTTCGGAATTTGCGGTACGTAACGGCCCTGCTCGTTGTAGAGCCGGGCGAAGGTTTCCCAGCGCGGGTCCTGGTAGACTGCTTTGACATCGACATTTTTATTTACCGGCAGGCGCACCACCGGAATGTGCTTGCTGCCTTTACCCATGCCAATTTCCTGGCCTTCGGTCGAAATCATAAATTCGATAAATTTACGCGCCGCCTCTTTTTGCTTGCTGCTCTTCATCATAAAGACGGAGGTCCCTTCAGCCAGAGTGGCTTCCCCTTTTGGCCCCACTACCGGCAAGACCTCAAAGTTGTCTTTGCCCGGGTCTTTATCAAACAGCGCGATGTGGTACGGGCCGCTAAAGAACATGCCGCTTTGCCCGGAACGGAAGGATGGGATAACGTCGGCGGTGGTGGCGTTAATCGCCCCCGGCTGGGTGACCTTTTCACACATCATGGTGCGCATAAACGTCAACGCCTGCGCGACTTGCGGGGTTTGCAGCGAGGCGCTGAACTTGCCGTTATTCTCTTTGACAAAATCACCGCCCGCCTGCCAGATAAAGCTGCTCATAAACCAGCTGGCATAGCCACGGGTCGTGGACGCCGGAACGACAAAACCGTAAGTGTCGTTTTTGCCGTTCCCGTCCGGGTCCTGAGTGGTAAAGGCTTTGGCCAGCGTTTGAATATCATCCCAACTTTTCGGCTGCGGCAGGCCTAATTTCTCGCGCCAGTCCTTGCGCACAAATAGCGCGAAGGTTTGCGCGGATGTTGGAACGCCATAGTATTTGCCGTCGATATAGCGGGTACTGTTCCAGGCGGTCTGATACAGCTGGTCGCCACCCTGAATGCCTGAGGGGTCGATTTCTTCCGCAATACCCAGTTGAATAAACTGTCCCAGCGATGCCGCGTCGTTAAAAATCAGGTCCGGTAAGGCGTTGCCCGCCGTCGCCCTCGCCAGGCGCTGTTCAAAATCAGTCGTGGCGTTGAAATACTCAATTTTAATGCCGGTATTCTCTTCGAACTTTTCAGCCTCTTGTTTATAGATATTTTTGGAGTCATTGCTTGCACGGATCCACACGTTAAGGGTCGTGGCGGCGTAGCTTTGCCCGACGCCAACACCCAGAGCGGTAACAAGTAATAATGAACGTAATTTATTCGCAGACATGATTGCATATCCTTTATTGTAGGGCACAACGGTAATTAAATTCGCAACAGCTGTTTTTCTGTGAGCGCGATTAACATTGAGGCATTAATTCAACATGCATAAAAAAGTATTTCCAAACATTAAATAGAAATGTATTTCTCAATACAACCACACAAAAAAGAAATTGCATTTCAAAAACTAAAAAGTTGAATCAGATCACACAAAAGAGTGACAAAAAAAGTGACATAAAAACTTAATCATTAAAAATCAATAATTTATCAACTTAGTCATTTTTTTAAACTTATCAATAAAAATTTAAAAACGTCGAAAACCGTGAGCTACACAGCATTAAATGAGTCATTATTCATTCGCCGCAATAATTATGATGAATATCACAAAAAAAATCACTTTGTCTTTTACACTGCACGCCATGCTATTCATCAAGACATTATTTCTTAATTAATTCGCCTGCCTTTTGCGTTATGGAAATACGCAACAGGCATCATTCTCTTGTTATCTTTTCTCATATTTGAAGAAGGGTTATCACTATGTATTCAATACCTCACCGAGGAATATTAGGCATTACGCTTCTCTGTTGTAGCGTCACTGTATCCCTGTATGCCGCTGAACCCTACACCCTTGGCGGTAAAGATTTAGCCTATAGCCGCCAGCAGATAGCGGCTAAAGACCCGCTGTTCGTCCAGGCCGCAAGCGCGCTGTTCAACAAGGCGGATCTGGCGCTTAAACATCCGCTGCTTTCAGTGATGGATAAAACGCTGGTCGCCGCCAGCGGCAATAAGCACGATTACTACAGCTTTCCGCCGTACTGGTGGCCAAACCCGGAGACCAAAGACGGTCTGCCGTACATCCGCAAAGATGGGCAAACTAACCCGGACGCAAACAGTAATGCCACTGATAAAAATCGGCTGGTGAAAATGAGCAACGATGTCTCGACGCTGGCGCTGGCATGGTATTTCTCTCAGGATGAACGCTACGCGCAGAAGGCCGTTCAACAGATTAAAAGCTGGTTCCTCGACGCCAATACCCGCATGACCCCGAACCTGCAATACGCGCAGGCCATCCCCGGGATTAATACCGGACGTGGCATTGGCATTATCGATAGCCGGGCGCTGGTTGAGGTGGTTGATGCCATCGCCCTGCTGCAATCATCCAGCGCGCTGAGTGAAACGGACGTGACGGCGCTTAAACAGTGGTTCGGCGAGTTTTATCACTGGATGACTACCAGCCAGAACGGCTTTGAAGAAGAGAACTGGCACAACAATCACGGCACTTATTTTGACATGCAGGCCGCCACCTATGCGCTGTTCAGCGGCAAAATCGAAGAAGCGAAAAAGCACCTGTACATCACTCAATTGCGCCGTATCGCCGGGCAGTTTGATATGCAAGGCCGTCAGATGGCTGAGCTTGAGCGCCCCCGTCCGTGGCACTACAGCAACTTCAACCTCGAAGCCTATAACCGTCTGGGACGTCTGGGCGAAAAAGCCGGTGTCGATATCTGGAACTTTACCCTCGACGACCATAGCCTGCAAAAAGGCTATCAATATGTGGCTGGCTTTATTAACAGCGGCACGCCGTGGCTGTGGAAAGACCTTGACAAAATGGACGATAAAAAAGCGCTACGCAACATTGCGAGCGCCGCCCACGCATGGCCGAACAATCCGCTATTTAGCGAAAAAGCGCGCTGGCTGAGAGTGAAATATCCTGACGATATCACCACGCTCATCGCCCCACTTCCTGCGTCAACCGAGGTCAGGGATAACCAATAATGAAACAATTTTCTGGGCTATGGCCCGACATTGCCAGACGTGCAGCCGGTAATGTCGAGCAGATTGAACAGCTCGTGAAGGATGCACAACCGATACTTGAAGCCGCCGTTCGCATCCCGCAAACCGGGATAGCCAGCTGGAATCTTTATTACTTTTGTCCGCACCATGGGGTGCGGCTGACGTGGCAGGCGGACTCTCCCCACCAGCACGCTTGCCCGGTGGATGGCGAAACATTCAGCGGCGAGCCCTGGGACGGCGCATGGTGGCGTGAAATGAACGGTCGCAACGCCAGCGCCTGCCAGCAGTTGGGGCTGCTCTGGCGTCTGACCGGGGAAACATCGTACCGCGATAAAGTCCGCACGCTGCTAATGGGCTATGCGGATGTTTATCCCGACTATAAAGTCCATGGCGATATCCCGCACAATGGTCCTGGCAAAATGAATGCCCAGACGCTGTGCGAAGCCAACTGCATTCTGGATATGGCGCTAGGATATGACTTTATTCGCGACAGCTTACCGCCCGGTGAGCAGCAGCACATTGGCGAGATCCTGCTGCGCTGCGCTGCCACGTTTCTGCGCGCGCATCGAAGCCCACAAATCCATAACCATGAAGTGAAAATCAGCGCGGCGCTCGGGGTGCTGGGGTTTGTGCTGGAAGATGAGAGCCTGCTGGATTTTGCCGTAAATCAGCCCTACGGCCTGCGCTGGCAGCTCGAGCATGGATTACTGACTGAAGGTTTATGGTTTGAAGGTTCAATTCACTACCACTACTACGCGCTGCAGGGGTTCTTTGCCTTTGAGAAGCTGGCGCGTGGCACCCACTGGAGCCTGCTTGATGGCCCGTGGTATCCACGAATGCTCAGTTTCCCACTCTCGCTTTTGCTCCCTGACGGTACCTTCCCACGACTGAACGATTGCCTCGCCGGACAAGAGAAGCTGTATCACCGCGATCTGTACGAATTTGCCTGGTTTATCTGGCATGACCCGCTCTACGCGTCGGTCCTGCAGTTGACTGAAGATGAAGCGGATTGGCGGGAGACGCTGCTGTGGCGCGACCGGGCGCTGCCTGAAACCGCAATCAATCCGATCCCGCAACACTCGATCTTTGCTCCGGGCGCCGGGCTGACGCTGTGGCGACACCCGCAGCAGCAGCTGGCGGTGTTAATCAAACACAGCCCCTGGGGCGGCGAGCACGATCACTACGATCGGCTGAGTCTGATGCTGTGGCAACGCAACGGCTGGTTACTCCCGGATCTCGGTACCACGGGCTACGGTGCGAAAATGCACTACGATTATTACAAAAACAGCGCCACCCACAACACGCTGTCCGTCAACCAGACCAATCAGCCGCCTGCCAACACCGAGGTCTTAGGCTGGCATATGGGCGATGATTATCACTGGATAGACGCAGAAGTTAACTGGAAGAAGCCGCCACCAACGCTTAATAGCCATACGCGGGTAGAATGGGACGTTGAGGCGTGGCGCGAAGTGCGCTTTCGCCGTCGCCTGTTGTGGCTGGACGATGTGCTGATTGACCTGTCAACGGTGGAAAACCCGCATCGTCAGCAGCTCGACTGGACGCTGCATCTGGCCGCGAAGGCGCTCGACCAAAGCGGCATGCCGCAACCCTTTTCGCTCAGAGGGCCGCTGCGTGATATGCGGGATTCAACCGTGACGCCGCTTCACGGCTGTCAGCCGCGCCACTTTGCCCGCGATAACGACACCTTTGCCCTGTGGCTTGCCGGTGACGGTGAACTGTGGCAAGGGCTGGCTCCCGATAATCCGGCGATCGGCGACCTCAGCTATCTGGTATTACGCAACCATCTGCCGCAGACGCGTTTTTGTTGTGTTTGGGATCTGGCGAAAACGTCACCGCTGACCGAAGTGAGCGTACATCACACGCCCATCGGTACTCAGTTGAGCTTCTGGCGTGGTGAGCGCGTGGCCCACGTGACGCTGCATGAAGATCCCGGCCTGCTGCCAGATGTGATTATTTGACCCGCCGCCTTCCGGTAACGGAGGGCGCGTTTAACGTTTTTCGCCGGTAATCGTCGGCCTGAAGGGGGGACTGTCAGGGAACGGGCTCCCCTGCTGATATATCAAAGACGCTATCTACTTACTCATCGTCATCTTCATCTTCGAAGCGCGCTACGATCCGGTCCCCGGTATGCGAGGCGCGCAGTTCGTTGGCCACCAGGCGAATCGCCTCACCGCTGCTCATCCCCTGCGACATCAGCTCCTGGATACGCTCTACTGCTTTTTGCTGCTGCTCGTGGCTCAGCGAAGGTAAACCTGCAAACATACCTGACTCCTGCTACATTGTGGGGCGTAATTATTTCACGCCGTCCTCTTATACACTAATGGACGGGAAAGATCAGGATCGAGGAAGATGTTGTCCCCCGCTATTATTACCCTGCCCTGGCATCCGGATGCCGCCGAGCGCTACTTTGCGCCAATAAGCGCAGCGCCCTGGGCGATGCTGCTGCACTCAGGCTTTGCCGATCATCCGCACAACCGTTTTGATATTATCGTGGCCGAGCCGCGCGCAACGCTGACGACCCGCGGCGGGATCACCACGGTGAATGACGGCCAAACGTTGACGACTTCGTCTGACGATCCGCTAACAATAGTGGCGCAGCAGCTGGCGCTGTGCGGACTCGCGCCGCAGGCCCATCCGCACCTGCCTTTCCTTGGCGGCGCGCTGGGGCTGTTCGGCTACGATCTGGGGCGCCGATTCGAAAAGCTGCCGTCTCATGCCGACGCGGATATTGCCCTGCCGGATATGGCGGTCGGTATTTACGACTGGGCGCTGATCGTCGATCACCAGCAGCGTGAAGTCTCTCTGCTGAGCTACGACGATCCCCACGCGCGCCTGCGCTGGCTGAGGGCACAAGCTGCCACAGCGGCGGCCCCTTTTAGCCTGACCTCGGCCTGGCGCTCTAACATGAGCCGCGAGCAGTACGGCGAGAAATTTCGCCAGGTGCAGGCGTGGCTGCAGAGCGGTGACTGTTACCAGGTCAACCTGGCCCAGCGCTTCCAGAGCTGCTATCAGGGCGACGAGTGGCAGGCATTTTGCCAGCTTAACCGCGCTAACAGAGCCCCGTTCAGCGCCTTTATTCGCCTCGAAGACGGCGCGGTGCTGAGCCTCTCCCCGGAGCGTTTTATCCGGCTGCATCAGGGTGAAATCCAGACCCGGCCGATTAAAGGCACCCTACCGCGGCTGGCCGATCCGCAGCAGGACGCCTGCCAGGCAGAAAGGCTGGCTAACTCGCCGAAGGATCGCGCTGAAAATTTGATGATCGTCGATTTGATGCGCAACGACATTGGCCGGGTTGCCGAGCCCGGCAGCGTTCGCGTACCCGAGCTTTTCGTCGTTGAGCCGTTCCCGGCGGTCCACCATCTGGTCAGCACCATTACCGCCAGGCTACCGGCCCATCTTCACGCCAGCGACCTGCTGCGCGCGGCGTTTCCCGGCGGCTCCATTACCGGCGCCCCCAAGGTGCGCGCGATGCAAATTATCGACGAACTGGAGCCGCAGCGGCGCAACGCGTGGTGCGGCAGCATCGGCTATCTCAGCCTGTGCGGCAATATGGACACCAGCATTACGATCCGCACGCTGACGGCGTGGCAGGGGCAGCTATACTGCTCTGCGGGCGGCGGGATTGTCGCGGATAGCGAAGAAGACGCTGAATACCAGGAAACGTTTGATAAAGTTAACCGCATTTTGCACCAACTGGAGAGTTAAGATATGGCGGATAGCGCCCTTGAGCTGGACGACTTTCTTTCGCGCTTTCAATTACTGCGCCCACAGCCTTCGCAAGGCGCCCTCAATCAGCGCCAGGCCGCGGTGCTGGTACCGATTGTCCGTCGCCCGCAGCCGGGGCTGCTGCTTACCCAGCGCTCGCCGCGGATGCGTAAGCACGCCGGCCAGGTGGCCTTCCCGGGCGGTGCGGTCGATAACAGCGACGCGTCGCTGATTGCCGCCGCGCTCCGCGAGGCGCAGGAGGAGGTGGCCATTCCCCCTGAACAGGTGGAAATCATCGGCGTTCTGCCGCCGGTGGATAGCGTGACCGGCTTTCAGGTAACCCCGGTGGTGGGGATCATTCCGCCAAACCTGCGCTATCACGCCAGCCAGGATGAGGTGGCGGCGGTCTTTGAAATGCCGCTGGCCGAAGCGCTACGCCTGGGCCGTTATCATCCGCTGGATGTCCATCGCCGCGGGAACTCGCATCGGGTCTGGCTTTCGTGGTATCAGCATTATTTTGTCTGGGGAATGACCGCGGGGATTATCCGCGAGCTGGCCCTGCAAATCGGCGTCAGGCCCTGACGCCTCAATCGACTTTGTGCAGCCCTCCTTCCGGCTGCGTTCGCTCGCCGAACTCCCCCGCACCGCCCTTTGCGTCCCCCTCTTGCGGCTCCCCCGCCGGGCCCGTTATTTAGGGTATATACTTAAATATGACGGCGCTCTCAACATTAGTAAATTGATGGTTATCCATTAGTTTAATTCATGTGAATAGTTAAACTGATGCTACGGTTCCCTCTTACACTATGCGCAGTTATCACATCGTTGCCGCAGCCGCGGCAACCCTGTACTGGAGTGTTATGGTGATTAGTATATTCGACATGTTCAAGGTGGGGATTGGTCCCTCATCTTCCCATACTGTAGGGCCGATGAAGGCCGGTAAACAGTTCGTCGATGACCTGGTCGAAAAGGGACTACTTAATGACGTGACGCGCGTGGCGGTTGACGTCTACGGCTCGCTGTCATTAACCGGCAAAGGCCACCACACGGACATCGCCATTATCATGGGACTGGCGGGCAACCAGCCCGATACGGTCGACATTGACGCGATTCCGGCATTTATTCGCGACGTAGAAGCGCGCGGACGCCTGCTGCTGGCGCAAGGGCAGCAGGAAGTCGATTTCCCGCAGGATGACGGTATGCGTTTTCGCAGCGACAACCTGCCGCTGCACGAGAACGGGATGACGATTCATGCCTGGGCCGGTGACAAAGAAATCTACAGCAAAACTTACTACTCCATCGGCGGCGGTTTTATCGTCGACGAAGAGCATTTCGGCAAAGAAAATGCGGGCGAGCTCAGCGTACCTTACCCGTTTAAATCGGCGCAGGAGATGCTGGGCTACTGCAAAGAGACCGGATTGTCGCTCTCCGGAATGGTGATGCAGAACGAGCTGGCGCTGCACGACAAAAAAGAGATCGAAGACTATTTTGCCAACGTCTGGCAGACCATGCGCGCCTGTATCGATCGCGGCATGAATACCGAAGGGGTACTGCCAGGGCCGCTGCGCGTACCGCGTCGCGCCTCTGCGCTGCGCCGCCTGCTGGTCGCCAGCGATAAGCTCTCCAGCGACCCGATGAACGTCATTGACTGGGTGAACATGTTTGCCCTCGCCGTCAACGAAGAGAACGCCGCCGGCGGCCGCGTGGTTACGGCCCCGACCAACGGCGCCTGCGGGATTGTGCCCGCGGTACTGGCCTACTACGACCACTTTATTGAATCGGTCAGCCCTGATATCTACATTCGCTACTTTATGACGTCCGGCGCCGTGGGCGCGCTGTACAAGATGAATGCTTCTATTTCAGGCGCGGAAGTGGGCTGTCAGGGCGAGGTTGGCGTGGCGTGCTCGATGGCCGCCGCCGGTCTTGCAGAGCTGCTCGGCGCCAGCCCGGAGCAGGTGTGCGTGGCGGCAGAGATCGGCATGGAGCACAATCTTGGCCTGACCTGCGATCCCGTCGCCGGCCAGGTCCAGGTGCCGTGCATCGAACGCAACGCTATCGCATCGGTTAAAGCGATTAACGCCGCGCGAATGGCGATGCGCCGCACCAGCGAACCGCGTGTCTCCCTCGATAAAGTTATCGAGACGATGTACGAAACCGGCAAGGACATGAACGCCAAATATCGCGAGACCTCCCGCGGCGGTCTGGCCATCAAAGTACAGTGTGACTAAACCATTGCAAATGAAATGCGCCCTAACCGGCGCATTTTTCTTCTGCTATTCATTTACACCCACTACACTTACTGTCTGACGATTGTTATTCTGACCGGTACTCAGAGTCGACAGGGTGTCGCGCATGCAGACTGCACATAAGGTCATCACGACATACCGCCGCAAACGTATTGTCGTCTGTTTGGTTGTTGCGCTATTAACGCTAACAACCACGCTGGTTATCCGATTTATTTCGCAGCGTAGCCTAAATCAGCAGCGGATCCAGATGGTCACCGGCCAGATGGTGCTGGCCATGGATAAAATTCTTCTCCCGCTTGAGAGCCACCACACCTCGCTGCTCAATTTCGTCGGCCAGCCGTGCCGGGATATTCACCTGCCTCTACGCAAGCTGGCGGCCACGCTGCAGACGGTGCGCACCATTGCGCTGGTGAAATCCGATATTCTTTACTGCTCCAGTATTTATGGCGAACGTAATATTAACCTTCATCAACGGCAGCCCATGCTGCCGAGCAATCGCCCTCTTCTGGCCTTCTCCACCGACGGGTCGCTTCTGGTCGGCTCGCCGGTATTAATTCGCTGGTATCCGGTATCTCTCAGCGGCGCCGACGGCGTCATGCTGATGATTAACATTGAGCTGCTGGGGGAGTTAATTCTCAACGCGAAATCACCGCTGATTACCGGTATTGGGCTGCAGGTGGGGGGCAAAAGCTTTATTAACGGCCTTGGTCTGGTGGACCGCGACGCCATTCCCGGCGAGCGCATTATCTATCGCCAGAGCTCTTCGCAGTTTCCCTTTGCCATCAACGTCAGCGGCCCGGGCGCCTCGGCCATCGCCCTCAACTACCTGCCCGCCGAGCTGCCGCTGGCGCTGCTCCTCACGCTGTTGATGACCGGCATTGCCTGGCTAATCACCGCCGGCAGGCTCAGCTTCTCCCGTGAAATCAGCCTCGGGATCGCTTCTCGCGAGTTCGAGCTTTGGTGCCAGCCGCTGGAGGATGCGCGCAGCCAAAGGTGCTGCGGAGTCGAGATCCTGCTGCGCTGGAACAATCCGCGTCGCGGCAAAATTTCCCCCGACGTTTTTATTCCCATTGCCGAGGGCTACAATCTTATCGTTCCCCTCACCCGCTACGTGATCGCGGAAACCGCGCGCCAGCTCAAGTTCTTCCCCCAGGACAAAAATTTCCATATTTCGATCAACGTCGCCGCCCGCCACTTTGCTAACGGCGAGCTGCTGCGCGATCTGCATCACTACTGGTTTAGCGCCCATCCCATCCAGCAGCTGGTGGTGGAGCTGACGGAACGCGACGTGCTGCAGGATGGCGATCGTCATATGGCCGAACACCTGCATTACAAAGGCGTGCAGCTGGCAATCGATGATTTCGGTACCGGCAACAGCTCGCTGTCATGGCTGAAGAAACTGCGCCCCGATATCTTAAAAATTGATAAGTCCTTCACCAGCGCTATCGGCATCGACAGCGTAAATTCGACGGTAACGGATATGATTATTGCCCTTGCGCATCGCCTGGAAATTGTCACTATCGCGGAAGGCGTTGAAACGCTGGAGCAGGCGGAGTATCTGCGTGACCACGGCGTCGATATCCTGCAGGGGTTTCGCTACGCCCGGCCGATGCCGATAAACGAATTCCCGCAATGGCTGGCGATGCACAACCTGGCAACGGTGAGGGAAAAGGATTGTAAATAGCCTGCCGGCCCCTTGCGGAGACCGGCAGGTCGGCGGGATTACTCTTCTTCGTCGTGCTCGTGGCGCGTTTTGACGACGCGGACCAGATCAACGCGATAGTTGTTAGCCTCAACGATAGTGAACTGCAGCGGCGCCAGCTCAACGACGTCGCCGGTGCGCGGGATATGGCCGTTGACGGCGATAACCAGCCCGGCAACCGTCGCAATATCCTCTTCTTCGTTGACGATATCATCCAGCCCCAGCGTCTGCTGCAGCGCGTGGAGATCGGTCGAGCCCTTGATCAGCCAACCGTCGCCATCGGCAACAATCTCCGGCGTCTCATCGGCGTCCGGGAACTCGCCGGCAATCGCCTCCAGCACGTCCAGCGGCGTCACCAGCCCCTGCACCACGCCGAACTCGTTGGTGACAATGACGAAGCTGCCGCGGGCCCTGCGCAGGACGCCCAGCAGATTGATCGGGTCCAGGGTTTCCGGAACCACAATCGCCGGCGACGCCGAAGCGAGCGCCGCCACGTTCTCACCGGCCTCCAGGGCCACCAGCATCTCTTTGGCACGAACGATGCCGATGATCTCATCCAGCTCGCCCCGGCACACCGGGAACAGGCTGTGCGGGGAAGAGAGCAGCTGGCGGCGAATCTCATCTTCGCTCTGCTCAGCGTCAACCCAGCTGATTTCACCGCGCGGCGTCATGATGCCGCGCAGCGAGCGCTGGGCAAGCGTCAGCACGCCGTTAATCATGTAGCGCTCCTCTTCGGCAAACTCGCCTTCCGGCACCGGTACCGCAGAAGGCATGTCGCCATCGTGCGTGACCTGATTCTGCTTGCGGCTGCCCATCAGGCGCAGGATCGCATCGGCGGTTCGCGCGCGCAGCGGCAGCGTCGACTGATGGCGGATAAAGTTACGGCGCGCCACCTGGTTGAAGAACTCGATGGTTATCGAGAAGCCAATCGCGGCGTACAGGTAGCCTTTCGGTATATGGAAACCAAAGCCTTCAGCCACCAGGCTCAGGCCAATCATCAGCAGGAAGCTAAGGCACAGCACCACCACCGTCGGATGCTGGTTCACGAAGCGGGTCAACGGCTTCGAGGCCAGCAGCATCACGGCCATCGCAATCACCACCGCCGCCATCATTACCGGGAGGTGGTTCACCATGCCCACGGCGGTAATCACGGCATCCAGCGAGAACACGGCATCAAGCACGACGATCTGCAGCACCACCACCCAGAAGCTGGCGTAACCTTTCCCATGACCGGCATCGTGCTGGCGGTTTTCCAGCCGCTCGTGCAGCTCGGTCGTCGCCTTGAACAGCAGGAATATCCCCCCCAGCAGCATAATAAGATCGCGCCCGGAGAAGGAAAAATCAGCGATGCTGAACAGCGGTTTGGTTAAGGTCACCATCCACGAAATAACCGACAGCAGCCCCAGACGCATGAACAGCGCCAGCGACAGGCCAATCAGACGTGCTTTATCACGCTGCTTTGGCGGCAGTTTATCTGCAAGGATGGCGATAAATACCAGGTTGTCGATACCAAGCACAATCTCGAGGACGACCAGCGTCAACAAGCCGACCCAAATAGAGGGATCCATTAAGAATTCCATGAGTTGCTCCAGTTAACGACGGACGCAGTCATCGCGATGTCATGCACAGGCGAGACAATTGTTGCTGGTAAAAAAGCGTAGCAGGTAGCGGTGGCAGACAGTTGCCAAAAGGTGAAAAGACGTCGATGAGGGTCCATACTGCGGGCTATGCCCTATACTCCTGAGTAGTTAAACGGAAGCTAAACATAGCAAAAAACAGAACCGGATTGGAAAAAAATTTACCTGTTTTTGCAATAGCTAAGGCTATTTTTTTGCGCCGCGAAATTATTATTCGTAGATGCGTGATTAACGGATCTTCATCACATTAATTATTTTTTCACTATCTAAAATAATTCGCTGTAGTGATTATTTTAGATCTTACACCCTTACTGAATCGATTTTGTTCGCAAGAGTGATTCAGGATGTATCACAACAGATGATGCATTCACCATAATAAAGGAGGTAGCAAGTGACGATTGCTATTGTAATAGGCACACATGGTTGGGCTGCAGAACAGCTGCTGAAGACGGCAGAAATGCTGTTGGGCGAGCAGGAAAACGTTGGCTGGATTGATTTCGTTCCCGGTGAAAACGCCGAGACGCTGATCGAGAAGTACAACGCACAGCTGGCGAAGCTGGACACGACTAAAGGCGTGTTGTTTCTCGTCGATACGTGGGGAGGCAGCCCGTTCAACGCGGCGAGCCGCATTGTCGTCGATAAAGAACACTACGAAGTCATCGCCGGCGTTAACATTCCAATGCTGGTTGAAACGCTGATGGCCCGTGACGACGATCCGTCGTTCGACGAGCTGGTGGCCTTAGCGGTGGAAACCGGTCGTGAAGGCGTTAAGGCGCTGAAAGCGAAAGCGGTAGAAAAAGCGGCTCCGGCTCCCGTTCAGGCGGCAGCGCCGCGAGCGGCAACCCCAGCTAAACCGATGGGTCCAAACGATTACATGGTTATCGGCCTGGCGCGTATCGACGATCGTCTTATCCACGGACAGGTCGCGACCCGCTGGACCAAAGAAACCAACGTCACCCGTATTATTGTCGTCAGCGATGAAGTCGCCGCCGATACCGTACGCAAAACGTTGCTGACTCAGGTTGCACCTCCGGGCGTCACCGCCCACGTTGTCGATGTGGCTAAAATGATCCGCGTTTACAACAACCCCAAATACGCCGGCGAGCGCATTATGCTGCTGTTCACTAACCCTACTGACGTTGAGCGCGTTGTTGAAGGTGGCGTCAATATCACCACCGTTAACATCGGCGGCATGGCTTTCCGCCAGGGCAAAACGCAGGTGAACAACGCGATTTCGGTCGATGAGAAAGATATTGAAGCGTTCAAGAAGCTGAACGCCCGCGGTATCGAACTGGAAGCACGTAAAGTTTCCACCGACCAGAAACTGAAAATGATGGACCTGATCGCCAAGGTTAATAAATAACCCTGCGCTCGCGCCTGACTTTTCAACTTAAGACTTAATCAACAGGAGAAGTACAATGGAGATTACCCTTCTTCAGATTGTGCTGGTGTTCATCGTCGCGTGTATTGCGGGTATGGAGTCGGTACTTGATGAATTTCAGTTCCACCGTCCTCTGGTGGCCTGTACGCTGATTGGCGCCGTTCTCGGGGATATGAAAACCGGTATTATCATCGGTGGTACCCTGGAAATGATCGCCCTGGGCTGGATGAACATCGGCGCCGCCGTTGCGCCGGATGCCGCCCTGGCGTCCATCATCTCGACCGTACTGGTTATCGCGGGCCACCAAAGCATTGGTGCCGGTATCGCCCTGGCTATCCCGCTGGCAGCAGCAGGCCAGGTTCTGACCATTATCGTTCGTACGATCACCGTAGCCTTCCAGCACGCTGCGGATAAAGCGGCGGATAGCGGAAACCTGACGGCCATTTCCTGGCTTCACGTTTCATCTCTGTTCCTGCAGGCCATGCGTATCGCTATCCCGGCGGTTATCGTCGCTATCTCCGTCGGTACCAGTGAAGTCCAGGGTCTGCTGAACGCCATTCCGGAAGTGGTCACCGGCGGTCTGAACATCGCGGGTGGTATGATCGTAGTCGTTGGTTACGCGATGGTCATCAACATGATGCGCGCAGGCTATCTGATGCCGTTCTTCTACCTCGGCTTCGTTACCGCTGCATTCACCGACTTCAACCTGGTTGCTCTGGGCGTGATTGGTACCGTAATGGCCATCCTCTACATCCAGCTGAGCCCGAAATACAACCGCGTAGCGGGTGCGCCGGCGCAGGCTGCTGGTAATAACGATCTCGATAACGAACTGGACTAACAGGTGAGCGAAATGGTTGATATGACTAAAAATACCACCGAGAAAAAACTCACTCAGAGTGATATTCGTGGCGTGTTCATTCGTTCTAACCTGTTCCAGGGTTCATGGAACTTCGAACGTATGCAAGCGCTGGGCTTCTGCTTCTCTATGGTGCCGGCAATTCGTCGCCTGTACCCGGAGAATAACGATGCGCGTAAACAGGCGATTAAGCGTCACCTTGAGTTCTTTAACACTCACCCTTACGTTGCGGCGCCGGTTCTCGGCGTAACGCTGGCGATGGAAGAGCAGCGTGCCAACGGCGCGGAGATCGACGATGGTGCCATCAACGGTATCAAAGTCGGCCTGATGGGTCCGCTGGCAGGCGTAGGCGACCCGATCTTCTGGGGTACCGTGCGTCCGGTATTTGCGGCGCTGGGTGCCGGTATCGCGATGAGCGGCAGCCTGCTTGGTCCTCTGCTGTTCTTTATCCTGTTTAACGCGGTACGTCTGCTGACCCGTTACTACGGCGTCGCGTACGGTTACCGTAAAGGTATCGACATCGTTAAGGATATGGGCGGCGGCTTCCTGCAGAAACTGACCGAGGGGGCATCGATTCTCGGCCTGTTTGTCATGGGGGCACTGGTTAACAAGTGGACGCACGTGAACATCCCGCTGGTGGTATCCACCATCACCGGTCAGGATGGCCAGACTCGCGTGACCACCGTGCAGACTATCCTCGACCAGCTGATGCCGGGCCTGGTGCCGCTGCTGCTGACCTTCGCCTGTATGTGGCTGCTGCGTAAGAAAGTTAACGCCCTGTGGATCATCGTTGGCTTCTTCGTCATCGGTATCGTTGGCTACGCCATCGGCCTGCTGGGGCTGTAATTATCCTGCTGTACGCCGGGGGCCTGCCCCCGGCTTTTTTTTAGCTTTTGTTCGGAGGATGGATGACTCTCACGGATCTGGTGCTGGTTCTGTTCATTTTGGTTCTGCTGGCATTTGCGATTTATGACCAGTTTATTATGCCGCGCCGTAACGGCCCGCAGCTGCTGGCCATTCCCCTGCTCCGCCGCAGCCGCGTTGACGGGATAATCTTCGTCGGCCTCACCGCCATCCTGATTTATAACAACATTGTTAGCCACGGCGCACTCATCACCACCTGGTTGTTATCTGCTCTGGCATTAATGGGACTCTACCTGTTCTGGATCCGCACGCCAAAGATCATCTTCAAGCCGGATGGCTTTTTCTTCGCCAATATCTGGATTGAATATAAGCGTATTAAAGAGATGAATTTATCGGAAGACGGCGTGCTGGTGATGCAATTAGAGCAAAGACGCCTGCTTATTCGCGTACGAAATATCGACGATCTGGAAAAGATATACAAACTTCTCGTTTCTAATCAATAAGTTAAAAATATAGCCTGCGCTATATTTCAGCCCATTTCGGCAGAAGGATACATAGCCATTGCTATATTCCTTCTACCCACTTCACTCATATTTATTAACCAATTCTTGACACCTAAATTCAAATGAAAATCGTTATCATTTGGTTATCGAAATATCTAAATCGTGTTATTGTTTTATATTCTAAAAATATGTTAAGGTTGCGCCCGTCGTTGGGGAGTAGCCGATCTTCTGTCCGCCAGGCCAGAAGATGTACGTGTCAACATACTCGTTGCAAAACGTGGCACGTACGGGTTGAAGAACGCATTCAATCAGGCGAGACCATAGGCACATCACTGCGGTACGCAATGTATAATCATTAGAGCTATTGCGTATATTTACTGGGGGCAGCGATGTGTCATATGGAATATCCCCGGTCAGGACGCACTCATGAACTTATCCGCAACGATTCTTCTGGCCTTTGGCATGTCCATGGACGCCTTCGCCGCCTCTATCGGTAAGGGTGCAACTCTCCACAAACCTAAATTTTCCGAAGCGTTACGCACCGGGCTTATCTTCGGCGCGATTGAAACGCTGACCCCGCTTGTCGGCTGGGGAATGGGGATGCTTGCCAGCCAGTTCGTCCTCGAGTGGAATCACTGGATTGCCTTTGTGCTGCTGGTTTTCCTCGGTGGCCGAATGGTCATGGACGGATTTCGCGGCGGCGTTGACGATGAGTGCGATGCGCCCCATCGTCACGGCTTTTGGCTGCTGGTCACCACCGCCATTGCCACCAGCCTTGACGCCATGGCCGTTGGCGTCGGTCTGGCATTCCTGCAGGTGAACATCATTGCCACCGCGCTGGCGATTGGCTGCGCGACGCTGGTAATGTCAACGCTGGGTATTATGCTGGGACGGTTTATCGGCCCGCTGCTTGGCAAACGGGCTGAAATTCTCGGCGGGATTGTGCTGATCGGTATCGGGGCAGAAATTCTCTGGAGCCACTTCGCCGGTTAGCTATCAGGCATCACGCTGCCAGCAGTGGATCATAAAATCGGTCTGGCAGCCGAATAGCGCCTGCTGGCGCAGCGTCTCACGCACCTGCGGTTTCGCCCGCCATGCAAACGGTGTCATCTGCAGCAGCGCCTCGGCCTCACTCCCGCTTAGCGTCATGGGATAAGCCAGCTGCTGCTCATGGCGCAGGGAAAAACCGGTCATCTCTTCCGTATTCTGCTCGTGCAGATGCACCTCGTCGTAAATCAGGCCTTTCAGCTCAAGCAGATGCTTCGGGCCCGGCGTCGCGGTAACCACCCAGCCTCCGGGTCTGACCACCTGCGCCAGCTCAAGCGCGTTGCAGGGCGCGTAGATCCTCACCACCGCATCAAAGCTGGCATCAGCAAACGGCAGACGCTGGCTGGAAGCGACGCAGAAATTCACCTGCGGATAGCGTTTGGCCGCCGCGCGAACCGCTGATTTAGAGACGTCGAGGCCCCAGCAGTGGGCTGAAATAGCGGCAAACGCGTGAGTGTAGTAACCCTCGCCACAGCCGATGTCCAGCAGGTCGGCTGGCGCGCAGGTCTGCAGAAACTCACCGATCGCATCACGCAGCGGCTGGTAGTGGCCGGCATCGAGAAAGGCGCGTCGCGCCTGCATCATTTCCGCACTGTCGCCCGGATCGCGCGAGCGTTTGAACTGCACCGGCAGCAGGTTAACGTATCCCTCCTTTGCTAAATCAAACTGGTGCCGCTGCGGGCAGAAATAGCTATTTTCGCGGCGCTCAAGCGGGGCGTGGCAAAGGGGGCAACTGTAAGACATGACAACTCCGGTGTCGCTGAAAGAGCGAAAGTGTAGCGTTATTCGCTCTTTCAGACCACTGTTACAGCGCCGGAGGCAGGCTCTCGTCGTTATGCATAACGATAAGATTGTCCGAGCCCGCCGGCATTCCGTCCGGCATGACGTTTTCGAGACGCAGGACGTCGCCCATTATCTGGCTAAATACCGGCGCCGAAACGGCCCCGCCGTAATAAGAGCCGTTGCTGGGGTCGTTGATCACCACCACCAGCGCAAACTGCGGGTTACTGGCCGGCGCCACGCCCGCAGTATAGGCAACATACTTATCGATGTACTTGCCGTCCGGGCCAATTTTTTTCGCGGTCCCGGTTTTTACTGCAATCCGATAGTCGCGGACGGCCGCTTTTGTCCCGCCGCCGCCCGGCAACGCCACGCTCTCCATCATATGCTCTACCTCATGGACGATCTGTTCCGGCATCACCCGCGTGCCGATAACCGGCGGATCGATGCGGGTAATCGACAGCGGCCGCTCGATACCGAAGCCGCCGATGGTGGCGTAGACGTGCGCCAGCTGCAGCGGGGTGACCATCAGGCCGTAGCCAAAAGAGAAAGTCGCGCGATCCAACTGGCCCCAGTAGCGGCGCTTGGGCATCAGCCCCGAGCTTTCCCCGGTGAGCCCGAGGCCCGTCGGGTCGCCAAAGCCAAAGGCCTTATAGGTGTCGATCAGGTGCTGGACCGGCATAGCCAGAGACAGGTGCGAGACGCCGACATCGCTGGATTTTTGCAGAATGCCGGTGAGGGTCAGCTCCGGGTAGTAGCCGACATCGCGAATGCGGTGACCGTCAAGAACGAAAGGATGGGTATCCACCACGCTGTCAGGCTGCACAATCCCCTGCTGCAGCGCCGTCATCAGCACCAGCGGCTTCACCGTCGAGCCCGGCTCAAAGGTATCGCTGATGGCGCGATTACGGAAATCATCCAGCCGGGCGTTATCGCGATTATTGGGGTTAAAGTCCGGATAGCTGGCCATCGACAGGATTTCACCGGTATTAATCTTAATGAGCACCGCCGCTCCGGACTCGGCCTTGTTCCAGCTGACCGCATTATCCAGCGCATCCTCGGTGACCGTCTGCAGCCGCTCGTCGATACTGAGCTGTAAATTGTGCGCCGGAACCGCCGCCACCTCGGTGATATTTTCAATCACGTGGCCGTGGCGATCTTTACGCACCAGCCGACGCCCGGCCTTTCCGGTCAGCTGGGCGTTGAAGCTTTTCTCAACCCCTTCAATGCCCTGATTATCGATATTAGTAAAACCAAGCAGGTTGGCCGCAACGTGACCAGCCGGATAAAAACGTCGGGATTCGTCGCGCAGGTTAATCCCCGGCAGATGCAGCTTATCGATCCACTCGGCCTGCTCCGGGTTAACCTGGCGCGCCAGATAGACAAAGCGCATATGGGGATGAGCCTGAACCCGTTTCGCCAGGTCGCTCAGGTTAAGGTGCAGCGCTTCCGCCATCGCCTGCCAGCGCGGGCCATAGCCGACACCCCCTTTCTCGAGGATCGTTTGCGGGTCGGCCCAGATAGCGCTAACCGGTACGCTGACCGCCAGCGGGCGATTCTCGCGGTCGCTTATCATCCCGCGCTGAACGTCAATAGGCTCTTCGCGCAGCGAACGCATATCCTCTTGCTTAACCAGATTATCGGGGGAGACAATCTGCAGCCATCCCACCCGGCCTAAAAGCAGCCCAAGGCAGCTGAGGATCGCTGCACACAGTAACCCAAAGCGAATCGGGGTGAAATTCGCGCCTGTCTTAGTTTTGTTCTTTTGCACCGTAGCTCCAGCATTATTTTGCAACCCTCTGATTTAACAGAAAATCGACAAAACAGGATGCGAAACAGTGCTAATAAAGGTGTTGTTTTGCAACAAAGCGCAACGGAGGGGGGAAATCGGAAATGTTTTGCAATAAATGCTAAAAAGCCCCGCAAAGGCGAGGCTTTCTTTACAAGCTGAGTGGTCTTGAATCAGATAGCAGTTACGTTAACTGCTGCCGGACCTTTCTGGCCGTCCTGAATTTCGAACTCAACGTTCTGGCCTTCAGCCAGAGTTTTGAAGCCATTACCCTGGATAGCGGAGAAGTGTACGAACACGTCTTTGCTGCCATCAGCCGGAGTAATAAAGCCAAAACCTTTAGACTCGTTGAACCACTTAACTTGACCTTTAATCTTTGCCATTTGCAAAATTCCTTAGACTGTTTTCTTCGCCCGCAGGCGCTTACATAGATAAAACTGACACACTACTGCATGAGGCACTAATATAAGGTTCGGCAGAGAAGCGGTATTCAACGACAACGTGTTTACTCAGGACTTCTTTACTGAAAATGCCACACATAAACAGAACTGTACCTCGTTTAACCCGAAAGGTGTTATCACATACAACGTTAATAATGGCAAGCCATTTTTAAACGGCTCTCGATCCTTCGCACAAAATATAAGGGAAACATTTGACCAACTGCACGTTTATGCGCCTTTTCTCGCCCGCCGTTAATCCCGAACCGTGCGGTAAACATACCATTTTGCATGGATGATAGCTGCGACTTTTTTACCGTAGCTCAACAACTTCGCTCCGTCTAACCCGCCGGGCATGCGCCCTGCCAATTTTAAGGGGTACGTCCGCATAGCTGCATAACGATGCGCGAAAACGCGCATATTGATAGTTGAAAATTGGCTTAGACCGAGAATATGCAGGGTTAATTAAATCCTGTTAGCCACGCGATAAATAGTGTTTATATTACATCTTAATAATGAAATTTCGATGACACACACTTTCATCATGCAATTAAATCACGATGTTATTATTTTATTTGAATAGCTCAAAAATCCATAGCTTATTGGATAAAATTGCGATCGCTAACACATTAAGTGACATAAGAAATGTGGCAATAAGCGCGGAAGGATAAGAATAAGTTATTGCGTAAGGCGATGAGGCAGGCGTACACCAGTGCGGTGTACACCCGTTTAGCAGCTACCGTTCAGCGACGAGACGGATAAAGTCGTCGTCGTCCTTCCCCTTCTCAACGGCTGAAGGTTCGGCAACCTCTTCCTTCTCAGGCTCATTGGCTTCGCAGAGACGACGCAGCAGCGCGTTTTGGCGCTTTTGCTGCTCCAGCAGAGCCTGCAGCAGCGCAATCTGCTCGTTAGCGCGCGAACTTGCACGATTAACAAAAAACCATAACAACAGGCCGACAAGCAACAGCACAATGGAAAGCGCCAGCGATGCCAGATTTACGATCCCAGGACTTAGTAACTCACTCATTTCACCACCTCAAAGAGAAGGCGTTTATTCTACCACCCGCGCAGCAGAAGAAAATCAGTCGTAATAAAAATGTCTTACCAGGGGATGAATTTGTTGATGGTGCAGATGCCGCTGAAAAACTGCACATCCTGATCGCACATTACGTTAAGCATCTGAGTCCACAGCAACAAACAGCCCGCTATGACAACAATCAGCAAAACCCAGCGTAATTTTTTCACTCCACACTCCGCATCAATACCAGATGTTGCCAGGATAGCACGCTCATCTTAAACCGCGGCTAACTGTAATACGAAACGCAAGTTTCAGAATCATAGACTTGTTTCAACTCGTGTACCTGTCAAAATAAACGCCGAGGATAATACAAATTATGAGGCAACAATGCGATTGATCATTCGTACGATTGTAGTACTGGCTATCTTATGGATTGGCGTATTATTAAGCGGCTACGGCATGTTGATTGGCAGCAATGAGAACGCAGCGGGGCTGGGCCTCCAGTGTAAATATCTGACCGCTCGCGGTACCACAACCGTGCAGTACGTTCATTCTGACAGCGGTATTATTGGTCTGACCGACTGTCCGGTTCTGCGTAAAAGCGAAGCCGTTATCGACAAAGGTTAATCCGCTCCGGGCTACAGCAGGAAGCGTCTTCTCGCTGTAGCCCGACGCAGCTAGCGCCCGCCGCTGTCAGAACGGATAGTCGTTATAGCCCATCTGCTCAGAAATTTTACGCGCCGCGGTGTGCAGCATTTCAACGTATTCATGCAGACGCTCCTCCGAGAAACGCAGCGTCGGGAAAGAGATACTCAACCCGGCAATCACTACGCCAAAGCGGTCGAAGACCGGTACGCCAATGCAGCGTAGCCCCTCTTCCTGCTCTTCGTTGTCTTCGCCATAGCCCTGCTGACGAACGCTGTCCAGAACCCCGAGCAGCTCTTCGGTGCTGGTAATCGTCCGGTCGGTGCTGCGCTTATACTCGACGTCTTCGAGGATCTGCTCCACCTCGGCGCGGTCGCGCCACGCCAACAGCACTTTGCCGATGGCGGTGCTGTACAGCGGGTTGCGGCGGCCGATGCGCGAATACATGCGCAGGTTGTACATCGAATCGATTTTATGGATGTAGACGATACTGTCTTCGTCCAGCGCCCCCAGATGGATAGTCTCTTTCGTCAGGCGCGACAGCTCGCGCATCTGAATATCCGCACTGCGCACCAGATCGACATTCTGCAGCGCGCGCGCGCCCAGCTCGAACAGCTTCAGCGTCAGGGAGTACTTCTCAGACTCCCCTTCCTGGGCTACGTAGCCCAGCGACTTCATGGTCTGCAAAAAGCGATAAACGGTGCTTTTTGACATCATAACGCGCTGAGATAGTTCGGTAATACCAATTTCACGCTCTTCGCCAAGCGCCTGCAGGATGCCAAAAACCTTCAATACTGAAGAGACAGAATCTGGCTGTTTATCCAAATCTGCAACTGCCATTTATCACCTCGTCGCAACTGTTTTATAAAAATTAGAACCGGTTTTTATTATAAATTCGCAACCCGATGCCCGCAATCGTTCTTCTGCCTATTCGTTACAAATCTGCGACATACCGCCGAATAATCAATGCTAAAATCATTACCCAGAGAATAGTTACGATAAAGACATAAGCTTAACATGGATAAAAACGTTTCCGATGGTCTGCCCCTGCCGCAGCGTTATGGCGCCATTCTGACCATCGTTTTAGGCATCGCGATGGCGGTACTCGACGGCGCCATTGCCAACGTGGCCCTGCCGACCATCGCCACCGACCTTAACGCTTCGCCCGCCGCCTCAATCTGGATAGTCAACGCTTACCAAATCGCCATCGTCATTGCGCTCCTGCCACTCTCCTTTCTGGGCGATATGTTCGGCTATCGGCGCATCTATAAAATCGGTTTGCTGGTGTTTACCTTTACCTCACTGGCCTGCGCCCTCTCCCACTCGCTGGAGATGCTGACTCTCGCCCGCGTAGCCCAGGGCCTCGGCGGCGCCGCGCTGATGAGCGTGAATACCGCGCTCATTCGTCTTATCTTCCCGAAGCGTTTCCTCGGACGGGGAATGGGGATCAACTCGTTTGTGGTCGCCGTCTCATCCGCAGCCGGCCCGACGATTGCCGCCGCTATCCTCTCCCTCGCCTCCTGGCAGTGGCTGTTTTTAATCAACATTCCGCTGGGGATTATTTCGCTGACGCTCGCCATGCGCTACCTGCCGGCCAACAGCGGGCGCAGCAGGATCACCCGCTTCGATCTCCCCAGCGCTATCATGAATGCGCTGACGTTTGGCCTGCTGATCACCGCGCTCGGTGGCTTTGCGCAGGGGCAGTCCGGCCTGCTGGTGCTGGCTGAAGTGGCGGCTATGCTGGTTATCGGGTTCTTCTTCATTCGCCGCCAGCTGCGGATGCCGGTGCCGCTGCTGCCGGTTGATCTGCTGCGTATTCCGCTTTTCTCGCTCTCTATCTGCACCTCAATCTGCTCCTTCTGCGCCCAGATGCTGGCGCTGGTTTCGCTGCCCTTCTTCCTGCAGGCGACGATTGGACGCAGCGAGGTCGAGACGGGACTGCTGCTGACACCCTGGCCGCTAGCGACTATGGTGATGGCGCCGTTGGCGGGTTACCTGATTGAGAAAATTCACGCGGGGCTACTGGGAGCGGTCGGTCTGGCGGTCATGGCATGCGGTCTGTTTGGCCTGGCGCTGCTGCCCTCATCGCCGTCCGACCTCGATATTATCTGGCGCATGGCGCTCTGCGGCGCGGGCTTCGGCCTGTTCCAGTCGCCGAACAACCACACTATCGTCTCATCGGCCCCGAGCCACCGCAGCGGGGGGGCCAGCGGAATGCTCGGCACCGCCCGACTGCTGGGACAAAGCACCGGCGCAGCGCTGGTCGCGCTGCTGTTCAATCTGCAGGGTAACGGCGGCACCCATACCGCGCTGCTGCTGGCCGGAGGACTGGCGGTGGTTGCGGCCACCGTTAGCGGCCTGCGCGTCACCCAGCCACGCCCCGGACAATAGCCCACCCGATTACGACACAAAAAAAACCGCAGCCCGATTAAGGCTGCGGTTTTTGTTTCTGCGCTCTGAAGAAGAGGGTTACTTCAGATATTCCCCGCTGCGCAGAGCTTCGATACGTTTATCCAGCGGCGGATGCGTCATAAACAGCTCGCTCATCGATTTCGCTTTGCCGTTGATGCATAGCGCCATCATGCTGCTGGCTTCCTGCGGCTCGTAGCTGGTTTTCAAACGCTGCAGGGCGGCTATCATTTTCTCGCGACCGACCAGACGGGCAGAGCCCGCGTCCGCATGGAACTCACGGTAGCGCGAGAACCACATGGTGATGATGCTGGCCAGAATCCCAAACACCAGCTCCAGAACGGTGGCGACGGCAAAGTAAACCAACGGGTTGCCGTTGCTGCTCTCGCCTTCATCGCGGTTGCCGCCAAGGAATCCTGCGGCAATTTGCGCGATAACGCGCGAGATAAAGATAACGAAGGTGTTCACCACCCCCTGAATCAGGGTCATGGTCACCATATCGCCGTTGGCAATGTGGCTGATTTCATGGGCAATAACGGCTTCCGCCTCGTCACGGCTCATGTTTTGCAGCAGCCCGGTACTGACGGCAACCAACGAAGCGTCACGGCGTGCGCCGGTGGCAAAGGCGTTAATATCCGGCGCATGGTAGATAGCCACCTGCGGCATACCGATGCCCGCCTGCTGCGCCTGCTGCGCGACAGTATTCATCAGCCAGCGTTCGGTTTCGTTACGCGGCTGCTCAATGACTTCCCCACCCACCGATTTTAGCGCCATCCATTTCGACATCAGCAGCGAAACGATCGAGCCACCAAAACCAAAAAGCAGCGCCATGATCAGTAGCCCGGTCATGCTGCTTGACTGTATTCCCGTCAGGCTTAGCACCAGCCCGAACACCGCCATAACGGCCAGGTTGGTCAACAGGAAGAGCGCGATTCGCATCATAATTTTCTTCTAACCTCGATTTAACAAAACGCACTATGCGATTACCCATATCGTATGGGTACAACGTTAATTTTCAACCATCCTCCCCCGCTAAGTCACGAGAAAGACACAACTTTACATTTTGTAGCATATCGCTGACATCTGCATAATATATTGACATCGCGCGCGGGTGAATCGAGGTTTTTGACGGCAGGATCGGATAAAAAAAACGGGCACAACATGTGTGCCCGTCGGGTGCTTATTTGCTAACCGGTGGTTCCACCGCCGGCTGGTCTTTCTCCAGATGGGCCAGGTCGAGCGCGATATGGACCGTTTCATCAAGATACGGATCCGGCTCCTGGTAATCCTTCGGCAGATCGTCCAGCTTTTTAAGCTGTGGTTTGCCTTCACGCTTCAGGCGATCGTTAATGCGGGCCAGACGAGTCGCATCATCCTCTTCGTTCTCTTTCTCACGCTGGGCGTAGTTCAGAGAAACGATATTGCGCTTGTCTTTCATCGCGTTATAACGAGCGATATCCTTCATGATGTACTGGAATTCCGGATCTTTGGCAATCCGCTCATCATGCAGTTTCAGCAACCCGGCGCCGAACGGCGTTAAGTCGCCGGACTTGACATAGGTGGCTGCATTCACGCTATCCCACGGCAGGGCGTTATCTTCATACTGCTCGCCGGTCTCGCGATCTTCGGTGCCGGTTGGCATCATGATGTCCGGCGTTACGCCCTTACGCTGAGTACTACCGCCGTTAATACGGTAGAACTTCTGGATGGTGTACTGTACGGAACCCAGCGCCGGCCAGTCCGGACGCAGCATCTGATCGTAAATGCGGTTGAGGGAGCGGTACTGCTGCACGGTGCCTTTACCGAAGGTTGGCTCACCCACGATCAGTCCGCGCCCGTAGTCCTGCATCGCCGCGGCGAAGATTTCAGAAGCCGAAGCGCTGAAGCGGTCAACCAGTACAACCAGCGGGCCTTTGTAGTACACGACGCCGTCAGTATCGCTGTCTTCACGCACTTTACCGTTGTTATCACGAACCTGCACTACCGGGCCAGACGGGATAAACAGACCGGAAAGCGATACCGCCTCGGTCAGCGCACCGCCGCCGTTGCTGCGCAGGTCGATAACGATACTGCTGACGTTCTGTTTTTCCAGCTTCTGCAGCTGAACCTTGACGTCATCCGTCAGGCCAACGTAGAAACCAGGGATATCCAGCACGCCGATTTTTTCTTTACCAACGGTTTTCACCGACATTTTAACCGCGCGATCTTCGAGACGAATTCGCTCGCGGGTTAGCGTGACGATGCGCGTTTTCGCGCCCTTGCCCGCAGGCAGCACTTCAAGACGAACTTTACTGCCCTTCGGTCCTTTGATCAGCGCCACCACGTCGTCAAGACGCCAGCCGATCACGTCAACCATGCCCTTGCCGGCCTGGCCGACGCCTACGATACGGTCGCCAACGCTAATTGACTTGCTCTTCGCCGCCGGGCCGCCGGCCACCAGCGAGTTGATCACCGTATAGTCGTCGTCCATCTGCAGCACCGCGCCGATCCCTTCTAACGAAAGGCTCATTTCGGTATTGAACTGCTCGGTATTGCGCGGCGACAGGTAGTTGGTATGCGGGTCGATTTCGCGGGCGAAGGAGGTCATAACCAGCGAGAACACATCTTCACTATTGGTTTGCGCCAGACGGCGAATGGCAAACTTATAGCGGCGGGTTAGCGTTTCGCGAATTTCTTTATCGTCTTTGCCAGTGAGCTTCAGGCTCAGCTGGTCAAACTTAACCTTGGCGTCCCACAGCGCGTTCAGCTCGGCCTCATCTTTCGGCCAGGGTGACTTCGTGCGGTCAAGGTTAAAGTTATCATTGCCGGTAAAGTCCATCGGACGATCCAGCACCTTCAACGCATACTGATAGCGTTCGAAACGGCGCTTCTGCCCCAGATTATACAGGTCGTAAAAGACGTCCAGTTTTCCGCTGCGCAGCTCGTCGCCGATTTGATTTTTCTTCGCAGCAAACTGGGCAATGTCGCTGGCCAGCAGCACGTTGTGGCTGTAATCCAGCAGGTTCAGATAGCGGTCAAAAATTTTTGCCGAGAAGGCGTTATCGAGATCGAACTGTCGATAGTGCGAACGAGTAAAGCGCGAGGTTACGCGCTCACTCACCGTCGCGTGCTGCGGCTCTTCTTTCAGCACGGGGATTTGATCGGCTCGGGTAATATCATCCACGGCAAACGCATGGCCTGCTATTGCTAGCAGGCCCGCAAGCGCGGTGAGCTTAAAGAATGTGTTCATGCCTGGCCCGGCCTCCGTTTCAGAACACCAGGTGTTCTGCGCGTACAATCATTGACATACCAGAAGTCAGCTGTACACGAACGCCATCTTTGGTGATTTCCAGAACGGTGGCGTCCATTGCGTTATTGCCTGCTTTCACCTTCAGAGCCTGGCCGACGGACAGCACGGTCAGATCTGATACAGGAGTATGACGCTCTTCGCGCGGTGCTTTCGCAACGGCAGGACGCGGCTTACGCTGTTCGGTGCCTTCTTTGCGGCGAACCTGAGGACGTGGCTTACGCTCACGACGGGTACCGTCTTCCTGCTGACCTGCAGCGGCAGCTGCGGCTTCGCGTTTTTTGGCCTGCTGGCCTGCACGCTGTGCCTGGACGCGAGCTTTTGCTTCTTCAAGCTGCTGACGGGCATGAGCAACGTGCTGCTCTTCCAGTTCGCCGCACGGGTTGCCGTCGAGGTCGACGCGAATCGCCCCAGGCTTAACGCCGTACAGATAGCGCCAGCTCGAAGTATAAAGACGTAAAGCGGCACGAAGCTGGGTTTTGCTGAGATTCATCTCACCCCCAACGCGCTCAACGAGATCCTGAAAAATACCGACTTTCAGGGGGCGAGCTTCACCTTCAGCGCTGAAGCACTGTGGGAAACGTTCGGCCAGAAATGCGATAACTTCTTTACTGCTATTCAACTTAGGTTGATTTTCCATGAAATTTCCTGATTACAACGGACGTAGCCAACAAGCCGCAGGCATGAACAGGCGCCATTATAATGACGCCATCGCTAAATGCTACGTTATCCGTTGATTATCCTGCGACGTGGGTGAATATTTTTTGATAGTCGGTCGCAGAAATGAGTTTTTCCAGATGCGCTACCAGTTCCGTAAGCCCTTGTTCATCCTCAGCGGTGAAGCGGGAGTACGCGGTGCTGTCGATATCCAGGACGCCAATAACCTGACCGTTCACCCGCAGCGGGAAGACAATCTCCGAATTGCTGGCGGCATCACATGCGATATGCCCGTCAAAGGCGTGAACATCCTCCACGCGCTGCACGCGATTCTGCGAAACGGCAGTACCGCAAACGCCCCGCCCAACCGGAATTCGCACGCAGGCCAGCTTGCCCTGGAAGGGCCCCAGCACCAGCGTATCGCCTTCGAGTAGGTAGAACCCGGCCCAGTTAACCTCGGTCAGCCGCTCAAACAGCAGCGCGCTGGTATTAGAGATCGTGGCCAGAAAACTGGTTTCTCCTGCCATTAATGCCTGAAAATCACGGTTCAGATCCGCGTAAAATTCTTTTTTGTTCATTATGTAACCACTTAGTTGTCTTACTCTTGTACACTGACTGCCTAATAAAATAAGCATTAAATGCGTTCAGGCTCAAGATGAATTCATTCCTGGGTTAATATAGTGAAATACATTCATTGCCGTACGTAATAAATGCCACTAAAAACACCCCAGATTACGCCAGCGAAAAAGATGACCGTACATGCGGTCGGTTCGCCGCTGCCTCAGGCCCACTATCACCGCTGCCCGCAGTGCGACATTCTGTTTCGCCTGCCGGTGCTTAAGCGCAATCAGAGCGCCTGGTGCCCACGCTGCAGCGCCAAAATACGCGACGGCCGCGACTGGTCGCTTTCGCGCCTTGGCAGTATGGCGATCGCCATGATGCTGCTAATGCCTTTCGCCTGGATGGAGCCTTTACTGCGTTTGCACCTGCTCGGCGTGCGTATCGACGCTAACGTATTACAGGGCATCTGGCAAATGACCGACCAGGGCGATCCGCTAACGGCGGCGATGGTGCTGTTTTGTGCCGTTGGCGCGCCGGCGCTGCTGGTTATCTCCATCGCCTATCTTTGGCTAGGCAACGTGCTGGGGATGAACCTGCGCCCGGTGCTGCTGATGCTGGAGCGGCTTAAAGAGTGGGTGATGCTCGATATCTACCTGGTAGGCATCGGCGTGGCCTCGATCAAGGTCCAGGATTACGCGTTCCTGCAACCCGGCGTCGGACTTATCGCCTTTGTCTCATTGACGCTGCTCAGCGTCCTCACGCTCATTCACATGAACGTCGAAGAGCTATGGGAGCGATTCTATCCCGAGCGTCCGGCGCTGCGCCCGGACCCGAATCTACAGGTGTGCACCGGCTGCCACTACACCGGGCACCGCGACACCCGCGGACGCTGCCGTCGCTGCCATACGCCGCTACGCCACCGTCGCCCGCAAAGCCTGCAGAAGAGCTGGGCGGCACTGATTGCCTCAATGATGTTTCTGCTCCCCGCCAACCTGCTGCCGATCTCGATTATCTACGTTAACGGCGCGCGCCAGGACGATACGATCCTCTCCGGGATTATGTCGCTGGCCAACAGCAACGTCGCTATTGCCGGCGTGGTGTTTATCGCCAGTATTCTGGTGCCGTTTACCAAAGTTATTGTGTTGTTTACGCTGCTGGTCAGCATACAATTCAGGTGCGAACAGGGGCTGCGCACCCGCATCCTGCTGCTGCGGCTGATTACCTGGATTGGCCGCTGGTCAATGCTCGATCTTTTCGTTATCTCATTAACCATGTCGCTGATAAACCGCGATCAACTCCTCGCTTTTACGATGGGGCCTGCTGCGGTATATTTCGGCGCCGCGGTAATATTAACTATCCTTGCTGTTGAATGGCTGGACAGCCGCTTACTTTGGGACGCACATGAGTCAGGAAACGCCCGCTTCGCCGACTGAAGCCAAAATTAAAACCAAACGTCGCATCTCGCCATTCTGGCTGCTGCCGGTCATCGCGCTGATGATCGCCAGCTGGCTGATCTGGACCAGCTATAGCGATCGCGGGACGACGATCACTATCGACTTTCAGTCGGCTAACGGGATTGTCCCCGGACGCACGCCTATCCGCTATCAGGGGGTAGAAGTGGGCACGGTGCAGAATATCTCGCTGAGTAAAGACCTGAGTAAGATAGAGGTTTCGGCCAGCGTCAAAAGCGATATGAAAGATGCTCTGCGCAAGGACACGCAGTTCTGGCTAGTCACGCCGAAAGCCTCGCTGGCTGGCGTTTCCGGCCTTGATGCGCTGGTCGGCGGCAACTATATCGGTATGATGCCGGGCCAGGGCGAACCGGAAGATCGCTTCGTCGCCCTCGATACCCAGCCGAAGTACCGTATCAACAACGGCGAGCTGATGATTCATCTCCACGCCGCGGATCTCGGCTCGCTAACCAGCGGGTCGCTGGTCTATTTTCGCAAAATTCCCGTTGGCCGGGTCTACGACTATGCACTCAACGACGGCAACCAGGGGGTCACCATTGACGTGCTGATCGAGCGCCGCTTTACCAACCTGGTCAAAAAAGGCACCCGCTTCTGGAACGTTTCCGGCGTCAAGGCCGACGTCGGGTTTAGCGGCGCTAAAGTGGAGCTGGAAAGCCTTTCGGCCCTGGTTAACGGGGCGATTGCCTTCGATTCCCCCGACGATTCCAAAGTCGCTCAGCAAAACGATGAGTACGGGCTATACGAAGATTTGGCCCACAGCCAGCGCGGCGTGCTGGTGACGCTCGATTTACCCGACGGCACGGGGCTGAAAGCCGGCTCTACGCCGCTGATGTACCAGGGTCTCGAGGTCGGACAGCTGACTCAGCTCAACCTCCAGCCCGGGAGTAAAGTCACCGGCGAGATGACCGTCGATCCCAGCGTCGTAACCCTGCTGCGTGATAAGACGCTTATTCAGATGAAAAAGCCGAAAATTTCGCTGGATAACCCAAGCCTCAGCGCCCTGCTGACCGGCAATACCTTTGAGCTGGTTCCGGGAGCGGGAGAGGCGCGCAGCCACTTCGTGGTGCTGCCGGCGGATAAATCGCTGCTGGAGGAGCCCAACGTCGCCGCCATCACGCTGACGGCATCGGAGAGCTTCGGCATTGACGCCGGACAGCCGCTGGTGCTGCACGGCGTGAAAATCGGCCAGGTGCTGGAGCGCAGGCTGACGGCAAAAGGCGTCACCTTCCAGGTGGCCATTACGCCGGAATACCGCGATCTGGTGCACGGAGACAGCAAATTTGTGGTTAACAGCCGCCTCGACGTTAAGGTTGGACTCGACGGCATTAAGGTGCTTGGCGCCAGCGCCAGCGAATGGGTTGACGGCGGTATCCGCATTATTCCAGGCGCAAAAGGGGCGATTCAGTCCAGCTATCCGCTGTATGCCAATATGGAAAAAGCGCAGGAGAATAGCCTGAGCGACGTCCCGACCACCACCTTGAGCCTCACGGCGGAAACGTTGCCGGATGTGCAGGAAGGCTCGGTGGTGCTCTATCGCAAGTTTGCCGTGGGCGAGGTGACCTCCGTCAGGCCGCGCAGCAACGCGTTTGATATCGACCTGCACATTAAGCCGGAATATCGTCATCTGCTCACCGGCAATAGCGTGTTCTGGGCGGAAGGCGGGGCGAAGGTCCAGCTCGACGGCAACGGCCTGACCGTGCAGGCTTCGCCGCTGGCTCGCGCCCTTAAAGGGGCAATCAGCTTTGACGATCTGAGCGGCACCAGCGCCCGAGCCCGTAGCGGTAATAAGCGTATTCTGTATGCTTCGGAGACCGCCGCCCGCGCGGTAGGTGGCCAGATAACCCTGCACGCCTTCGATGCGGGAAAACTCTCCTCCGGCATGCCTATCCGCTACCTGGGGATTAACATCGGCCAGATCCAATCACTAAACCTGATCACCGCCAAAAACGAAGTGCAGGCGAAAGCCGTGCTCTACCCGGAGTACGTGGAGACCTTCGCCCGCGGAGGCACCCGATTCTCAGTGATCACCCCGCAAATTTCCGCGGCGGGCGTCGAACATCTGGATACCATCTTCCAACCGTATATCAACGTTGAGCCAGGCCGGGGAACGCCGCGCCGCGACTTCGAAATCCAGGAAACAACCATTAGCGACTCTCGCTATATCGATGGCCTGAGCATCGTGGTTGAGGTTCCGGAAGCCGGTTCGCTGGATATCGGCACGCCGGTGCTGTTCCGTGGCCTCGAGGTAGGGACGGTCACCGGGCTGACGCTGGGATCGCTGTCGGACCGCGTGATGGTCAAACTGCGGATCAGCAAGCGTTACCAGTATCTGGTGCGTAACAACTCGGTGTTCTGGCTCTCTTCCGGCTACAACCTCGACTTTGGCCTGATTGGCGGAGTGGTGAAAACCGGGACCTTCAATCAGTTCATTCGCGGCGGCATCTCCTTTGCCACCCCGCCGGGCACGCCGCTGGCGCCGAAAGCGCAGGATGATAAACACTTCCTGCTGCTGGAGAGCGAACCGAAAGAGTGGCGCGAATGGGGCACCGCCCTGCCGCGCTAGCCCGCGGATTGTTGGAACTCAGCCGCCGCCCCGGCGCCTGAGCTCCGCGCTGGCTAAACGCTCCGGTGTCCGATGCCGGAGCGTTTATGGTAAACTGCGCACCCTTTTTTCTTGTGGTGCGCTCCAGTGGCTCAAAACGCTGTCTTTCTTCCTGACGAATTCCTCGCTCAAATGCGTGCGGCAATGCCGACACATCTCTCTTTCGATGATTTTATTGCCGCCTGCCAACGTCCGCTACGCCGCAGCATCCGCGTTAACACGCTGAAAACCAGCGTAGCCGACTTTCTGCAGCTGGTCGCCCCCTACGGCTGGCAGCTTACGCCGGTGCCGTGGTGTGCAGAAGGATTTTGGATCGAGCGCGAGGACGAGGAGTCCCTGCCGTTAGGCAGCACCGCCGAGCATCTCAGCGGACTCTTCTATATTCAGGAAGCCAGCTCAATGCTGCCGGTGGCCGCCCTGTTTGCCGATGGCGATATGCCGCAGCGGGTGATGGATGTCGCCGCCGCGCCGGGGTCAAAAACCACGCAAATCGCCGCCAGGATGGGGAATAAAGGCGGGCTCCTCGCCAACGAATATTCCGCCAGCCGGGTCAAGGTCCTGCATGCCAATATCAGCCGCTGCGGAATAAGCAACGTTGCGCTGACGCATTTCGATGGCCGGGTATTTGGCGCCGCGCTGCCGGAGAGCTTCGATGCGATCCTGCTCGACGCCCCCTGCTCCGGTGAAGGCGTGGTGCGCAAGGATCCCGAGGCCTTGAAAAACTGGTCCCCGGAAAGCAATCAGCAGATCGCGGCAACCCAGCGCGAGCTTATCGATAGCGCCTTTCACGCCCTGCAACCGGGCGGTACGCTGGTGTACTCAACCTGCACCCTGAACCGCGAAGAAAATGAGGACGTGGTGCAGTGGCTGCTGGCCCGCTATCCGCAGGCGGTGGAGACGCTGCCTCTCGGCTCGCTCTTCCCCCAGGCCAGCGAGGCCCTGACGGCGGAGGGCTTTCTTCACGTCTTCCCGCAGATTTATGACTGCGAGGGCTTCTTCGTTGCCCGTCTGCGTAAAACCGCCACCGTTGAACCGCTGCCGGCGCCGGGCTACAAGGTGGGTAAGTTTCCGTTTATCCCGATGAAGCGCCGGGAAAGCGCCGCCGTGTCGGACGCCGCGGCGGCCGTGGGTCTGCGCTGGGATGAGAGCCACACCCTCTGGCAGCGTGATAAGGAAATTTGGCTGTTCCCGCAGGCCCTGGAAGCGTTTATTGGCAAGATCCGCTTTTCGCGAATTGGCATCCGGCTGGCGGAAACGCACAACAAGGGTTTTCGCTGGCAGCACGAGGCGGTCATCGCTCTTGCCGCGTCCGGAACCTCTTTTGAGCTGACGGAGAGTGAGGCCGAAGAGTGGTATCGCGGCCGCGATATTTACCCGCAAATCCCGCCGCAGCAGGACGAAGCGATCGTCACTTACCAGGGCGCAACCCTCGGCCTGGCGAAAAAAGTGGGTTCACGCCTGAAGAACAGCTATCCCCGCGAGCTGGTGCGTGACGGGAAGCTATTTGCCGGCAAGGTGTGATTGAGCGCAAAAAAACAGCACTTTTTCACTGGCTATTTGCGCCCCATTGTCTAGGCTGAAAAATGTCGGCCTTAACTGGTCGTACCACAATTCAGCAGACAAACGGGGTGAATTTATGAGTAAAACAAACATACGCATCGGCGCGTTTGAAATAGACGACGCCGAACTGCACGCTGAACAGCAGGGGGAGCGAACGTTAAGCATTCCCTGTAAATCCGATCCGGATTTGTGTATGCAGCTCGACGGTTGGGATGCTGACACCAGCGTTCCCGCTATTCTCGATGGCCGACATTCCGTTCTCTACCGTAAGCACTACGATCAACAATCTGATGCCTGGGTCATGCGCGTAGCCTGACTCAAAAAGAACCCGTCGCCTGAGACGGGTTATTTACCCCCATTCTCGTTAAACTCCCCTATACTTATTAGCATGTTAACCTGAACATGTGGCCAGGATGTTTGCCTTAGTTTTGTTCATTTGTTACCTGGACGGCGGCTGCGAGGACATTGTCGTGGATGTTTACGACGACGAACGACGCTGTGTGGTCGCAATGGACGATCAGCGGATCCGCCATGGCGGCTGCTTTCCGGTAGAAGATTTTATCGATGGTTTCTGGCGCCCCGCCAGCGAATACAGTGATTTCTAGCCTGCCTGCTGCAGCGGCACGAGGGTCAGCTCGCCGCCAAAGACGGCCCCAGTATCAATATAGTGCTGGTTATCGCTGTCGTAGCGCTGCCTGAGCGGCGTATGGCCAAACCAGAAATGATCGGCACCGCCAATCGCCCCGTGTCGTCCAGCCAGATGGTCCGTCAGGCGCTGACGGTTCCACAGGACCTGGGTTGCATCCACCGGCTGCTGCCAGCGATAGCACGCCGCCGGATAATCCGCGTGGGCAATAACGTGGGTCTGCGAGCTGGTGCGGAGCTCAATAATCAACGGCAGCCGACGGCAGCGGGCAAAGAGCGGCGCCATCTGCCGCCGCGCCTCCGACGAACTCTCCTGATACCAGCGCCCGCCGTTGAGCATCCACAACGCCATCTTCCCGCTCTCCTGCGCCTCCAGCGCCATCTGCTCGTGGTTGCCCCGCACCGCGCGAAACCAGCGACGGTCAAGGAGGCCCAGGGTTGCCGCGCTTTGCGGCCCGCGATCGATCAGATCTCCCACGGAGATAAGCAGATCCTGGTACGGGTCAAACCTGAGCAGCCGCAGCTTTGCCGCCAGCAGAGCAAGGCAGCCGTGCAGGTCTCCGACGAGCCAAATATTACGCCAGACTGAACCATCAAGATGCTGATACATATTGATCCTCCTGCCACAATTATAGCGAACTATTTCTCCTGTTCTCCTCCCTGAAACACACTTCAATAAAATTTAAACGAAACGGAAATATAGTCCGCCAGGGCATTAATCTCGCGCCTGACTCTCATTAAAATAGAGCTTAAATAACGCCGAGGTATTCATCGTGACGGACAATAGCCTGCATTCAGCCTACGTACTACAGCCACACACAAATCTAATTACCGATCTGGTGATGGGCAGACTTATTCCCGCGCCAATCTGGCAAAAGCGTAATTACCGGCTTAAGTTCCTGCTGCGAACCGCATTATTTTATACGCCAACCCGGACTATGCTGGATAATCTCGCGGCGCGGCCCAACTTCAGCCAGCTGCTCGCCGCTCAGGTGACGCTGCCGGGAAAAGTTCATCGTCAGTACCTGAGGCGCGGGCTCAACGCCGGCCAGCGCGCCGCGGCGATCGTCAGCCACTATCAGTATATCGATACCTTATCCGCCGGCCGGCTGGGTACCGCCATGACCGCGGTGCAGGAGATGCCGCTGCTGGAGCTGCAGGGCAAAGATGACGCCCGCTTTACGCTATCGGCCTCCTCTGCCGGGAAAGCCGAGCGCGAAGGCGAAACCACGCTTTGGCTGCGCGACGGGAACCAGACGCTGCTGGCCAGCACGACGTTTAGCGTGGTGCGCGACCAGGAGCAGTGGCAGCTGACCATCGGCGGGCTGCAGGGGCCACGGCGCAACGTCCCGCACGAGGTGATAAAACAAGCTACCCGTGCCTGCTACGGCCTGTTTCCTAAGCGCCTGCTGCTGGAGTTTATCTGGGCGCTGGCGGCGCAAAGCAATATCCAGGCAATTTATGGCGTGAGCGATAATGGCCATGTTTTCAGAGCGTTACGCTATCGCTTAAGTAAAGGACGCCACTTCCACGCCAGCTATGACGAGTTCTGGAAGTCTATTGAGGGCGAGGCCGACGGCGCGTGGCGCTGGCGCTTACCGCTGCGCCTTGAACGCAAGTCTCTGGAGGAGATTGCCAGCAAAAAGCGCGCCGAGTATCGCCGCCGCTTCCAGCTGCTCGACGAGCTGAACACCGAGGTTATCGCCCTCACCGCCGACTCCCGGCAGGCGTAGCTTGCCAGTAAAAAACCACCTGCATAGCAGGTGGCATTGAAAACGCCCCATAGGGGCGTACTAAGTCCAGACTCTGAGAGCCTTCCCTTCACACCTCTTTTAGAGGGAGCTGGCTCTCTTCAACTTCATGCTTT